>CAMOEK010000105.1:0-9091 GCA_946612125.1 uncultured Lachnospiraceae bacterium | reverse complement strand
GGCGGCGCAAAGGTGATCATGTGCTCCGCTATGGGTCAGCAGGCAATGGTTATCGAAGCTATTCAGTCCGGAGCAAAGGATTTCATCGTAAAGCCTTTCCAGGCCGATCGTGTTATCGAGGCAGTAAAGAAAGTTGTTGGTTAAATAAAAATTCAGCCCCGCCAAACGGCGGGGCTTTTTTTATTGCTTTATTCCGCCTTGCGGCGGGGATACTCTCACTATCCTATGCGTTCCATTATCTTTTCTGTTTCGTAATATATCCTCTCTTCATCCAAAGTAAGCACTCTTCCGCCTTCCATCGTTATCCTGCCGTCTATGATCACAGTATCGGTCTCAAATCCGTTTGCCGAATAAGAAAGAGCGGCCACAGGATTATTCTTAGGCCACATCGACGGACGTTTCAGATCCATGATCACCAGATCGGCTTTTTTTCCGGCTTCTATGGATCCGCATATCTTATCCAGCGACAGAGCCCTGGCGCCGTTTATCGTAGCCATCCTGAAGACTTCCTGCGCACTCACACACTGAGGACTTAAATGAGTCCCCTTATGGATCAACGCCAGCAGACTCATCTCATGAATCAGATTAAGCGAATTATTGCTGGCTGCACCGTCCGTGCCCAGACATACATTGATGCCCTTCTCCATCATTTCCGGCACAGGCGCAAACCCATTGCCCAGCTTCATATTGCTGGCAGGATTAGTCACAACGCTTACATTATGCTTTGCCAGTATATCCATGTCTTTTTCATCTATCTGAACACAATGCGCAGCGATAAACGGACGTTCAAACAGCCCGCAGCGCTCTGCCAGTTCTATCGGACTGCAGCCATAGGTCTTTTGGCAGTTTTCTATCTCTGTCCTGCTCTCGGATAAATGCATATGGATGCCCATATCATTCTTTTTTGCTTCCTCTGCCACGATGCGAAGGAAAGCTTCATCGCAGGTATATGGCGCATGCGGTCCCAGGCGGAAAGTAAGCCTGTCGCAATCCTTAAAAGCGTCCCTTTCTTCATACGCCTGCTTCAAACGGCTCGAACCGGCCTCATCATTTCCGCTGCCTACCAGGCCGCGGCTTATCACCGCTCTCATCCCGCTTTCCTTTACGGCGCGGGTAGTCTGCATGATATTCATCTGCATATCATTAAAACAGGTAGTACCGCTTTTCATCATCTCAAGTATCGCCAGATTTGCGCCCCAGTATGCATCTTCATCAGTCATCTTCTGCTCGATGGGATCAACCCTGCCAAACAGCCAGTCCATAAACGAAAGATCGTCAGCCACATTACGCATAAAGGCCATATACGAATGTGTATGGGCGTTGATAAGTCCGGGGATCAGCAGTCTCTCATCGCCGTCTATGATCTTATCGGGGACAAAGCCTTCCGGTTCGGCCCCTACAGAGGCTATCTCGGTATCCTTAATATACACGTCGGTACGCTTTACCTCCGCCTCCGGTTCACCGGGAAGGACGGCAAGGATGTCTTTGATCAGTATGTTCATTGGATAATGCTCCTTTTTATTATGATTATAGTTCTTTGGCAGAATTCAGTTCTGTCAAGATCCTTCGCTGCGCTCAGGATGACTGTTGGGCGCGCTTCCTTCCAATCTTTTAAAGGCTGGAGGAATTAAGGTATCTCTCCTGCTCAGGTGTAAGCACGTCGATCTCTTTGCCAAGGAAGGCCAGCTTCTTGACGGCCACTTCACGATCAACTGCTTCGGGAACGTCAATGAGCTTTTCCTTTAATTCCGCGCCATGTTCCACAAGATATTTCGCCGAAAGCGCCTGGATCGCAAAACTCATATCCATGATCTCTGCGGGATGACCATCTCCGCAGGCAAGATTTACCAGGCGTCCCTCTCCCAACACGGCAAGTGTGCGCCCGTTAGGCAAAGTATATCCCATGATGTTGTTTCGCAATTCAGCGCTGCTTACCGCCATCTTTCTGAGCCCTGCCATATCTATCTCACAGTCAAAATGTCCGGCATTGCAGAGGATGGCGCCATCCTTCATTTCGACAAAATCTTCTTCATCTATAACCTTATCGCAGCCTGTAACAGTCACAAAGAAATCACCCTTTGCTGCTGCCGCCTTCATAGGCATAACCTCAAAACCGTCCATAACTGCTTCGATAGCCTTAACCGGGTCGATCTCTGTAACTATGACCTTTGCGCCCAGTCCCTTTGCGCGCATAGCCACACCTTTGCCGCACCAGCCATAGCCTGCGACCACGACTGTCTTCCCGGCTACTATCAGATTGGTAGTGCGGTTGATGCCGTCCCATACAGACTGTCCGGTACCGTAACGGTTATCAAAGAAATGCTTGCACTGGGCATTATTGACTTTCACCATGGGGAATAAAAGCTTGCCCTCTCTGTTCATTGCCTCAAGGCGTATAATGCCCGTGGTAGTTTCTTCACAGCCGCCGGTCACACCTGCTATCAGATCCTTAAACTCCGTATGCATCATGTGCACCAGATCACCGCCGTCATCGATTATGATATTGGGTCCTGCGGAAAGCACCGCTCTGATATGCGCATCATATTCTTCTGCTGTGCAGCCGTGCCATGCATGTACTTCCAGTCCGTCAGCAACCAGCGCTGCAGCCACATCATCCTGAGTAGATAAAGGATTTGAGCCCGTAACGAACATCTGTGCTCCGCCTGCTTTCAGCACCTTGCAGAGATAAGCCGTCTTTGCCTCAAGATGCACGGAAAGAGCTATCTTCTTTCCTTCAAACGGTTTGGTTTTGGTGAATTCTGCTTCAAGGGTGCGCAGCAGATCGCAATGATCCTTAACCCAGGCTATCTTCATCGCGCCTGAAGGCGCTAAGTTAATGTCTCTTATTTCACTTGCCATGATCGATCTCCTCCATACATATATCTTTCTTCAACTGTAATGTTCAAAGAACGCCCCTTATTGCGCGCTCCGATTTAACATTATAGCTTATTCACAAAATGTTTTCCACCAGTAATTCAGGAGTCAGCCCAAAAGCAGCCAGCAGTATATTCTTTACTATCCAGTTAATGATGATAAGCGCGATCAGCAGATAAAAATGCCATGGTCTTATGCGCACGCGCGGAAGTTTTCCCCGGCTGATCCTGTTTATTGCAAACGAAATGCCATAAGCCCAGGCCTGAAAAGCCATATAAGACAGCGCCGGATGATAGATAAAGCTTATTATCCCCCGCCCTTGCAGCAGCATCCTTAATGCGCGCGTGCCATAACAGCCGGGACAGTAAAAGCCTGTGAGCAATCTGAACAAACACGGGGATACCAGATTTTCCGGCAGTTCAACATGTAAAAAACATATAAAAAAACAAAAAGCAATAAAATAAAGGGCGGCATACACAAGCCGCCCCTTTATACTGATGTCTTCCTTTTTCAGTCCTTCGCTGTTCAATTTTCAGTCATGGCCTGCCTGAGGATATCTTCCATCATCTGCCTGAATCCGCCGGCGCCCAGACTGACCATACGATTATAAAGAGTCATGATCATGATGATCAAAACTATCAGAATGATCAAAGCTATAACCGCCAAAACAATACCTGCGATCGCCATTCCCTTGCCGTTAGGTTCTTTTTTGAGACCTAATATCCCCAGCACTATTGCCGGTATCGCAAGAGCCAGATCCCATTTGTTAAGGCAGCATACCAGTAACAGAGAAAGTATGCCCGTGATCAGGGATGCTATCGAAAAGCCGGGAGTAGAAGGCTGCTGGTTATACCGAGGATCATATCCCTGCTGATAGCCGCCGTTATTAAACTGTCCCTGATATCCCATCTGCTGGGACTGATAATTCTGCTGGCCATATCCCTGCTGGTAATTATTCTGCTGTCCGTAGCCCTGCTGAAAATTATTCTGCGCAAAAGGATCCTGATTATATCCGCCCTGCTGATCGTTATAATTAGGCAGACCATTCTGCGGCTGCTGAGACTGCCCAAACTGATTTTGCTGATCAGGATTCGGATTAAATCCGTTGCTTCCGTCCATAACTCATCCCTCCCTTTATGTATATCCATGCGAGTTTAACACAAGCGGTATATAAGTGTCAAATCGCCGACTGCTTCCCCTGGCGCATCTTCTTATCATATCTCTGTGACGCCATGAGAGCCTGTTTTGCCTTCTGTGCAAATTCATCAGCCTGTTTGCGCAGCTTCTCATCCTTCTGCGTATCTTCCGCCTCTGCTGCTTCCATGGCCTCTATGTAAAGCTCAGCCGCCTTTTCGGTATAAAATACATTAAGCCTGTATCCTGCTCTGGCCAGTCCGCGGTAGGATTTTAACAAAAGCTCCGGATCCTTGAACGCATCAGTCTTCACAAGGACCGCAAGATATGCCTCAACCGCTTTTTCCGGATCAGCCTTCTCTTCCAGTTTTTCGGCTTCTGCCATCATCTTTTCTATTTCAGCCTTTTCGACCTTCCTGCGCGCTTCTTCTTCGGCTTTCTTTCGTGCTTCCTCTTCAGCCTTCTTTCGTGCTTCTTCTTCGGCTTTCTTTCGTGCTTCTTCTTCGGCTTTCTTTCGTGCTTCCTCTTCAGCCTTCTTTCGCGCTTCTTCTTCGGCTTTCTTTCGTGCTTCCTCTTCGGCCTTCTTGCGCGCTTCCTCTTCGGCTTTCCTGCGTGCTTCTTCTTCGGCCTTCTTTCGTGCTTCTTCTTCGGCCTTCTTTCGAGCCTCTTCTTCGGCCTTCTTGCGTGCTTCTTCTTCGGCTTTCTTGCGCGCTTCTTCCTCTGCTTTCTTGCGCGCTTCTTCTTCAGCTTTCTTGCGCGCTTCTTCTTCAGCTTTCTTGCGCGCTTCTTCCTCGGCTTTCCTTCGCGCTTCTTCTTCAGCTTTCTTGTGCGCTTCTTCTTCAGCTTTCTTTCGTGCCTCTGCTTCGGCTTTCTTGCGCGCTTCTTCTATTTTACGTCTTTTTTCTTCTTCGGCCTTATTCTTAGCCTCTGCCTCTGCCTGCGTCTTAGCTTTAGCTTCTTCTTCAGCTTTTTTGTAATCCGCAAATAATATGCTCATACCCCCTCCTCAGGCCGCCCATTCTCTAATGATCTGCTTTAATATCTCAATGGTAGCCATCATTTCATCCACACATAGATATTCATGCTTTCCGTGAAAATTGCCTCCACCCGTACAGATATTGGGACAGGGCAGCCCCATAAAACTGAGCCTTGCCCCGTCGGTGCCGCCGCGTATGGGCGTGACCTCAGGTTCGACTCCGCATTTTTTCATAGCCAAAAGAGCTTTCTCCATCACTTCGGGATGAGGATCAAGCCTGCTTTTCATGTTATAATACTGATCATTCATCTCAAGGCTCAGCACTTCCATGCCATATTGCTTATTTATCTCATCAACCGCATTCGCAAACAGCGTCTTTTTCTGCTCAAAGAGCTTTTCATCATGATCCCTGATTATATATTCGGACTTTGCCGTTTCAACATCGCCGCTCATATCCGTAAGATGGAAAAAGCCCTCTCTGTCTCTGGTATTCTCCGGCCGTTCATTATGCGGCAGTTTATCATGCAGATCCATCAAAAGCTGGAGCGCATTGATAAGCCTTCCGTACCCTTCACCCGGATGAACACTGCGCCCGTGAGCAGTAAGCGAAGCCGATGCCGCATTAAAGGTCTCGGCCGATATATCCCCCAGCCTGCCGCCATCCACCGTATATGCATAATGCGCTCCAAAGCCCTGAATATCAAAATGATCTACGCCCCTGCCTGTTTCTTCCTCTGCAGTAAAAGCGATGCAGACCGTACCGTGTTTTTCATCGGGATGCTCCAAATAGTACTTAACTGTCTCCATGATCTCCGTAACGCCGGACTTGTCATCTGATCCAAGCAGCGTGGTACCGTCAGTAACAATGACCGTCTTCCCCTTCATATCAGCCATCTCGGGAAAGTCGCTGATCCGGGTAACTATCCCCAGTTCTTCATTCAGCACTATATCCGCGCCATCGTAATCCTCTATAATGCGCGCTTTGATATCCTTACCGCTCATGGCTTCCGAAGTATCCACATGCGCGATAAAACCTATTGCAGGAATGACCCTTTCAAGACAATTGGACGGCAAGCTGGCATAAACACAGCCATATTCCTTATCCTGACGGACATCCGGCACACCCATTTTTATCAGCTGGTCTCTTAAATGATCCAGGAGCTCTCGCTGCCCCTGAGTAGAAGGATACCTGTCAATATCACTGCGCGATCCGGTATCATAAGCGACATAATCCAAAAATCTGTCTACAGCGGACATTTTTTAACTCCATTCCGGGAAAAAATCTGTATGCGTCCCACAAACGGACGCACAATAAATTATACTACAACGTGTTTTGGTTTACCACCGTAAAATGTATTTTTTGATGCTTTCCTTGCCGCCATCAGCAGCTCAAAATGCAAACACAAAAAAAGATCCGGCATGATTGCATATACATTAAAAAAAGAGTAAAATCTGTAAAGTTGCAGTATGCGCAACAGATCATTGCTTTTGCTATATAATGAGAGGATGTAAAACAAATGCCTGAAACACATGATATTGACCGTTCAAACCTTATAGCCATGATCAGAGAATACGGCGGCGTTGACAGTTACACCACAACACAGGCCGCAACGATACTGGAGCAGATATTCAAAATGACTGCTGCCATGGGCCTGGATCCCTGGAACCGCGCTGATTTCTTTGAAGCTTCACGACGTATCTTTAACATAGAACTGATCAATATGGGTGATCTCGCGCACGGGAAATATGTTCTGGTCCCCAACCATGTTACTGAGTTTGACGGACTTCTCTTCGGTACAATCATCCCCAATATGCTGGTGGTAGCCAAGAGCGACTGGATCACCAATCCGCACCTGAATGAATTCATAGAAAAGCTTTTTTCCATAGTCGGCCTGGTAAGAAAAGATAATGCCAGCGGCATCAGCGTATTGCGCAAATGCATAGATCATTTAAAATCTTCACCTGACAGCGCGGTAACGGTTTTTGTCCAGCAGACCATCGCCGACTTAGAAATTACTGCACCCGAAGATGTGGCGTCGGGCGTGCATTATATGGCTAAAAAAGCTGACGCGCGTATCATTCCCGTATACAGTGAACAGGTCTCTCCCGAACATCCCACCAGGATAGTTTTCGGCGATCCCATAATCTGCGAAAATAAAGAAGACTTCGGTGCCGCCTGGTTAAAAGCAGAATTCAGATTACGCGATTCGATAAGCGATCCTGCAGCCAGACCGCCGGTTTTGTGCGCAAAGCACCAAAAACCCATAAGTCAGAGAGATTTTTGATCATTAAAAACCGCCGGGCTTTCACCCGGCGGTCTGTTTAAACTCTGTCCGGCTGTCTGTTATTTCTTTGCTTTTTTAACTCTGATCTTCACACTCTTTTCTATGCCGCCGTCAAAGACCATCGTTACTTTCACACTGCCGCTCTTGCCCGAAAGAGATTTCACGTTTATTTCTGTACGATCAAGAATATTGACTTCAAATTCCGCGCCTTTGGCATTGCTCAGCTTAACCTCTCCGGGAATAAGAAGCCATGTCCTTCCGCTGGCACCTGTATAGGAGCTCACGATATTTACACTGCCCTTTACCGCTCCGCCTGCCTCGGGATAAATATTTACTGCAGCCGTTCTCAACTTCGGTGTCGTCTTCTGAGCCTTCACGTTCTTTAAATTGATAACGATATCACCGCCTGCATAATGCAGTATAAACTTCATATTACCGATATTCAGGTTCTTCGCATTCAATCCGTTTCCCTGCTTGAAGAATACATAGAGATTTCCAAACGGATCCATACCTGCATCCGCGATTGCCCTGTCGCATTCAACATCGAATCCGTAGATGTTAAACTTAGCATCCTTAAATACCATGCTCAGCACCATTGCATCTCCGGTCACCACATCATATTTATGCACTACCTTCAGGCCTATCGACTTATCCAAAGCCTTATCGCTCAGCTTTACCTTTGCATTGAAAACTGCTTTGCTATCCTTATGGCGGACAGTTACGGTATAATTTCCGGGTTTGGTGTCAGACTGAGCCCTGACAATAAGTCTTCCGCTTGAGTCGATCTCGGCCACTTCGGAACCTTTGATGATCTCCAGAGATGAAGCCGGTACATTTTGCCCGTTCAGCAACATTCCGCCCATATATACCTGATCGATCAGATTTTTGTTAAGAAGCAACGCTTTTCCGACATCCATATTTGCGCTCAATATATCCTTAGTGGTCGTCTTTACGGTAAATTTCAGCTCGACGGGGCAATCCCAGCCTTCCCTCATTATCGATAGCTTCGCCCCCTTTACTGCGTCTGAAAGTTTGAATTCGATCTTTCCACCATAGCCGACCGGAGAAACCGGTATGTCTCCGTATTTGATCGTCGCTCCCAAAAGCGCAAATGTTTCATAAGTACCGTAATCCGTCCTGTACAGTATCTCCGTATCGATCCGGTTATCTACGCCTTTCTTGATCAGAGCAGAGCTTGTAGCAAGCTTAAGCTTCGGTTTTGCATAAACCACCGGCAGCGCATATTCAACAGTACCGCCTTCACCCAGATTAAACTCCAGTACCGAATTGGCAGCCTTAACAGCCTTTTTACGGTCTGCGCCGTTCTTTATCGATACCGTTATGGTACTTCCTTTAAGCTTTGCATCATAATACTTTGCCGACTTTGCATTGGTATTTTCGACCTCACCGTTGCTGCTGAGCGCTGCTATATCAAATTCCGCAGAGGGCGATGCAAAAAGATTCCAGATGGCTTCCTCCGTATCATAATGTCTTTCCGACGCCAGGACCACCTTAGACGCAACGCTGCCATCCTTCTTTATAACTGTTGTTCCGGGCATATTGATATCGCCGTCTTCCGGTTCGATGATACCTACATCATCCGAAAGCTCTAAACCGTTGTTTTGAAGCAGGATCGCCTGTCCGTTATCCTTCGTACTCTCTGCACTCAGCTTTCCGCTCCTCATCTGAAGCCTTTCCGCTTCCAGAGCCGTACCATAACTCTCGATCGATACCCTTCCGCCGTCCAGTTTCATTTTATCTGCCACGATGCCCCTGCTGCCGCTGCCATTTGCAATGGCATTAAGTTTTCCGTCGAAGATCC
>CAMOEK010000104.1:0-9140 GCA_946612125.1 uncultured Lachnospiraceae bacterium | reverse complement strand
TATTTATTGCCGGCGCGGTTTTTATCTATTTCTGGCTTGCCGCTTTCGGTAATACACCACAGGTATTTACCGATGCGGTACATGAGCTGACCTCTGCGGAAGGGAGCAACAAATCGGCAGAAAGGGATATGGTCTATATCCTCTCCGTGGCCGGTTCTTTCGCCGTCTTTTTCTTTTACCTTTTTTATAACCGCAAACACGAATATAAAAAAGCCCCGGGCGCGGACAGATCCATGAATGTCCTGGGTCTTATGCTGATATGCGCGACCGGCGTTTCCTACCTGGTCTATGGTGGGTTAAGTCCCGTGCTCTTTTCGCTGACGGCGCTGTGGGCGCTGCTCTACATCAGCTCCTGCGCTTATTCCGCTTCCGCGATGATCAGCTTTGTCTTTACGATCTACGCTCTTTGCGGATCATACCGCCTCCTGCTTCTCTTTGGCTGGAAGCATGATACAAATATCGCTGAGATCACCGTCCTTGCCTTTATACTCACGGGCATACTGCTTTTGGCCTCTTTTAAAAGCAAAAAAGATGTTTTCCTGGCTGCCATCCCCTATTTACAGCTGTTTATTCCTTTCACGCTGCTGGTATTCCTTTCATCCTCTTATGCCACGGCCGAAGGCAGCGCTGTTATAGGCGTCAGCAGGCGCGTATCGCTTCCCGTATGGGCACTGATCATATGCTTTGAACTGACAGCCCTGCTCAAACACATCAAATGCCGCAGGGAAAGCTGCGGGGTGGATGAGCTTATCTCCTTTGGCAGTCTCCTGTGCATCATGAACTTCAATTCCTATTCGGGGCTGGGAGCCATCATCTCTTCGGACCTGCATCATCCTTTCGAAAATATCATCGCCTTTTCACAGATATTTGAACTGGGACAGAAGCCCTTCGCCGAATTCATCCCTGTATCGGGCCTCTATTCCGTGATCCAGGGCGCTTTCCTCTATGTCTTTGGCGGCGGCTTTTATTCCAATTACAATGTTACGGAAAACCTTTTTTATCTGTGCATATCGGCTCTGCTGATCTTTATCGCCATGCGGCATATCAAAAGCAGCAGGGTCCTTCTGATAGTTCTGCTGTTTCCCGTGCTGCGCTACAACCGCATTGCGCTGATACTTCCGGTAATGCTCCTTTTATCATGGCCGGAGCTGATCAAAAAGAAAGGCCTGTGGATCGTGGCCTGGTTTTTATCCAGCCTGATACAGGGGCTTTATTATCCGCTCTTTGGCGCCGCTGTCTGCATAGGCTTTATGCCCCTGCTTTTGTGGCAGCTTTGGGGCTACCTTAAGTCCGATCTTAAAAATGATATCAAAAAGCCCGCCTTTTGGGCCTGCCTGGCCGCCTGTCTGGTACCGGCCATCCTTTGCATACCGCTGCTTATGGGCACGCTTAAGCATATGCTGGCCATGAGCTCCCAGACTATCTTCGCGGACGGACTTTCGCGTTTCGGACAGGGCATACCGGATGACTTTTTAGCTTCGCTCAATAACACCGGCCTGCGCATCTTCCTGTATGATCTTTTCAGTTTTCTGATCCCCGTAAGCATCGTATGGGTATCCTTTGTGCTGTGCATGAAACTGGGCAATATACGGATCGCGGATAAAAAGCTGCGCATAGCCGATCCCGAAGCCGCCGCCATAAGCGCCTCAGTCGGCATAGCGATGATCGTCGCTTTCAGTTATACCCTGGTGCGCATGGACGTCTATGATATCTACGCAAGGAGCGCCGGTATGATATTTGCCGCCGCCGTAATGTTTCTGGTGATCGCCTGGAGATACGCAGGCAATACGCTGCTGCGTTATATCCTGTCGGCCTTTGCAGTATTTCTGGTATCAGCGGTAATGGGCGAGGCAGTTCAGAACATAGACGGAAACGATAAGCTCTCCGCTTCCTATAAAGTGCCGGATTCCTATATAGCCGTTAACGACGCAGAGGTCCCCAGACTGGGTCCCGTATATGTGCAGGAAAATACCTATTCAAAGCTTTTAAGCCGCCGCGCAAACGATGCGGGCCTTGACAGCGCAAAAAGTTTCCTGGGCCTGGGAGACTTCGGATACTTTTATCTGTATAATATCAAAGGCGGATCCGTCATGGAATCCATGACCATCCGCGGCTACAGCGCGGCAGAAGAGACCGTGGACATACTCAGAAAGAACCACACCATAGTCTCCGGCATAGATTCCTTTGCATACTACTATCTGTATCACTGGCTGATGACCTCCGGCGAATACAGCTGGTCGGAGGAAAACAGGAAATTCTATCCCGCTGCAGACGGAGCAGAAGAAGCCTTAAAGGCAAATAAGACCGCAAAGCTGGCCCCCGAAGAAAGAGAGCTGGGACGCACCGCTTCATCCTGGGGTCTTTCGATGGCAAGCCTTGAGAGCATATTCACCGCTTCTGATACGCAGCTTCACGCCGAGGCGGCAGAAGATACAGCTCAGATATCCTTAAGTTTTGATAACGCGCTTAACGGCAACGATGCAGACTTCCTTTATGTAGAATTTGATAATTCGGACGGAAGCTACGATAATATACTGATAGACCACATCTTTGACGCTGTGCAGGATGATACTTCGGCCTTTGCCACGGCGCTTATGAAGAGAGACCATAATCCCGGAAAGACCGTGCGCATTTCCTGGAACGACGATGCGGGAAATCCCCATTATCTTAACTGCGACTTTGGTCAGGGCAGGCTGCTGATACCGCTTGGCTGCGGGGCCGGCTGGCTTCTGAATTCACATGAGGGCATAAATATAAGCATGCAATATTACGGGGAAGATACAGCTCTTTCTCCGATAAAGGAATATCGGTTACTCAGATTACGGGAGGTACAGTAATGAAGGACAGGATACTTTTGTTCATTCCCATGTACAATTGCGAAAAACAGATAAGCAGGGTGCTGGGACAATTTAACGAAGAGGTATGTTCTTATATACAGGAGATCATCATACTCAATAACCGGAGCACGGATAACGGAGAACAGGTCGTGGCGGAATATCTTAACGATCATAATATCCCCACCTCCGTCAAACTGCTGCGCAACACGCAGAACTACGGCCTGGGCGGCTCGCAGAAGCTGGCTTTTAACTATGCGGTAAAAAACGGCTTCGACTATGTTATAATGCTTCACGGCGATGACCAGGGCAGCATAGAGGATCTGATCCCCTACCTTAAACGCGGCATTCACAGAAAATACGACTGCCTGCTGGGCGCCCGTTTTATGAACGGTTCAAAGCTCAAGGGCTATTCCGCTTTCCGCACTTTCGGAAACGTGGTATATAACATACTCTTCTCCATCGGCACCGGCATGCGCGTGCTCGACCTGGGCTCGGGACTTAACATGTACAGCACGGCGATGCTGAAGGATAAGTTTTATCTAAAATACAAGGATAACCTGATGTTCAACTACTGCATGATACTGGGCTCCGCATATTACGGACACAGCATACGCTTCTTCCCAATCTGCTGGAGGGAAGACGATCAGGTATCCAATGTAAAGATGGTAAACCAGGCTGTTACCGTGCTTAAGCTTCTGGCTTCCTATATGCTCAATAAAAAGAATTTCATCGAAGCAGAACATCGTGATGAAGCTGTGGAGGATTATACCGCAGACGTCATAGTCGAGGATATCTATCAGGGATGAAAAAAGAAAACAGGCTTATCTACAATCTGATAAACCTTGCCGTGCTGCTTTTTTCGGCACTGTTCTTTGTGTACAGCTACGTGCTCCCGGGGGATCTGCCCGGTCTTTTGCAAAGCGGCAGCCTGGGCGTGGTCATAGTCACAGTGCTGCTGGTGCATTCGGTAAAGGCCATCCGTCTGTATCTGGCGCTCTACGGCACGGATATCAGGCGTTCCACCTGCATGAAATTATACTGCAAAGTGACTCCGGTAAGCGTGATCCTGCCCTGGAAACTGGGCGAATTCTTCCGCATCTACTGCTGCGGCGCCGAATTAAAGAGCCTCTTAAAAGGCGTGGTCATCATACTCCTGGATCGTTTCTTTGACACCATAGCGCTGGTGACTATGATGCTGTTTTTATGGATGCTCTGGGGAGGCGCGCTTCCCATGCTGGTCTACGGCTTCCTTATCTTCCTGGGGCTGGTAGTACTGATATATCTGGGCTTTCCGGGCATGCATGAAGTCTGGAAGAAATACCTGCTGTCTTCAAAAGCTACCGTACATAAGCTGCAGCTTTTAAAACTTCTGGATGCGGCCAGCCGCATTTACAACGAAATACGCGGGGTGCTCCACGGAAGGGGCAGCCTGTTATACATACTGTCAATACTGGCCTGGGGCGTGGAGATAGGCAGCCTTTATCTGCTGCGCGCGCCCGGCGAAGATCCCGGCGATACGGTATCAGCCTACCTCTCCGCCGCAATGGGCATGGGCAGTTCCGTGGAAATGCAGCGCTTTGTTGTATTTACGATACTGCTTTTGATCTGCGCTTACGCCCTGATAAAGCTTGTTGAAACCGCAATGGTAAAAAAGGAGCGATAAATGAAAGTATATGTTGTATTCGACGATACGGGAAAAAAGAGCGAAGTCATCTCCGACATCATAGGCGATAAGGGCTTTGCCGATGTGGTGGTCAAAAAGCGCCGTCTCGAAGAATATTACCGTGACGAGCTCAAAAAAGAATATCCCGATCTGGTATGGCAGAAACTCCATTCCCTCTTTGAATTCGGCGATCTTACAGAGGAGCTTGAACACCACGCTTCCGCCGAAACCAGGATACTGCACTGCTTTTCCGATCATCTGATAACCGACGGTGAAAAAGCCGGACTTACCTTTAAAAAGCTGCGCTACATCGATACGCCCTATGCGGTGATCGAAGACAAAAAAGCCGTTGCGGCCATGTTCCCTTCACTGGACAGCTATCTTTCCTTCTGCAGGGAGATAAACAGCGGCAAAAAACCCAGAGAGCTTATAAGAGAATTTAAGGACAGCTGCGAAACTGAAGGCTTAGTCGACATAGGAAAGATCGGCAATTTTATCCAGTGCGTGACAGGCAATTTCGATTCCCGCTATTTCAACTCGCTAAAGGGAAACGAATACACCCTGGTCAAGAGTTCGAGTAATAAGAAAAAGATAAAAGCCGAGTACAGCTTCTACCACCTGCTGCCCGATGATATGAAATACTGGTTTGTCCTCCCCTTTGATTATAAGGAGACGGATAAGGAAGCCAGCTATACCATGGAACGTCTGCATATGACGGACCTTGCCATCAAATGGGTCCACGGCTCCATGGACGAAGCAGAATTCGAAGAGCTGATGGATAAGTATTTCTATTTCTTCTCCTGCCGTCACGAAAAGAGCTGCAGCAAAGAAGAATACAGGGCTGTTTCCGATGCGCTTTATGTAACAAAAGTCAAAGAACGCATCGAGAAGCTTAAGAGCCTTAAGGAATACAAAAAGATCGAAAGTCTTTTATCCGCTGCGGATATGGGCGGCATAGACGAGCTTGCGGAGCGTTATTTCAAGCTCAAGGAAAAGATAGAAAAAAGGAACTCCTATCCCTTAAAACTGGTGATAGGCCACGGGGATCCCTGTTTTGCAAATACCCTGTACAACAAATCCACCAGAACGCTCAAGTTTATCGATCCCAGAGGAGCGCTGAGCGAAGAAGAACTCTGGACCGATCCTTATTATGATGTGGCCAAATTAAGCCACTCCGTATGCGGCAGATACGACTTTTTCAACAACGCCCTGTTCGACATACACATAGACGAAAACTTCAAACCCCAGCTGGAACTGCCTTTTGACAACAGCTCCTATGTGGAGATATTCAAACGAAAGCTGCAGGAACACGGCTTTGACCATCTGAGCGTAAGGATATACGAAGCCTCGCTCTTCCTTTCCATGCTCCCGCTGCATATGGATAATCCGCTCAAAGTGCTGGGCTTCATACTTAACGCAAAAAATCTTTTGGAGGAGATAGAAAAAAATGTATGATGAGTATTCCTTTGTCTTTGACATAGACGGAACTCTCTGCCCTATAAAGGGCGCGGACGAAAAGTACGAGGATCTTATCCCTTATCCGGAGATGGTCGAGAAACTGCGCTATTATAAAGCACAGGGCGCAAAGATCATCCTCTTCACCTCGCGCAATATGAACAGCTATAACGGAAACATAGGCCTTATCAATAAACATACCGCAGCTATCTTAAGCAAGTGGCTGGAAAAATGGGATATCCCCTATGATGAGATAATCTACGGAAAGGTATGGCCCGGAAAGAAGGGCTTTTATGTGGATGACCGCACCGTGCGCCCCGACGAGTTCTTAAATAAGACTCCCGAAGAGCTTGAAGAGATATGCGCACAATCCAGATGCAAAAGCTGAGCCGATACGATCCTGATGAAGACTTAATGGCATCCTGAAAAAGCTTAATGGCATCCTTATGAAAACTTAATGTCATCCTGAGCGAAGCGAAAAAGTGAGGCAGAAAATCTTCGATTTTCGTTGCCGAACTTTCCTACTTGGGGATCTTGAAGGAGTGAATATGGAAAACAAACTCGATATAGTCATCACCATGGGCGGACTGGGATCCCGCTTCCGCAAAGCCGGCTACAAAGTCCCCAAATATATGATCGAAGCAAAAGGAAAGACTTTATTTGACTGGTCCATGATAAGCCTTGAGGGCTACAGGGATGCAGCGGATCGTTATATCTTTCTGGCAATGCAGGATGAATCCGCAGACGTAGAAAAATTCATTCTCGATAAATGCAAAGAATTAAATATCCCCGATCCAAAAGTGATCATACTGGATCACTTAACGGACGGTCAGGCGACCACAGCCATGCTGGCCGAAAAACACTGGGATCCGGACCATGCGCTGCTGATCTACAACATTGATACCTATGTGGAAAGCGGCTGCATGAACAGCGCCGAATTAAAGGGCGACGGCTTTATCCCCTGCTTTAGCGCAGAAGGCGACCACTGGAGTTTTGTGCGCCTTGATGAAAACGGAAAGGTTGTTGAGATAAAGGAAAAACAGAGGATATCCTCCCACTGCACCCTGGGCGCTTATTATTTCAAAAGCTGCGCGCTCTATAAGCAGCTCTATGATGAGTATTACAAAGAAAACGCTCATAATGTGAACGGCGAAAAATACGTAGCGCCGCTTTACGACTATCTGCTTTCAAAAGGCGGAGAGATCTACATATCAGATGTGCCTGCAGAGCGGGTGCATGTTCTGGGCACTCCCGAAGAACTGGAGGCATATTTAAAAGAAGATGAAGGCTGAAAAAGAAAAGAAAGCATCATCAAAAATAAAGCTGTCCTCACTCCTTCCCCTGCTGTGCTTTGCCGCAGTGGCGGGAGCCTGGCTTTTATTCTATCTTTTGAGAGTTGAAAAGCTTATAGACGCGGACATGTCCAGCGAGATGGTGCTGTCGGAAATGCTTGCAAAACAGGGACGCATCATTACCCCCGATTGGAAATATTCCACAGAAATAAGAGTGCTGAATAATCAGATATTCTTCAGCCTCTTTCTCGCCATAAGCAAAAGCTATAAGCTTTCGCGGCTGCTTTCCGGCGTGGTACTGCTGGTAATCCTGGGTGCAAGCTATTATTATCTCTGCGCGCAGGCGGGCATAAAGAAATACTTTCCCCACACTGCAGCGCTGCTCTTTCTGCCTTTTTCCGCAGACTACGCATACATAGTACTCTACGGGCTTTATTATATCCCGCATATCGCCATAAGCTTTACCTCTGCTGCTTTGATAATGCACTTATCCAATACCGCGGAGAAAAAGAAAAAATACATACTGACGGCGCTCTTAATGCTGCTGTCCTTTGCCGCATGCCTTGGCGGTCCCAGACAGATGGTCATCTGCTATCTGCCCCTGTTGTTACTGTCAGTTATACAATATCTCATGCGCAAAAGCCCCGTATGGTACGGAGCCATTATCGCCTTTATCTGCGGCGGCGCAGGCTACGCTGTAAACCGCTATGTACTTACAAAGACCTATCACTTCAACAGCTGGGACGGGCTCAATTTCACGCCCTTTTCCTTTGAACGCGCGCAGACGCTCTTTATGGGTATCATGCATGAATACGGTTATACGGAGGAATCTGTTTTTTCTGCGGCGCTCATAAAAAATGCGGCCTGCATGATCGTCATCGCCGCCATCATACTTTATTATCATGGCTTTATACGGAATAATGAAAAAAGGGATAAGAATGAGCACTTCATTGCGCTCTGCGCAGTCATGATCACAGCCGTATATTTCCTGCTCTATCTCTTTACGGATATGTATTATGAAGACCGCTACGCGCTTCCCGTCATAGTATTCGCTGCTCCGCTGCTGGGCTTTGCGCTTAAGGATGCAGCCCTGGAAGCCAGATGCCTTGATAAAAAAGAACGCTTTCGTCCTTTTATAATACCCGGCGCCGTTATTGCTGCAGTTCTTGTTGCAGGCGCAGGCAGATACCCCGGACTGATGAGGACTGATCTGACTACAGCGCTTTCAGAAGTTTCGGATTCACTTGTATCACAGGGATATGAGAGCGGCTACGCATCCTACTGGAACGGCAACATAATGACCGAGCTTTCCGAAGGCCGATTTGAAATGTTTAACTGGGATGATTACGTTGACGGAAAAGTTGACGTGGAAGAGCTGTATGTATGGCTGCAGCCCGTATCCCATTATGATAAAAAGCCCGAAGGCAAAGTCTTCATACTCTTAAGCACTGAAGAAGAAACTCTCTGCCCTCTGGTCGAATATCTCACGGAAGAAGATGTAGCTTTCAGAAACGACGCTTATGTCGCTTACGGCTTTGATTCTTATGAAGCCATGCTCTGCGATCTGAGCGACTGGATCTTTGACCTGAATGACGAAGACTCGATCACAAATGCCGAAAGCATCGAAGGCTCATGGGTATTGCATACAGGTTCCTCCACGAGCGGTCCGAATATGACTCTTTATAAAGGCTGCTACGAATTTTCATTAAGCGGAAAGGGACTTGATAAACTCGATGTGATCACCACCAGAAACTTCGGCGAAGAATTCCCTGATACAGAGGTGATCTCCCGAAATACCCACGAACTTATCCTTAAGATCAATGTGAGCGAAAACAGCTATCATGTGGAATTCGATCTGCAAAACACAGGCGAAGACGACATACGCATCGATAC
>CAMOEK010000103.1:0-9148 GCA_946612125.1 uncultured Lachnospiraceae bacterium | reverse complement strand
TTATTCCTTCACCATCATCACTATCGGAGTTTTGATCTTCTCCCAGTCATTGGGATAAGGAAGAAGGGTCTCATTCATGTTCTCGTGTGCTCCGCCTTCGGCAAAGCCGTGGTAGATAGGCTTCCAGCCGATATGCTGCCCCACTATGCCGCCTGTATCTATGCTTACCAGAAAGACGGATTCGTATTCCTCATCCAGCCTCTCCATCTGCTTCTGCAATTCAGAACCGCGGACGTAATACACATCCGCGCCGCTCAGCGCTTTTATAGGGAAAGTAAATACCCTCTGGCAATGGTAGCCCTGCTCGTTTATAAGAACCGCATCATTCTCACCTATGCAGGAGGTGATGTCCTGTACCAGACGGTAATCGCAATATGTGAGGTCCTGTCCCATATAAAGCACCCTGCTCTGGAAAATGGTGAGGATGCTTATTAGCACTGCTGCCGCGATCTGCGCCCAGCCCGGTATCACAAATGCGTACAGCCCCGCGATCACTATCGGCAGGAATATAAAAGGCGACAAATATCTTATAAAGTAAAAGTACACTGGCACTTCCGGCATCAGCAGCTTGCAGTAGATCCACAGTATATATATAAAACAGAATGCCAGTGCAAAGAAACGTCTGTCGATCAGCAGTTCCTTTGCCTTTACCACCAGCGCCGCTATAGCCGCCGGGAATACCACTATGCCCGTCATCAGGATATATCCGATTATCGTCATACGTGGATAGCAATAGCTGCGGTCCGTGCGCTTTACGAACTCGATGATGATCGCTATCGTCGTGATCACCAGCAGCGCTATCATCACTATTCGGCAAATACTCTGCGCGCGCTCACTGCCTGCCACACGCTTTACCAGCCTGTGAATCGTCTCCCTGCTTCCCCTCATCATGAATACCAGGCTGAGCGCCATGCATATGATAGAGGCTGTCCATACAACAGTCAGTATGTTATCGGGATTCAAAAGCTCTTTGGTCATATCAAAGAGGCGTTTATAATTGCCGTCCGTATAAGCGCCGTAGCAGTTCTTCATCATGGTAAAGCCCAGGGCGTATTCAGCCAGGGCAAACATCACGGTAAGCAGGTAACTCTTCTTTCCGCGGATAAAGAACAGCCCCCAGTAGATCAGCACCACCATGGGGATCAGCGCTGTCGACAGTATATGCAGCACACACAGCCCGCCCAGAGGGAAGAGGGATAAAAACTGCACTCCGTCTTCGTTCTTTGATGTGAGCACCGCAAACCAGCCGGTAAAGAACATCGTGAGAACTATCTCTGTCAGCGTATTCTGACCGCACCATACAACTATGGGGGAAACTGCAGTCAGCAGCGCAGCTATGTTCGCATAAAGCTTCTTCTCCTCCTTGATGTTGCGGCAGATGAGCCACACATTACCGATAGAGATGAAGAAACAGATCATCATCACATGATTCATGCGCTCGAGTCCAAACAGCCTGCCCCACAGCGCCATCATCGCCGGCAGCACGCCCAGACCGTGAAGCACGCCTGTGATACGGTCTTTATCTTCCAGCAGCTCCTTATCTGTAATATATCCGATAAGATCGTGAACCTCATCACGATAGCTTTCCCTCTCGTATTTGTTCTCAAGAGGGATCTTCAGATACTCGTTAAAGCTTATCCTGTCATTTGTCTTGTCATTGTAGTAATACATGGCGCGGATCTGATAGAGACCCTCGTCCTGACCCGTGCCGTGATAGCCCGCTAAGCTCCCACGGGATAAAAATGCCGTAAAGAGCAATATTATTGCGAGCGGAAGATATTCAAGCCATCTGTAACGTATACGGGGCGCTTCGAAACGCTTTATTACCAGCTGCACGATAAATATCACCATCAGCAGCAGCGTGGTGATCAGGGCGCAGCTGCCCACTTTGAATACCCCGAGCAAAAACATTATGCAGCTCACAAATGCATAAGCGGCAAAATATGAACCGGCGCCCAGCACGAGCACTTTCGACGCATCCACGGTGCGATGCGCAAATGCCACAATGCCAAGACTGAGAGCCAGTCCCGCCAGGAATATGAACATCAGCATTTTGTCACCATTTCGTTGTAGATCTCCTCTATGCCTCCCAGCATGTCTTCCATCGGGAAGGTCTTTTCCGGCACTTCTTCAAAGGCGTCTTCCCTGCCTTCGATCACAGCCTGTAATTTATCCGCAAGATCGTTTGCATCCCTGTTCTTAAAGGAACGGCACTTTCCGTAAGCTACTTCCGGAAGTGATCCTCCATCACTGTATATGAGCGGCGTTCCTATCTGGCAGGTCTCCAGTGCTGAAAAACCAAAGCCTTCAGTAAGCGAAGGCACCACCACGCAATCCGCCTGACTTATGCAGGCAGCCAGATCCTCTCTGGGAAGTGAATGACGCACCCTCACCTGGCCGCGCAGATGATCATTCTTCATGCGCTCTAAGAATTCGCGCCTGGGTTTAACAGGCTCCTTGCCCAAAAGGAAGCAAAATCGCACCTTGCCCAGATCCACTCCACGCTGTTTGAGCAGGCATATAGCCTTCTCATACACATATACGCCCTTTGTCCTGCCGGGGCGCCCGTAAAACAGGAATATGAATTCATCCTTTACCTTGAAATATTCCCTGATACTAAAACTGCTGCTGACCGGCTCCTTGCCCAGTTCTATTGCCAGATAGACACGTCGCACGTCCTTTTTCTTTCCGCAGTATTTATGATAATCGTTCTTTGTGGCGTCCGATATGGCATGATAAACATCAAACTTCTTTCTGCAGCAATACTGCTCAACCACGTCATATATCACGGCGCGATAAAAAACATCCGACCAGAACCACTTATTTCCGCGCACTTCGTATACTGTGAGCAGAGCCGGTTTTTTATACTTGTGAGCCAGTTTGCTGACTATGGGCGCTGTTGTAAAAATGGAAGTATGCACTACATCGCACCACTCTATCTCGGGCTCTATATCTTTCTTTTTGGGAAAAGGATGCCCGAAAGCACTTTTCCAGCGGCAGTAATGGACACTTATTCCGTCAACCTCCATCTGCCCGTCATGTTCATCATCTACCTTCTCTGCAACCACATGCACTTCATGGCCGCGCTCTGCCATTCCTTTTGCGAGCTCGTAAAACATCGTCTCCGCGCCGCCCACATAAGGATAAAAGTGCGGCAGTATCATTGCGATCTTCAACTTTTGTTACCCCCTCTGTACCACTGTTCAAGCATAAGTACATTCCACAGCAATCTGGGTGAGCGTCCGCTCTTTAAAAATTCCGCCCAGAGTTTTAAAACATTCTTTCCGTTGACAAGTCCGTCTTCTGCTGCCTTTGAATGGTTAAGCAGCTCGTCGGCCCAGTCCTTTGTATCGCCCTCTTTGAGCCAGCGCCCAAGAGGCACGGCAAATCCTTTTTTGGGGCGTTCCATCATCTCCTTCGGAACATAGCGGTAGAGCACTTCTTTAAGCACCTTCTTTGCAACCTTGCCATCATATTTGTATGATGAAGGCAGGCGCAGCGCAAATTCCACCACGTCCTTATCCAGCATGGGGATCCTGTTTTCCAGCGAAACCGCCATGCCGGCCCGGTCAACCTTTACCAGTATATCCTCAGGGTGATAGCGCATCAGATCATCCAGCATCATCTGCTGAAGCTCATCTCCGGGCAAAACAGGTCTTACGATCGACGTAGGACCGTCGGTAAGCTTATCTATATAGGGATCATAATGATCCACGGCTTCTTTGAATTCCAGTATGCTGCCGGCCTTGAGACACATTCCCGCACGATAGGCCTTGGGGATGCCTCCTATCAAACCTGCTGCAGCTCCCCCCGCCGCCCTGCGCAGCGGTATGGGCACGCCTTTTATCTTATTCCAGAGATCCAGTATCTGCGGATAGGTCCTGTAACCGCAAAAAAGTTCATCTCCCGCGTCGCCGCTCAGGCATACGGTGACCTTGCTCTTTGCCAGCTTACTCACCAGAAAAGTAGGGATCTGCGATGAATCCGCGTAAGGCTCACCGTATATTCCGGAGATCCTGGGGATCACCTCTTTTAAGTCTGCTTCAGAAACATACTGCTCTGTATGATCGGTGCCCAGATGCCTGGCTATAGCCGCAGCCTCCGGAGCCTCGTCGTATTCCTTTTCCTCAAAACCGATAGAGAAGGTGCGCACGTCTCCCGGACGCAGTCTGCTCATTATCGCCACGACAGTCGCAGAATCTATGCCGCCGGAAAGATAGGCTCCCAGAGGCACATCGCTGGCCAGCTGACCTTTTACCGCCTCCTTAAGCAGACGGTCCAGCTCGCAGGCAGCCTCATCAAGGCTTCCCGTGAAAGGATCTTCAAGAGCCCTCTCGGCAACCCTTCGTATATTGTAGTATCTGCCCTGCTTAATATCAGCCTCCCCATAAGGCGGCCTGATGCGCAGTATCGCGCCGGGCTTTAATTTATATATATTCTCGTAAATGGTCGCGGGAGCAGGTATATAGCCGTAAAGCATATAGCTGCTGAGACAGGCCATGTTTATCTGCGGTTTAAAACCGGGAAAACGCGTTATCGCCTGCAGCTCGGACGCAAATACAAAGCTGCCGTTTACCGTCCCGTAATACAGAGGTTTCTCGCCGATGCGGTCCCGGATCAGCGTAAGGCTTTTTCCCCAGCGGTCGTAAAGAGCTATGGCAAACATGCCCTTTACGCTCTCAAGAGTCTTCTCGATGCCAAACTTCTCAAAGGCCTCCAGCAGTATCTCCGTATCGGAGGTACCACGCAGGCGCACTTCAGGCATGCGCTCCTTTATCACGTCAGCGTTATAGATCTCGCCGTTATAGACCATGACAAGACGCCCCGAAGCGCTGACCATAGGCTGCGCGCCGCCGGGACTCAGATCCCTGATGGATAAGCGCCTGTGGCCCAGGGTAACGCCGCTATGCTCATCCAGCCAGAAGCCCTCTGCATCGGGGCCCCTGTGGGTTATTGCGTCGGTCATGCTCTTTATCACGGCCATCCTGTCCCCGCCGCCGTCGACAAATCCCGCTATACCGCACATATTGTGACTCCTGAGTATATTTTCATAACTATATATTGTAGCATAAAGTGTGCGCTTTGACTATAGTGTTAGGAGAATTATGTAACCCTATTGGGGGGCAGGCGCAGTATCATGCCTGACTGTCCGGCACCATACCCGGCAGTCTGTCAGGAGCCGCCCGGCGGCGTATTCCTACTCCACTCCCGGAGGGGTTGCGGAGTTCTTGACTACCGCATACCCGTCTATCATCGCCACCGATCCTTTGGCCGGCCATACAGGCATATCTTCAAACTCAGGGCTGCGTACAACGGCCAGATATTCATCCTGCCCTATCCAGCGGGCATCCATTCCCAGGTATTCGCGAAAATAATGATAGCGCCCGGTCGTCATACCATAGGGATCCTCCCAGAATACCGGGCCTCCCCCTATCCTGCTGTATTCAAACATCTGCGCATAGATTCCGCGCAGATCATCATATTCGATGGCTCCCCCCAGCACAATAGGCGTTTCACGATAATTAAATCCGTCCAGTTCATAGATCCGAGCCAGCATCAGCTCTGTCTGGCGTATAGTATGATCGTAAATGAGCTTATTCAGGATCCATGTACTGTTGGCGCTTAATGCATAGGTGCAGACAAGTATAAAGACCGCAAGCGCTGCGATCGCATTTAGTGCCTTTTGAAGCACCCCCTCCGTCATCATCTCAAGCAATGCAAAGCCCAGCGGGAATATCAGCGCATACTGATAACGCATCACATTATAGATACCGTTTGAAGGAAAGAGCACCACACAGACATTCATGGCAAGAGGTATCAGCAGAAACGCCAATACCGCGATAACAGCCTGAACAACGCGCTTCTTTTTAACGCATGCAATGACCGCGATCACGCTTAATATCGCCAGCAGTATAAAGAAAAGCACATACAGCTTGTTTTTAAAAAGTATGGTCTGCTCGATGAACGGATCAAAGAACCATATGTATGAATACTTGAGGGTAAACGAAAGATTCTCAATGATGCTGCCTATGGAAAAGGCGCCCACGCGGTCCGCGGGAGCCACATGATAGATATTCATCATCAGACTTGATACAGGAAAATTGATAAGACATGCAATAAGCGCGGATGCTGCAGTAAGTCCCAGTCTCAGCCAGGAGAGCTTCTGCTTCTCCTCCCTGAGCATATCCAGCATAAACATGATCAGCCCCAGAGCAGCAACGCCTGCAATATAAGCCTGAAACGAACCTATCATCATAAGGAATACCGGCACTGAAAATGCTATAAGCACAGGCTTTAAGCTTCTTATCAGCCATACTCCCAAAACTACGCAGAAAAAGGAGAACGAATAGCTCAGCGCCATATACAGATAGCCGAACTGATCGGCTATAACAGGAAAACTGACCAGCGCGGCAGCCATCAGCACATGATGATATACTTTTTTGAGTTTGAGCATATCCGCCAGAAAGATACAGCTTACGGCTATCATCAGACAGTACGCTATAACAACTATAAAGGGAATGATGACATTTTTTCCGCAGAAGATATTCAGATAGCGGATCATCCAGCGGGCGCAGGAAGTGGCCCAGTCCGCATTCCTGTAATAATGCACGCCCTCAGCCACGGAATCCGGGCCGGCGTGACCGTATATACAAAGATAAAAATAGCAGAAAAAGCAGGTGAGGGCAGACGTTATAAGAATGGCGCGGGCTTTGTTTGAATCCAGGAAACCCTTAACTCCTGCCTTGAATTTTTCCATCTTAAAGCACCTTTGATAAGAATTCCTTAAGCCTGTCGTTTTTGGGATTGCCGAAGAATTCGGCGGGTTCTCCGCTCTCTAAGATCCTTCCTTCATCGATAAAGAGGACGCGGTTGGCCACTTCCCTTGCAAAGCCCATCTCATGGGTCACTATTATCATGGTCATGCCTTCTTCCGCCACTTCGCGCATCAGATCGAGCACTTCACCCACCATCTCGGGGTCAAGCGCGCTGGTAGGCTCATCAAAAAGAATAACCTTTGGCTTCATCGCAAGCGCGCGCACTATCGCAACACGCTGTTTCTGTCCGCCGGAAAGCGTGGAAGGATATACATTGGCTTTATCCTCAAGCCCGATGCGCTTTAAAAGCGCCATGGCTTCCTTCTGCGCTTTTTCCTTTATCTCCGCGACAGAGCTGTAGCCGCTCTTTTCCTTGAGCTTGCGAAATGCCTTCTTGCCCGTATGCACGGGAGCCAGCATGATATTCTGTATTACGGTCTTGTTATTAAAGAGATTGAAATGCTGGAAGACCATGCCCATATTCTGTCTGTGAACATTGATATCCACGGACATATCCGCCAGGTCTTCGCCGTCAAAAAGTATATGGCCGGCGGTGGGATCTTCCATGCAGTTTAAGCAGCGCAGAAAGGTGCTCTTACCGGAACCGGAGGGTCCGATAACACATATGATATCACCGCGCTTAACGGTCAGATCGATGCCGTTGAGCACCTGCTTATCATCAAAGTCCTTTTTAAGACCCTCGACTTTAAGTATTATATCTTCTTCGTTTGTGTTTGCGGCTTTATTCTCACTCATTTCCTTCTGTCACTCTTTGCAAAATAATGCTCGGTCAGCTTGATCAGTATGGTGATGATGACCACCATCACAATGTATATCGCTGCCATCACTATATAAGGCACCATAAACTCGTAACTGTTGCTGCCTATATAATTAAATGCCACATAAAGGTCGGATGCGCCTACAAAACTAACGACCGAAGTCTCCTTGATAAGCGCTATGAACTCATTGCCCAGTGTGGGCAGGATATTCTTTATGGCCTGCGGTATGACTATCATCGACATGGTAGCGCCAAATGACAGACCCACTGCCCTGCCGGCCTCCATCTGTCCGGGATCTACGGACTGTATGCCGGCGCGCATCATTTCGGAGATATAGGCGCCGCTGTTAAGCGAAAACACCAGTACCGATACCTGCACGCTGCTGATCTTCACACCTATGATAGGCAGCAAAACATAATAAAACAGCAGAAGCTGCACCACCATAGGGGTCCCGCGGAAGAATCCAACATAGAAAGAGCAGAAGCCGTTAAGTATCCTGGGCAGCCTCTTATACTTGGGCATTACCCTTACTGCCGCTATAAGCGTTCCGATAAGAATGCCAAAAAGAAGCCCAAGAACAGCTATGATAAGCGTGTTCTTAAGCCCCTCCTGTACTCTTTTGTACCCTCCGTACTCTATAAAGTACTTAAGGAATCTGTCCCATTTCTGTGCAAAATCGCCCATCTCTGATTACTGCAGGTTGTTTATTGACTCTGCGATGAATTTGGCAGGCGCTGCATCTATGATAACATAATTCAGATTACCGTTAAGCAGATCCTGCACTGCAAGTGAACCGTTCTTATATCCTGTAGTGGTCATGGCAAAACCTTCAAAGCCCCAGTCCTCATCGCCTTCGCAATAAAACTGGCCTGTGGTTCCGTTCTGCACGCCTACTTTAACAGATGAATCCTTGCCCTTAAGTATAGCCTCGATATCTGCTGCGCTTGAAACGCCGTCAAACTCGGTATTATCGGAACGGATGATCAGGCGCTGTGAAGCGGTATAGTAAGAAGTTGTAAAGTTAACGATCTCTTTACGCTCATCGGTAACGGTCAGACCGCTCATGGACATATCTGATTTGCCCTGGTTTACGCTAAGCAGAACAGCATCAAAGTCCATGTTCTGTATAACCAGCTCCTTGCCAAGGTAATCGGCAAGACCCGCAGCTATCTCCATATCAACGCCGAAATAGTTATCGCCCTCCATGTACTCAAAAGGCGCGAATGCCGCATTGGTAGCCACCAGAAGCTGATCCTTGCTTGCATCTTCCTGTGCGCTTACTACCGGTGTAGGCGTGCCGTTTCCGAAATACTTATCACAGATGGCATCGAAAGTACCGTCGCTTTTGATCTGCGCAATATAAGCATTTACGGACTCCAGCAGTTCAGGCTGGCTCTGATCGATCGCAAATGCGTACTCCTCCTGGGTCAGATCATAGTCAAGCACCTTAGCTGTGACCTTTGCGCTTTCCTTTGAGCCGCCTTCGCAGCCTGCCAGAGCGCCTACAGCCAGAACGGCTGCCATTACTGTTGCAACAATTTTCTTTTTCATAAT
>CAMOEK010000102.1:0-9319 GCA_946612125.1 uncultured Lachnospiraceae bacterium | reverse complement strand
ACCCTGGCCAGTATCTTTCCGGGGTTTTCCAGCTTGGGACGGGGTCCCCTGGCCATGGGCCCGCGGCCCATCTTGACTTCTCTGGGTTTACTCTCTGCCATTACTCTCTCCTTCTATACTCAGGAACCCTTAGCGGGGCTCATCAAAGTCACCGTTTCCTGAAGTCTGTGACTCGTAAACATCTCTGTAAATATCATTACCCTTAAGCAGCTCTTCGTGGGTTCCGAAACCGTTTATCCTGCCTTCTTCAAGAACGATTATACGGTCCGCATCCATTACGCTGGATACACGCTGAGCGATGATCAGCTTGGTAGTGCCGGGTATCGCCTTCTTAAAAGCCTCACGTATCCTGGCATCCGTAGCGGTATCAACAGCGGATGTGGAATCATCAAGTATAAGTATCTTGGGTTTCTTAAGCAAAGCCCGCGCAATGCACAGACGCTGCTTCTGTCCGCCGGAAACATTGCTGCCGCCCTGTTCTATGCGGGTATTGTATTTCTCCGGCATCTTTTCGATAAATTCATCGGCGCAGGCCATGCGGCAGGCTTCTATGCATTCTTCTTCGGTAGCATCAGCCTTGCCCCAGCGCAGATTCTCCAGTATAGTTCCGGAGAACAGCACGTTCTTCTGAAGCACCACGCTCACCTCATCACGCAAAAGCGACATATCATAATCACGCACATCCACGCCGCCTACTTTTACCGATCCCTGTGTGACGTCATACAGTCTGCTGATAAGGTTGACCAGTGAGGTCTTCGCGCTTCCGGTACCGCCTATGATGCCTATGGTCTCGCCGCTCTTGATGCTCAGATTCACATCCTTGAGCACAGGCGCGCCGTTACCGGTCTTGTCATATGCGAAGTCAACATCATCAAATACTATGCTGCCGTCCTTAACCTCGGTAACGGGATTCTCGGGATTCTTAACATCGGGCTCTTCGTTGAGCACTTCACATATACGCTCTCCACTGGCTATGGACATTGAAGACATAACAAAGATCATGGATATCATCATGAGGCTCATCAGTATGTTCATGCAGTAAGTCAAAAGGCTCATCAGATCGCCGGTCTCCAACACGGTGCCGCCGCTCTCAACTATTATATGTGCTCCAAACCAGCTGATCAGCAGTATACATGCATTTACGGTCAGTGACATCAAAGGCCAGTTGATGATGACCTTGTTCTCGGCCTTTACAAAAAGCTTGTAGATATTATCGCTGGCTTTCTTCATGCGCTCCTTCTCGTATTCCTCACGCACAAAAGCCTTTACCACACGGATTGAGGAAACATTCTCCTGAACGGTATTGTTCAGATCATCGTACTTCTTAAATACCTGAGTAAAATATTTCATTGCCGATCTCATGATAAAGAAAAGGCAAACCGCCAGAAAGAGGACCGCGATAAGATATACGCTGGCTATCTTCGGAGATATGATAAAAGCGGCAGTCATGGCCATTACCATATTGAAGGGCGCACGGAAACACATACGCAGTCCCATCTGATAAGCATTCTGAACATTGTTAACATCCGTGGTAAGACGCGTGATCAGACCTGCTGTTGAGAACTTGTCGATATTGGCAAACGAAAAAGTCTGAATGCGGTCAAACATTCCTTTACGCAGATTCTTTGCAAAGCCCGTTGCCGCCTTTGCCGCAAACACACCGCCCAGTATACCGCTGACCAGACCGCCTATAGCCAGAAGCAACATGAAGATACCTGTAATATAGATATGATTGAGGTCTCCTTTATTGATACCGTCATCAACTATAGATGCCATATAGATCGGTATGAGGATCTCAAACAATACCTCAAATATCATACAGATAGGGGTAGCTATGGACGCTGCCTTATACTCCCTGACATAAGAAAAAAGCTTCTTGAACATAATAACATCCTTTCAGGATACACAAAAAAATACCTGTCTATTTTATATCAATCAGGGGATTGATGTCAAATCATCAAAACTCTTTATAGCAGATAAGCCGGTTAAGAAAACGGTCATATACGGTGACGGAAAGTCCCGGATGTTCCTTACTGTAGATCCCCCGGTTTATCATTATCGTACCGTTCTCTATCCTTAAGGTGGAATATTTATCCAAATCCTCCAGATAAGGTTCATCCCCTGCTCTGTATATCACCTGATCCTTAAGGACCCAGATACCGCCGCGCATCAGATCATCCTCTGTCAGGCCATATTCCGTAAGTATTTCATACTTCTGCGGATCATATTCTTCATTATCATTATAAATATTCAATATTGATACGGTATCGTCAAGACGCAGCATCATTGGAAGGAACTCATACATATCATACGATCCGGCCATTGCATCCCCATCCCTGCGGTGCTCATAATATTTCAGATCCAGATCCCACTGTTCGTAACCCGCTTCTCCGCGGTGGTCCGGCAGGTCATAGGTATTATCCAGCCATTCCGCCATGAATCTGGAAAGCTTCTTTGCTCCCAGAGCATTAACATGAGTCTCGTCAAAGAAATCCGTCTCGGGATCTATGGCCAGCTCGTCCGTCATGCGGTTAAAGTCAAATATCGGTATTTCGTATTCATCCGCATAAACCACGGCATGGTCTATATACCGCTGCTCATCCTCATAGGAATGGAATGGCAGCGACATAAAAACAAGTTCACAGTTATTCTCCGCGCACAGGCTGCGCAGATCATTCAGCCACTTTTCCTGATCAGAAAGGAACATTTTAGGCGATGCTTCATCCGGTCTGTACAGCCAGGTGGGCATGGATTCCCAATTGAGATATTCTCCCCTGGCAAAGTAATTGGGCGAATCCAGGTCAAAATCATAACGGGTAAGCTCACGGTACCTGGTATGGATGATGGGCCAGCGCGCCACATAATCATATATATTTGCGGATACGCTCTCGTCCTTTGCAGCATATGCCTTAAGCTGGGGAAGCGTGTCTTTTGATAAAGGCAGCGACAGATAATTGCGATATACATTTCCGATATGCTCATGCTTATCAAATGACAGCGCAAACATATCCACCACGGCCACCTTAGGCGACTGGGTCTTAAACATGTGTTTCATATAATAGTATGCCGAATCCCTGTCCATTCCTGAAATGGATACATCAAAGGCGGATATCCCCCAGTCACTCCACATATAGGAAGGATAAATTCCCGCATAAACATGAGAGCTGCCCACAAAAACAACATCCACGGTATTCTCCGGGGTTTCCTTAAGCTCTGTCACCGAAGATATATAGTCTCCGTGCGTATCCTTCCAGCGCAGCACCTCGTACACTGCTGACAGCCACAGGATACAGAGCGTTATGAAACATATAACTCTTACTGCCTTCTTCATCCCTTATCCTTAAAAATCAAAATATATAAACTGCGCAGAGTCAAAGTCGGCTCCGTATTCTCCCCAGACCACTACAGCGGTTATAAGGAAAATATATACCAGCCACCTGAACCAGAGATTCTGCTTCATCATAAATATGCCTATGTCGATCTTCTTTACTTCCCTTACCACAGATACCGCAAACAGCAGCAATACGCCAAAGATCAGTATCCCCATTTCCCTGCGGTCAAGTCCCCAGCCAAAAATGCTCTCATCAAATATCACCCAGGGGTTAAACCGCGTGAACATGCGCTTTATAAATCTGAACGCCAGACTCATGGAGCCGGCACGGAAAAATATCCATGCAAAGCCGGTAAGCAGGCAGGTTATAATGCAGCGTCCAACTTTATAGCTGAAGGCCTCCCTGTCTGTTTTGAAAAGATCCAGGATCTTCTCCCTTGCGGGTTTTAACAGATCCCCCGCTATCTGATACATTCCGTGCAGGCCGCCCCAGAATACGTAACACCATGAAGCTCCGTGCCAGAGTCCGCTGGTGAGGAAAGTGACCATCAGATTAAAATACTTGCGTATCCTGCCTTTTCTGTTTCCTCCCAGAGGGATATAAACATAATCCCTGAACCAGGTGCTTAAAGAAATATGCCAGCGGTGCCAGAATTCCGATATGCTCTGCGCAAAATAGGGTGCATTAAAATTCTCCATAAGGCTGAAGCCCATCATCCTGGCCGCTCCTATGGCTATGGCAGAATACCCCGCAAAGTCGGCATATATCTGCAATGAAAAGCCGGCTGCCGCCGCCAGCGCCTCAACGGTTCCTATTGCATGCACATTTGTATATATGGTATCCACAAGTATGGACACGCGGTCCGCTATGCACATCTTCATAAAGTATCCCCAGAGCATCAGCCCAAGCCCGGATACTATGCCGTCATAATTCCACAGGCGCTTCTTTCCGCTCTCCTTAACCTGCTTCAGCAGGCTCCCGCTTCTTTCGATAGGCCCGGCCACCAGCTGCGGGAAAAAGCTTACAAACAGCGCATAATCCAGAAAGTTCCGCTCTGCCCTGATATTGCCCCTGTACACATCTATGGAATAACCAAGACTCTGGAAGGTATAAAATGATATACCCACGGGCAGGAGCAGATCAAAAGGCTTGGAGACCATCTGCAGATGCAGTTTTGCAAGTACTGAGTTTAAATTCGATAAAGCAAAATCAAAATATTTGAAGAAGAACAAAACAGCAAGATTCATTATTATGACTGCTGCCAGAGCCGCCTTTTTTCCTTTGGGAAAACGCTCTATAACAAGCCCCGCCGCATATGTTGCTACTGTCGAGAATAAAATAAGAAGCACGTACTCAGGTCTCCAGCACATATAAAAAAAATAGCTGGCGGCCAGAAGCCACGGCTTTCTGAGTATCCCCGGCAGGATATAATACAATAAGAGGACCGCCGGGAAGAATATCAGGAATTGCAATGAATTAAACAGCATGTACCTTTTCTCTCCCGGCGGTATATTATACAGTAATGCGGCAATATTAACAAGTGTGAATCCGTTATTCCGGCGACGCAAAACAAAAAGAGAGCCCCGGATTCCCGGAGCTCTCCCGAAATTATCATTTCAGCTCTTATACCACACCCTGAGCGATCATTGCGTTAACAACCTTCTCAAAGCCTGCGATATTAGCGCCTGCTACATAATCGCCTTCCTTGCCGTACTTCTTAGCAGCATCATCGATAGCGTGATAGATACCGACCATGATGCCCTGCAGCTTGGAATCAACTTCTTCGAAGCTCCATGACAGACGCTCGGAGTTCTGGCTCATCTCAAGTGCGGAAGTAGCAACACCACCTGCGTTAGCAGCCTTGCCGCCTACGAACCATACGCCGTTAGCCTGCAGATACTCGGTAGCTTCCAGAGTAGTAGGCATGTTAGCGCCTTCGCAAACAGCCTTTACGCCGTTAGCAACCAATGCCTTTGCATCATCCAGGTTAAGCTCGTTCTGTGTAGCGCAGGGAAGAGCGATGTCAACCTTGATGTTCCATACGCCGTGATCGTTAGCGTCCTTCTTGGCATGATACTCTGCAGAAGGTCTTGCAGCAGCATACTCAGTCAAACGTGCACGCTTAACTTCCTTTACTTCCTTAAGAAGAGCAACATCGATGCCTTCGGGATCGTAGATCCAGCCGGTGGAATCGGAAAGGGTAACAACCTTTGCGCCCATCTGCTGAGCCTTCTGAGCTGCATAGGTAGCAACGTTACCCGAACCGGAGATAGCTACCAGCTTGCCTTCCATGCTCTCACCGTGGCACTTCATCAGCTCCTGGGTAAGATAGAGCAGACCGTAACCTGTAGCCTCGGTACGTGCCAGTGAACCGCCGTAGGTAAGACCCTTACCGGTAAGAACGCCTTCGTACAGATCGCGGATCCTCTTGTACTGACCGAACATAAAGCCGATCTCTCTTGCGCCTGTTCCGATATCACCTGCGGGTACGTCGGTATCAGCGCCGATATATTTGTAAAGCTCTGTCATAAAGCTCTGGCAGAACTTCATTATCTCGTTATCGCTCTTGCCCTTGGGATCGAAATCGGAACCACCCTTGCCGCCGCCGATAGGCAGTGTTGTAAGGCTGTTCTTGAATACCTGCTCAAAACCAAGGAACTTGATGATCGAAAGGTTTACTGAAGGATGAAGACGAATACCACCCTTGTAAGGTCCTATAGCATTGTTAAACTGTACACGGTAGCCTCTGTTTACCTGTACCTGACCGTTGTCGTCAACCCAGGGTACACGGAACATGATCTGACGATCTGGCTCAGTGATACGCTCAAGGATAGCAAGCTTTCTGTACTGCTCCTCGTTAGCGTCCACTACGGGGCGGAGTGAGTTGAGTACCTCGGTAACTGCCTGCAAAAACTCGGGCTGATCAGGGTTCTTTGCTTTTACTTTCTCGAGTACTTCATCAACGTAAGACATTTTAATTTTCCTCCTTTGTGTGCGTGGCTGTTGTCTGTACTAATAAAGCGGCATTTACGAGCGCATTAAAAACGCCATAAATACCGCCTTTGGTATCAGAAACATGCTCTTCCTTAATTTACAAACCTCGATTATCCTAACAGATATACTTTAAAAATGCAAGCACTTTTTTACTTCTTTATCGTAATACTGTTGATCACAGGCTGCTGATCTGCTGGAATGGTGCCGTTGTCGTCAATGGGCTGTGCAGATTCGCAGATCGCATCCACAACCTCTATGCCGCTCACCACCTCGCCGAAAGCCGCATAATAGCCATCCAGTGAGGGCCAATCCTGATGCATGATGAAAAACTGTGAGGATGCGCTGTCAGGATCATTTGCCCTTGCCATGCTTATAGTGCCGCGTTTGTGTAAAAGCGGATTGTCTACACCGTTAGCCGGAAACTCTCCCTTTATGGTAGTATCGGATCCGCCGAAGCCTGTTCCCTCCGGATCGCCGCCCTGCATCATAAAGCCGTACATTATTCGGTGGAAAGTGAGTCCGTCATAAAAGCCGCTCTCTGCGAGATTTACAAAGTTTTCAACTGTAATGGGCGCATAATCCGGATACAGTACCAGCTCTATGGTTCCGTAATCCTTTATGTCGATAGCCGCATTGATCGTTTTCAATTCGGGTGCCTCAGTAGGCGCAGCCTCCTGTGCCTGCTGCTCAGACGTCCCTTCTGTTGCCGATGTGCTCTTCGTGCTCGTGCAGGCGCTCAGCAGCATGACACAGCTGAGAACTGTTAACAGTAACTTTTTCATAATCATTTTTCCTCCATAAAAAAATAACCTTATCCTCCGCTGCGCCTCAAATGCAATAACTTCCGCGCGCAGCGAAGGATTATATATTACACTATCATGTGGTCCTCAGTCAATCTAAACTGCCTTCCGCATTTGCATACTATAGTAGTTCCCGGCAGTACCATAGAGACCGCTCCGCAGCCCGGACATGCCACGCTCATCGCTCCTGCCATGCCTATGGGCGCCGCGGGCGCTGCCCCCGGAACTGCCTCCGCGCCCATGCCAAATCCTCCCGGATTTCCGGCAGGGATTGCTGTTGATGTGTAGCCTGTAAGCGATGTTACCTGAGCATAGGGGTCCATGATCTCATCCTGCTCCGGTATTGTTACCATCTCTGCTTTCTTACTGATAACATATACTTCACTGTCGTATTCAGCGATCTCTACCGTTCCGCCCACCTGAAATCCTCTCCATTGCGTCGAGCCGGTTTTGATCACCTCCTGACGCAGTCTTTTCTGTGAATCCTTAAAGCGCACTATAAGCGATATTGCGGGACGGCCGTTGACTCTTATGCTGTAATCAGGCTCATGCGCAACTATCTTTGCCGAATAATGCTCACCTTCTTTCTTCGCCTTCGTAAACTTTAATAGTTTCTTAATGCCCGAAACAATGACACCAACGCCAATCAGGGCAAATATGCCGCCTACCAGCATTCCTATCCCGGCATTCTCTACTACCGTCCCCTCAGGTTTGATAAGGCAGATAAGAAAAACTACAAATCCTACCCCGCCAAATGCCAGGCCGAAAAAGATCTCAAACAAACCGTTCATATAATTCCCCCTTTTACTATATATAATACCTTAATCAGCTGCTCCGCTTAAGTAATACTTAACATTCTTTACGATACCTATTATGGCGCCTATGATAAGTCCCAGGCCTGCCAGCGTAAATATTCCGGAAACTATGTACAAACTTTCTACGGTAGTACCCTCTGCCAGCATATCCGGGCCCTGGGTGAAAGCAAAAAAGCTGAATGCTACAAAGATCCCTCCGAATACCATCTGGAACACCCTGCCTGCGTTTGCCTGCATTGCCCCAACGATAACAATGAACCTGCGTCCTGCGCCTGTACCGTCATTTCCCGTCTGCAGAAGTATCAGGACCACCAGGCTGCGAATGAACATTAAAAATCCCATAACAATAAATAATACCAGCAATACCTTCATCCCCTTGGCGAATACCTTTGCAATATCATCCTCGATTTCAGAGAGCCCGTCAAAGAACGGGGTAAAGAATAAAACATAGGAACATATTCCCACTGCCATTAATCCCTTAACGAGATCCATTAACGCCCTGGCCTTTCTGACAATAGGATTATTTACGAATTCTTCGATATTGGAATGCTGAATGCCGTTTTGAGCCATATTCTGAAAATCCTGCATTTTTCCCTCCTTTTGATAGTGGCATATGATTACAGATATACGATTATATTTTAACACTAAACAGGATTATTACAAGTAACAGCTGTTGCATATACGCTACCGGGCATTGCACACGGGCTAAAGATGCTGTATAATTAGCGCGTAAGTGCGATGTGCAATAATGTGACGGCTTCTGCAGACCGCAGAAGGGTGTAACGTGTGCCTTGGGAGTATATAATGGACGAGCTGACTTTGCAGATATCCGGAATAAGCGTTAAAGACGGCAAAAAGCAGGCCTGCGTCCGTTTTACCGATAATGAGCGCTATGCGGAAGGCACTATCCCCGACTGTGTCATTATCAGATCAGAAGGCTTCACAAACGAAGAAAAAGCCCAATTAGAAGATTACCTGAAAGCCAATCTGGGTGAATTAAAAAAAGCGTCAGCGAAGATAAATCCGCTTAACGCTATCATGGGGATATAGCTCAGCTGGGAGAGCGATGCGTTCGCAACGCATAGGTCAGGGGTTCGAATCCCCCTATCTCCACTAACGGATAAATACCGTAGAAAGCGATCAAAAAACACGCCCTATACCGCTTGGATTTAACGATATAAGGCGTTCTGATATGTTATATTCTGCGTTTTCCCTCAGAATCCCAGATTTTCACCAACAAGTATCACATGTATCCTGTCTTTATGTCTTGAGAATCTTGTGATCAGGAACTGACAGCAGATGGTGTCGGGTGATTTGCAGTTCATGCAGGAACCGGTCTTTGCACACGGCGTCTGTAATCCGAACCTCTGCGCATTTA
>CAMOEK010000101.1:0-9372 GCA_946612125.1 uncultured Lachnospiraceae bacterium | reverse complement strand
TGATATCATGACCCGATGTCATAAAAAAAGGGAGTTACAGGATCCGATGGCGAATCTCTGAAACCCCGTTGTTCCCGCAATCTGATGTAGTCTAACACATAAGCACGGAAAATTCAAGTTTTTTACTGTACAAAATACCTTTTTAAACTGAAGTGTTTTTAAACAATTTAGCTAATCAAGATCCTTCGCTTCGCTCAGGATGACCGGCAGCAAAGCGCGTTCTCAGGATGACCGGGCAGCTAAGTGCGCCCTCTGAATAAGCTCATCATTTTTACAAAATCTCTCCGAACTTAACCTTAAGGTAATCTACGACCACCTGCACGCACTGCTCGTAGCTCAGCTCGCCGGTGTTAAGGCAGAGATCATAGTTGTAGGGGCTCTCCCATTCCTTACCTGTGTGGTACTTATAATAAGCCCTGCGGTATTTATCCATGTCCAGAATGTGTTTCTCCGCTTCCTTGCGGCTCATTCCCAGGCGGGCCATCTCGGTCTGAATGCACTTTTCAAGCGGCGCATAAACAAAGATGCTTACCATATGAGGAAAATCCTTGAGCACATAATCGGCGGCCCTGCCTATGCAGACGAAGCTCTCACGCTCCGCCAGCTCTTTAAGGACCTTTGCCTGGAAGGCGAACAGATTGTCATTCTTTGTATAATCCGGACTCTCCGGAGGGATTATCTCCCCGTTATAAACCTTTTTTGTAACATTATAGAGCAGGCTCTTCTTCATGGTCTCATCGGCCTTTGCGAAGAGCTCCTCGCTGATGCCGCTGTCGTCACTGGCCATTCTTAAGATCTTTTTGTCATAAAAGCCTATGCCGTACTCCTCGGCCAGCATCTTTCCTATTATAGTAGCCCCGCTGCCGCAGGTACGTGTCAGGGCAAGTACAAATCTGTTATTTGCCATATTATCATCGCCTCCATACCGCTGTGTTTACGATACTCTGTTCTCTGATGTTCCCATAGGCTCGTCTGAAGGAGTAGGATCGCTTTCTGCTTCCGTGGGAGTGGGCGCCTCTGTAGGCGTGGGCACATCCGTAGGGGTAGGCTTGGGCGTCACTGTAGGGAAGGGCGTAGGCGTAGGTGTTGCCGTAGGTCCGACTGCAGGCTTGGGCGTAGGCGTTGCCGTAGGTTTGGATGTAGGCGTTGCCGTAGGTCCGACTGCAGGCTTGGGTGTAGGCGTTGCCGTAGGTTTAAGTGTAGGCGTTGCCGTTGCCGCAAGCGTAGGAGTAGCCGCAGGATGATCGGGATCCGTAGGCTTTAAAGGATCATGTACAACCGCGGGAGTGGGTGTTGCGCCATTGTCACTTCCGACATCCGCAGGTGTTGCGCCGTCTGTGGGTGCACTGCTGTTATCAGAAGGAGTAGGCGTCGCCTTTTTAGCAGGTTTCTTTTGTTCGGTAGGCGTAGCTGTCATTTCAGCCACGGTAGGGCTTATGCTTTCGGGTACAGACTCGCTTTCCTGTATCACAGCCTTTGCAGCTGCCGCTTCCTCAGCCGTTACCTGATTGAGGTTGCCGCTCTCGACCAGATCCTTGATCGAAGTACTCTGCGCTTTTACTTCCGCATTGCCCTTCTCCTCAGCTGCCTTCTTGGAAACTTCGTAGCGGCCTGTGCTAACACCCTGCTCCTTGGCTTCCTTTCGCTCCGACATGGTCGATTCCACTACATATACTGCTATATCTTCCTGTGTCGCCACAGTTTCTGCCGCAAGTTTAAGATCTGCGCGCACTGCCGTATCATCCGATACTACGGATACCAGCATAACATTGTCTTTCTCTTCGCCAAGATAACCGGCTCTGTACAGCTCTTCCTTCGTGCTTTCCAGCGCGCTCTCAAGGTTTCCGCCCTTTACCGTATTTTTAAGGTTCCGGGCTATCTCCTCCGCATCCTCGTTCAGCGCCGTGACTTTTATGACCTTGCATTTAGCGTTGATAGCATATTCAAGTGAAGGATTAACGTCAACCGTAACATAACCTGTCTCTTTTAAATTGCGCTGATATACAACTCCGCCGCCGATAAACACGATAAGAAGCGCCGCTGCTGCCGCCATAATGCGAAACGCGCCGCTGTATACTATATTCTTCCGGGGCATGATTATCTCCTGACCCGGCTTATATCCATTGTCGCGGATACGCTCTATGCTGCCGCCTTTAACCAAAACAGCCGCATAGCCGTCCCTGATCTCAAGAACTACCGCTTTCATATCTATTCCTTTATATACTCCCCAAGCATGGGGAAATCGCCTTTAAGAATTTCCACAACCGCTATGATATAGCGTCTGTGGCGATCAATGAGCTTCCGCGACAGGCCCGATTTGTCGCAGAGCTCTCTGATCGGCAGGTTTCGCCCCCTCTGCATCTTCTCGAAAAGGTTTTCTTTCTCAAGAAGGAGCTTTACTGCATTTTTGCAGGCTTCCTTGGTCTTGCGTGATCTTGGCGAGCACTCCGTCAAGTCGTAAAACGAAAAACCATATTCGCCCAAAATGGACTGGATCGCTGAGATCTCGTCCTGCAGAGGTGTGCTGCCTGCCGTTTCGCGGCTTTCCATGCCTCCGCTGTGCTTTATGCGGCCTGCGATACGCTCGTCGTCTTCTCCTTCCTCATCATCCACAATTTCTCCGGATAACGCATCAGGTCCGACGGGTATTTCAACATCATAAGCGATACGCCGCCGTTCTTCATCCATCAGCCTTCTTTTGATCACTATCGCGGAAAATCCGGCGAATTCTCCCTTTGCGGGGTCATAGACCCTTACAGCCTCGTTAAAAGCTATAAGCGCAACGGACCATTCGTCATCAGTATCCCGGACAAATCTCTTTAAGCATCTGGATGCGCAGCCCAAAATATAACTTTTATTAGCATTGACAAAGCGTTCGAAGGCTTCTTCGCTTTCCCTCGCGCGCAATGCCGCAGTGGAAAAATCATCCATTTATATATCTGATCCTTGTGTCGATTTCAAAAATCCGCAAAGTTCGCGATTTTCCCACTATTATAATATGCCGGTGGGGTTTTGTAAATCTCATCCCCTTACTTATATATTCGTAAAAAGGCATAAAAAAAACGGGGTAGGAAGAAAAAAATTTCTTCCACCCCGGATTTTTTTAATTATCATGCTTTCTTTGCTTTGAGATACTCGTATACGGGCTGCTTAGCGCTGAGTTCCTCGTTTGCCGCTATAACCTGCACGCCCTTGTTGGTATCCGTATTGATGATAATGGGCGACTTTAAGTTTGCGCTCATATCCTCGATCTTATCGGGAATGTTTACGGTCACCAGCACGATGATGTTGTCTTCCTTAAGCTCGCCGATGCCTTCAAGATCCTTTTCCTCAATTGCAGGGGAATAGGTATCCGTCAAAGCCAGAGGACTTGCTACGGTTATAGCCACATCCTTGTCCTCAAGCGACTGAAGATACATGAGCGCAGGGCCGCCTTTCTCCTCGTCATGGATCAGCGCAAAATCTTTAAGTCCCTCGAAACCGGGAAGACCCGCTTCGAAGCTTATCTTCTTGCTGTCATCCACCCCAACAGTACCGAATTTAAAAGTGTCGATCTGTACCATGATACCTTACCTCCTGTCATTATTAAGTTTTTACTGCCTCAAATTGTATTATAACATCCAAAAACTCTTTTTGCACCTGTTAAAGTATGTGAATTATGCCAGATATTTGACAATGGTTTTGAGCGTTTCGCCATTTTCACCGGGCAGTTCAAGGTAAGCCTCATCTTTCACCATCGCATTATAGAATTTCTCATCCTCTTTGCTGAGCTTATCAGACCCGCGCAGCTTCTCTGCCAGACAATATAGGAAGCGGCCCAGTTTAATGTTCCCGCTGTCCTTCGTAAGCTCATCTGCGCTTACCGCTTTTGCCAGCTCTATGCTCTCATCGGAAAGCGGAAGCTTATAACGCACTTTTACGGTGCAGAGCTCATCCGAATCCGTAAGCTGAGCGCTCTGATATTTGAGCTCCTGCTCTACTTCTCCCTCCGTACCGGCACATTCTATCTCATAAAGAGCCACGCCGTGTCCGCCTGCGCCATAAGGCTCCGATATCACCTTGTCGTTCACAAAATCCTCATGAGCCAGCGCGCGATTCTCGTAGCCCAGCAGGCGATAGCTGCGCACATATCGGGGATTGAACTCTACCTGTGCCTTCACATCCTTTGCGACTACATTTGCCAGGCTCACATAACGCTTATTAACGGAACGGTTCACATCCTCCAGGCTGTTGATCACGCAGTAGGTGCCGTTTCCGTGCTTGCTCAATACTTCCAGCTTGTCGTCCTTATAGTTATAAAGGCCGGTGCCTATCACAGAAAGGAAGAGTCTGCTCTTCTTTTTCTCTTCTATCAGCTTTTCCAGGCCGTCCTTCTTTGTCACGCCGAAATTAAGATCTCCGTCTGTGATCAGTAAGACCTGATTATTGCCGTCCTCTTTATAATACTCTGCACCAATTTTATACGCCGTTTCTATACCGGCAGATCCGTTGGTGCAGCCCGTGATCACCAGAGAGAGAACACGTCCCATTACATCCTCTTTATCGCCCTCACCTTTTATCTCAAAACCGTTATATACCGTCTCATCTTTATTACTATAAGTGATCAGGCTGAAACGATCCCCTTTCTTGAGCCTGCTCACTATCGTAGCGATCGCCTGCTGGGTCCAAACATTCTGTGAAGACATGCTGCCGGAAACATCCAGGAGCAGCACGATATTCTGGTATTCCTTCACTTCCCCGCCGGCGCCGACATATATATACAGCAGTTCCCTGTTGTTCCCTGTCCTTGACAGTTCTGTGCTTATCTTAAAAATATCTTTGTCCGGTCTTTCTTCATTATAATCAAAATAATTAAGGAACTCTTCTATCCTGACCTGGGATCTGTCAACATTGCGACCGCTGCGGATCTGATTGAGCACGATACCCATGGACGCTGTGTTGGTGGTCATGCGGAAAGTGCTTGTGGGCGCTGTAAGCGGGCTCCGGGCATCTTTCTCCTCTATCTTTTCATAACTGTCGGTGGCAGTGAGTTCAGACAGATCCGGCAGGGCTCCGGTATCTTCGGATGCAGGGGCTGCCGCCATGCCGTTCGAAGCCGCTCGGAGCGCTGCCATTCTCATTGGTCCGGACGCCCCGGCTCCCGGCCTTGGTGTTTCAAATATAGCTGTTTCAGGCGGTTCGACTGCCTCATCCATGATCGCTCCGCTATCCTTCACATCTGCCAAACCTCTTGCTCTGCCTCCTGACTTCTCGGCCGCCCTACCCTTTGCGCCGAATCTGCTTGACAGTCCGTTGCCTATCATTTCAAAAATCGAACCGGACCTTCGTTCTTCCCTTTCCACCCGGCGTCTGGCAAGATCATCCAATGCTGTTTCCGGATCCTTTGCATTCGACTCGATCAGCCAGCCGTAAAGCTTATCGATAATACGCTCTCCTCCCAGCTCATATATCAGATCGGCAAGTTGCCTCTTCCCATATGTGAGAAGCGAAAGAACAGTGGCTGCCTTCTCCGAATACCCCAGCGATGAATAATACTCAAATCGTTTTTTGTTTTGCTCGTTATCCCTTATGAGCTTCGCAACATTCATGTGATCTCCCCCTTATCCCGATACTGTATCCACATCATAAAAGTAATACCATCTACATCATAGCACAAATACGCTTTCCATAGAATATCAAAGCATACAAAAAAACATCCGCCCCAACAGTCCTTGCTGTCAAAACAGATGCTTTCGTGCACCGCCAGGGGCTCGAACCCTGGACACCCTGATTAAGAGTCAGGTGCTCTACCAACTGAGCTAGCGGTGCATTTTAAGTTTTCATATTGTGCGCGCAATTTTTTCGGCACGAACAGTATATTACCTCCAAATAAGATCTTTGTCAATACCTTTTTTTATAAATTTCACTTTCCCCTGAATACACAGTGCTGTCCGGTTCATCCCGGTATTGAATTATCAAAATGTCTGTGCTAGAATGTGGACCGTTGCGATATTTTTTGTACTATAAATAACAGAAAAGAGGAAAACATAATGAACAATCTTATGATCACGTACTGGGGTCCCGGAAGTTTCGCCGGCCTGATCGTAGGCGCTATCGTCATCGCTGTATTTGTCTTTGTGGCAATGAAGATCGCAAAAAAAGACGGCGCTAATCTGGAAGCCATACTGGCAAATGTTTCTGAAGAAACAAAGCAGCAGATCATCAATACAGGTTTCGTTGAAACAGACAAAAAAGACTTTTACACTACCAAGGCTTACATCTTCCAGGTAAATGAAGACGGCGACAAGGTCACTGCAATAGCTCTCTTCTATGCGCCCGAGCACGGAGAATTCTATGACAGAAAGATCAAGCTCAGCAAAGCGGATGCACAGGCCAAAGGAGTACAGGCCGGAGCTTTCGTTCCCGCTCTGATGAAGTACGATAAGGAAATGCATTATTTCGATTATAAGAAGCTGGTATGATTCACAGCGTGCATTAAAAAACCCGGTGCTTTTTCAGGCACCGGGTTTTTTATACCCTTTTTAAGCTCTGTTATCTGCCCTTCATATTGACTGGCGCGTTTTAATTCAGCGCGTAGTACAGTCCCTTCTTAGCCATCAGTTCTTCGTGGGTGCCGGACTCGGCTATGCCCTTATCCGCAATGTAGAGTATGCGGTCGGCATTCCTTATTGTGGAAAGCCTGTGTGCCACTATAAAGGCCGTCTTGCCCTTAAGGAGAGTCTCCAGAGCTTCCTGTATCAGCTTCTCGGTTTCTGTATCAATAGCGCTGGTAGCCTCGTCCAATATCACCACAGGCGGATTCTTGAGCACTATCCTGGCAAAGCTGATAAGCTGGCGCTGCCCGGCCGACAGACCGGCGCCGCGTTCCTCCAGCACGGTATTATAACCATCGGGCAGGGATTCTATGAACTTATCTGCATGTATTATGTGCGCAGCTTCTATGCACTCCTCATCCGTAGCCTCCGGGCGGCCGTAGCGGATGTTTTCGATTATGCTGCCCTTAAAGAGGAAGGGATCCTGCATCAGCACGCCCACTTTGTTCCTTAAGGATTTGAGCGTCAGATCGCGCACATCGTGTCCGTCGATCGCCACATTACCCTTTTGCACATCATAAAAACGCGTCACCAGATTGATCACCGTAGTCTTGCCGGCGCCCGTAGGGCCTACTAAAGCTATGGTCTGCCCCGGCTCCACATGCAGATCAAAATGCTCGAGTATGGGCACGCCCTCTTCATAACAGAAGGTCACGTCATTAAAATCAACTTTTCCTTTTACATCCGTTAAGTTAATGGCATCACTCTCATCGGCGATATCGACAGGAGCGTTTATGGTATCGAATACCTGCTCCAGGTTTGAAGTCACCTGAGCCAGCTGCTGTATGATAACGGCTATCTGCGTAAGCGGCCCGGAGAACTGCGTCATGTAGGCCGAAAATGCCACAACCGTTCCGGCGCTCATCAGGCTGTTACCGCTCAGTATCAGGCTTAAGGCCATGCCATAAAGCCCTAAGGTTCCCAGGTTCCAGAACAGATCCACGATGGGTCCGTTCAACTCGTTACGCATGAATATCTGAAACCACTGTTTTACGCACTGTGTATGGACATCCACATAGATATCATGATTTAAACTGCTGCGGTTATTGCTCTTGATTATCTTCTCACCCATTATGGTCTCTAACAGGAAGGCCGTACGGTTGGAGTTCTTTGCGCGCAGCTTTGCAAAAAGCTTACCTATAACCTTACGCAGCATGAGCACCAGTATCATCATCGGCACCACTGTAATGAACACCACCAGTGTGAGCTGCGGTGAGAGCGAAAGCATAAAGAATGTCACCACCGCTATCTTCAAAACATAGGTGATCAGCATCAGCACAAAGTTGGTAAAGAAGTTTGCCAGGTCGTTTACGTAGTCCGTAACCCTGACCACTATCTTTCCGTCGGGTTTGGAATCAAAGTATTCAAAAGGCAGTTCCTGCAGTTTGTAAAAAATATCCTGCCTGATCACCGCGATAACGCTGTGCCCCAGTTTTCCCATAAGCGTCTGATGCAGATAGGTGATGGTTATTTCCGTAAGCGCTATAAAAGCCATCGCCCCTATTATCATGCCAAGCATCCGCATATCTGCATCAACCGTGACTTTGTTGATTATCGCGCGAAGAAGCAGCGGGCTGATAAGTCCTATCACCGAAGATACTCCCATCAAAAAGAGCACCAGTATGAAGATCTTTTTATAAGGCAGTATATAGCTTAATATGCGGCCGAACTGCTTTAGGTCGATCTTTTTTTCTATCTTTTCATCTTCAAAATATGTATTTCTCTTAGCCATGATCTTCCGCTCCGATCTTTACGTTTTCGTCTACTATATCCTTCTGCATCGCCTGCTGCGAATGCCAGATCGCCGCAAAGTGTCCGTTGAGTTTTATCAGTTCATCAAAGGTGCCGCGCTCGGTTATGCGTCCGTCCTGCAGATAGAGTATCTCGTCACAGTCGGCCACGGAGCTCATGCGGTGCGCAGATATTATCAGCGTCTTATCAGGATAGTTTTCTTTAATAGATTTGAGCAGTTTGCGCTCTGTTGAAACATCCAGCGCAGAGGTGGAATCATCCAGCACCAGCACGGGCGAATTCTTGAGCAGCGCCCTGGCAATGGATATACGCTGCTTCTGTCCGCCTGAAAGTCCGAACCCGCGCTCACCCACGATGGTGTCATATCCGTCTTCAAGGCGTTTGATAAAGCCGGCAGCCTGCGCATGATATGCGGCTTCCTTTATCTTCTCGTCCGCTATCGTAGGGTGAGGAAAAGCTATATTGCTGTCTATGGTATTTGAAAACAGGAACACATCCTGGAACACATAGGAGAACTTGTCTCTTAAGGATTCCAGCGTATATTCACGTATGTCTTTTCCGTTGAGCTCAATGCTTCCGGAGGTCATGTCATGTATACGTATCAGCGATTCCAGCAAAAGACTCTTGCCGCTGCCGGTACCGCCCACTATGCCGATGCGCTTGCCCCTGGGGATATCCACATTTATATCCGACAGCATCTGCCTCTCATCCAGCACCATCGATGCATTGCGGATGGTAATATCGACGCCTTCGGATGCAGGCACCTCTTCGCTTCCGTCGGGAATGCGGCTTTCGGTTTCCATAAACTTCATCATCTTCTGTCCGGATACCAGCTGCTGCTGCATCTGGAAGATCGTATTATTGATAAGCGTTACATAGTTCATGATGCGGTTTACGTACTCCGTCGCGGATACCAGATAGCCGATCAGCAGCTGTCCCTGCATTACCAGCACCGCGCTGACTGCCACGCTGCCGATATAAGCTACCTGACGGATGATGGAGAAAGCTGCTTCAAAACGCGCGGACA
>CAMOEK010000100.1:0-9426 GCA_946612125.1 uncultured Lachnospiraceae bacterium | reverse complement strand
CAGGGCAGGATGCCGGATAACGTCCGGTGGAGGCGACTCCAAGGAAAGTGCAACAGAGAAAAGACAGCCACCCCGGGGTGGTAATGGTGAAACGGCAGTGTAAGAGACTACCGCCGCTGCGGTAACGCAGCGGGTCAATGCAAACCCCATCCGAAGCAAGACCAAATACGGGAGAGATACGCCGGCCCGGCGTTCTCCCGGGTGGGTCGCTTGAGCCGCAGGGTAACCTGCGGACTAGATAGATGATCATCCAAGACATAACCCGGCTTACAGTCTCTCTTGTTTTTTATTACTCATGTTATATATTATGTAAACCAAAGTCATCCTGAGCGAGTAACCACAGTCATCCTGAGGGAATAACCACAGTCATCCTGAGGGAATAACCACAGTCATCCTGAGCAAATAACCACAGTCATCCTGAGCGAAGCGAAGGATCTTGATAGAAGTGCAGGCATCCAAAAAAATACAGGTTAATACACAAACATGGATAACATCGATATTTTTCAATTCATGAACGAGCAGCAGGGCGAAAAAGAATCGCCTCTGGCAGCCAGGATGCGTCCCGAGACTCTGGACGAAGTCGTGGGACAGGAGCATATCCTGGGGCCTGATAAACTGCTTACCAGAGCCATCAAGGCCGATCGTTTGAGTTCTGTGATCTTCTACGGGCCTCCGGGCACCGGAAAGACAACACTGGCTAAAGTCATAGCCAATACCAGCAGCGCAGTATTTAAACAGATAAACGCGACCATAGCCGGAAAAAAGGATATGGAAGAGGTGGTCGAAGCCGCAAAGCAGGATAAGGTGCTTTACGGAAAACGCACCATACTCTTTATAGATGAGATACACCGCTTTAATAAAGCCCAGCAGGATTTCCTGTTGCCCTTTGTAGAAGACGGCACCGTGGTGCTGATAGGGGCTACCACAGAGAATCCGTATTTTGAAGTGAACCGGGCGCTGCTGTCCAGATCCAATATCTTTGAGCTGAAACCGCTCAGCAAAAAGGATATAAAAACCCTGATCCACAGGGCTGTCAGCGATGAAAAGAAGGGCCTTGGAAGCTTTAAGGCTGTGATCGATGAGGATGCGGTGGAATTTCTGGCAAATGCCGCAAACGGAGATGCCCGAAACGCCCTGCTGGCAGTGGAGCTGGGAGTAATGACCACGCCGCCTTCCGCGGACGGAAAGATACATATAAGCATTGATATCGCTTCGGAATGCATACAGAAAAAAGTCCTTCCGTATGATAAAGACGGAGATAACCATTATGATAATATTTCCGCCTTTATAAAGAGCATGAGGGGGTCAGACCCCGATGCGGCGATCTATTATCTGGCCAGAATGCTCTGCTCGGGGGAGGATATCAAGTTCATAGCCAGAAGGATAATGATATGCGCGTCGGAGGATGTGGGAATGGCTGATCCGCAGGCGCTGCAGCTGGCAGTATCGGCATCGCTGGCAGTTGAGCGCGTTGGTATGCCGGAAGCCAGGATAATACTGGCTCAGGCGGCCTGTTATGTAGCCTGCGCGCCCAAGAGCAATGCTTCCTATCTGGCGATAAACGAGGCTGTCGAGCTGGTCGAGGGCGGAGGAGTATATCCCGTGCCCAGACATCTTCAGAACGTGCATGCCGATTCTGCAGGGCAGGAGAGGGAACAGGGGTATCTGTATGCCCATGATTATCCCGATCATTATGTACGGCAGCAGTATCTTCCTGATGAAATAACGGACAGAGTATTTTATAAGCCCACTGATATGGGCTATGAAAAAAAGATAAAGGAGCATTTTAAAAAGATCAAAGGCTGATACAGAGAAGAAAGGCACCGGATGATAAGGATAGCGGTTTGTGACGGTGAGCCTTCTTTTGCCTGGCTGCTTAGGCGGAGAATTTGCGAGTGGGAAGATGAAAACGGACAGGATCTGGAATACCTGGAGAAAACGGACTCAGACGATCTTGTGGAACTTTGCATGGAGCGTGGCAACATAGACATCGTATTTCTGGCCCATAAACCGCAAAAAGGCCCGGATGGCGCTGCCGCCGTCAAAGACCTGAAAAAGACGGATGATAAGCTTAATATCGTGCTGGTTACGGCTGAAAGAATGATAGATGTTGAGATTGTGCGTTTTCAGCCCTTTGGTATTCTGCCTCTTCCGTTTGAGTATAACGATGTCAAAGCCTTTATTGACAGCTGTGTCAGAAACAGGAAAGACCTGTTTGTAATATCTGCATCCTGCGAAAGGATAGCTATCCCGATCGATCAGATATGCTATATAAACAAAAAACCGCATCCGGATTTCAGATTAATAGAGATACACTGTTGTAACGGTCAGGTATATCAGACCTATATGACCACAAAAGAAGTGGAAAGGCAGCTGCTTGCGTCTGAAAGGATGTTTTTAAGGATCCGCAATTCGTGCTTTGCGAATCCTTTTTTTGTGCGATCCATAAACGGCGTACATGTGACGCTGTTTGAGGATGCCTGCGGAAATGATAACGAGCTGGTATTTGGCCGCGGGTATGCAAAGGCGGCAAACAGGGCTTATACGGAATACCTGGCCGGCAGAACTCACCGTAAAAGTATTGCAATATGAACCTGACTGGTGTATATTGTATATAGCAGATAGCTGTTATATACAAAAACTTACAGATAAACTGCGATTACTTACATGCGGTGATAAAAATACCTCCTTAAGTCTTATACTTGTGCCTGCACAACAGGGCCGGCTAATCGGGTATAGGGAGATACTTGACAGACCATATCGAACATTCTGCCGTTCATTCTGCAAAGTATTGAGATACACGGACCCATCATCACGTGCAAAAGGCACCCGTTACGGACTATCGACGGGTGCCCTTTTTATTTTCAGATATCCTGTTTTGCTTTAGATGGTTGTAAAGCCCGAAGGGGCGCGGTATTTCCTGCCCTGATAGGAACCGTTCTGCTCCATATGGGACAGAAGATGATTCAGGACATTCTTTTTATCGGTGCTCCAGAGAGGAGCTATGAGTATGTTTCTGGGACCGTCTCCTGTAAGACGGTGTATTACTATATCCGGCGAGAGCCGTTCTAAGGCGCCTGCCAGCAGGGAAATATATTCTTCTTCACTTAAGGTCTCGAAGCGTCTGGCGTCATAATCCGCGGCCAGATCGGTGCCTTCCAGCACATGCAGAAGCTGAAGCTTTATCCCGAAAACATTAAAGGTATTGATATATTCTATGGTGGAATAGAAGAGTTCCCTGTCTTCGCCGGGAAGACCTATGATACAGTGTACGATCACAGGGATATCGATAGCGCTTAGTCTGTGAACGGCGTCTTCGAAAACCGAATTATCGTAGTGCCTGCGTATATATTTAACAGACTGCGGATGTATGGTCTGAAGTCCCAGCTCTATCCATAAGCTTTTTTCGGGAAAGCGTTCTTTGAGATCTTTTAATATATCCATGATCTCTTCCGGAAGACAGTCCGGGCGGGTGGCTATGGAAAGGCCGACGACGCGGGGGTCCGAAAGAAGGGACACATATATATTACGGAGATATTCGGGATCTCCGTAGGTGTTGCTGTACGGCTGCAGATAAGCTATGCAGTGAGAACCGCGGAATTTTTCGGATATGCGCCGCATACCGGCATCCAGCTGGGCTTCCACATCCGGCCTTCCGTCTTCTCTTATGGGAAGCGCGGAGGCAAATTCACCGCTGCCGCCGGCCGAACAGAAAATGCAGCCCTTATCGTCCAGCCGCCCGTCCCTTACGGGACAGGTGCAGCCGGCGTGAAGGGCTACTTTATATATCTTTTCTCCGTATATGCTCCTGAAATAATGATCCAGCGAGTAATAGGGTTTGTCACCCCAGCGGCGCTGTTCCATAAGCTTACTCCATGTAGTTGGTCTCTGTGATGTGAGCCTTGACAGCTGCGGCAACCGCATCCGCTACCTGGGGATGGAAAGGAGCGGGCAGTATATTGTCTTCGCTGAGTTCACTTTCGGGGATCAGATCTGCAATTGCGTGTGCAGCGGCCATCTTCATATCCTCGGTGATCTGCTTTGCGCGGCCTTCAAGAGCGCCGCGGAAGATGCCGGGGAATGCGATAACATTGTTTACCTGATTGGGGAAATCGCTGCGGCCGGTTCCCACGATGCGCGCGCCTGCTGCCTTTGCGACATCGGGCATGATCTCGGGCACGGGATTTGCCATGGCAAAGATGATGGGATCGGGATTCATGCTGCGGACCATCTCTTCGGTAACGATGCCGGGAGCGGAAACGCCGATGAATATGTCTGCGCCTTTAAGCGCATCTGCCATGGAACCGCTCAGATTTTCGGGATTGGTGAGCGCCACCATCTTTTCCTGCATCCAGTTAAGGCCCTTTGCGCCTGCCGAAATGATGCCCTTGCTGTTGCAGAGGATTATGTTCTTAAAGCCGTGATTCAATAACAGCCTGGTGATCGCCACGCCTGCTGCGCCGGCGCCGCTGACAACCACTTTCTGGCTTGCGGCTTCGCGCTTTAAGAGCTTTAATGCATTGATAAGACCTGCAAGCACTACTATTGCGGTGCCGTGCTGGTCATCATGGAATACGGGGATGTTAAGAGTTTCCTTAAGTCTTTCCTCTATCTCAAAGCAGCGGGGAGCGGAAATGTCTTCAAGGTTTACTCCGCCGTAACCGGGTGCCAGCCAGGTAACGGCCTTTATGATCTCTTCGGTATCCTGCGTATCAAGGCAGATGGGAACGGCATTTACGCCGCCGAATTCCTTGAAGAGCACAGCCTTGCCTTCCATAACGGGCATGCCGGCCGCAGGTCCTATATTGCCAAGGCCAAGTACCGCGCTGCCGTCGGATACCACCAGGATCGTATTGCTCTTGATGGTGTATTTATAAACTGCTTCGGGATTGGCAGCTATCTCTTTGCAGGGAGCTGCTACGCCCGGAGTATAAGCCAGCGCCAGATCCGCGCCGCTTTTAACGGGGGCCTTTGATTCGGTGCTTATCTTTCCTTTCCACTGCTCATGAAGCTGCAGGGCTTTTTCATCATTGCTCATTTTTGTTTATCTCCTTTTTTGTGAATAAATCTTTCCCTATATTAGCATTTTAAAGGCATGGTGGCAAGAAAGTATTTGCAATTGAAAAAGAAGTGTAGTATAATGCAGCTCAAATGCAGGATTAACTATCATTTCTTTAATTTGTAATGTCCGGAGAACCCCGATATTATTATTAAAACATGAGAGTATTTGAACAGAAATAACAGTGCAGGGTTTGTTCATTTTTTTATTTGCTTTCAGGAGGATCCATAATGGCATTTAGGAGAGAACAGTATGAAACGCTTAGTTTGAGCGATCTTAAAGGGATTGCCAGAACAAGGGGTATTAAAGGCGCGTCCGCTATGAAGAAGGCCGATATCATCGAAGCCATGGTAGCCAGGGATGAGGAAGAAGAGGCGGCAAAAGCGGCAGCCGACGCGGCGCCGGCGGCAAATGCATCAGCTGTTTCGAATGCGCCGGCGGCAAACGTGTCCGCCGATCCGGGAAGGAAAGTGCCGGTCGCATTTTCTTCGACTCCCGTTCATCGTGAAGAGGGAGATAAGAGAAAACCGGAAATAGAGCAGCTGTCCGAAGAAGAGATAAAGGAATTGGACAGCGGCCAGGAAGTGGGCGGCATACTTGAAGTAATGCAGGATGGTTTTGGCTTTATACGTTGTGAGAATTTCCTTCCCGGGCAGAATGATATATATGTTGCGCCCAGCCAGATCAGACGTTTCGGCCTTAAGACGGGAGATATCCTTAAAGGCCATACCAGAGTCAAGACGGAAAAAGAAAAATTCGCAGCGCTGCTGTATCTTACCAGCGTGAACGGCTTAGATCCCGAGAGTACATCAAAGAGATTCAATTTCGAAGACATGACTCCCATTTTCCCCAATGAGAAGATACATCTTGAAAGACCGGGCGCGCCGGTTTCCATGCGAATAATGGATCTTATCAGTCCCATAGGCAAAGGACAGCGCGGAATGATCGTTTCCCAGCCTAAAGCAGGTAAGACTACATTATTAAAGGATGTGGCCAAATCGGTTAAATTAAATCATCCGGATATGCATATGATCATACTTCTGATAGACGAACGTCCCGAGGAAGTAACCGATATGAAAGAAGAAGTAGGCGGTCAGGGAGTGGAGATAATCTATTCCACCTTTGACGAGACCCCCGAACATCATAAGCGCGTAGCAGAGATGGTAGTGGAGCGCGCGCGCCGTCTGGTTGAATACAAGAAGGACGTTATCATTCTTCTGGATTCCATTACCAGACTTACACGCGCATACAATCAGGTAGTGCCGCCCAGCGGACGCACCCTTTCCGGTGGTCTTGATCCCGCGGCAATGCATCCTCCCAAGAGGTTCTTCGGCGCAGCCCGCAACATGCGTGAAGGCGGCAGCCTTACCATTCTGGCAACTGCTCTGGTAGATACAGGAAGCAAGATGGACGATGTGGTATATGAGGAATTTAAGGGAACCGGTAATATGGAACTGGTGCTTGACCGCAAGCTTTCCGAAAGAAGGATATTCCCGGCTATAGATATACCCAAATCTTCCACACGCCGTGAAGACCTGCTGCTCACAGCGGATGAACTGGAGGCTATGAGCACCATACGAAAAGCCATCAACGGCGTGCGTCCCGATGATTCGGTAGATAAGATAATCGATATGTTTGCGCGTACCACAAATAATAAAGATTTCGTATCGCTGGTCCAGAAGACAAGATTTTATTGACATCAAAAGTTTAGTATGATATATTTAACAAGCTGTTTTTAACCAGGTATGTCCCACACACATGCGCAGAACGACCCTAATGAGTATGTGAGGCGGGAAGAAGGAGTAAAAGATGAGAGAAGGAATACATCCTGAGTACTATCAGGCAACTGTCACCTGCAACTGCGGCAACACTTTCGTGACCGGCAGCACAAAGAAAGAGATCCACGTGGAAATCTGTTCCAAATGCCATCCTTTCTACACCGGCCAGCAGAAAGCTACTCAGGCAAGAGGCCGTGTTGATAAGTTCAACAAGAAGTACGGCACAGGCAAATAGGACAGTAGATGCAAAATGTGAAACAAGGTTGGGATGGCGATGTTCATCTCAACCTTTTTCGTTATTTATGCGATGATCATCCTGACAGAAGCAATGGAGCATTCTGATCATATAAGGAGATACAGATGGCAAAGAGAAGACGCAAAAGCGTATTTTCGGGCATAGGCGGACAGGCAGTGCTGGAAGGCGTTATGATGCGCAACCGGCAGGAGTATGCCGTAGCCGTCAGAAAGCCTGACGGAGAGATAAGCGTTGATATAAAGCAGCTTGATTATGATCCCAAGTCTTTAAAGAAACGCATACCTTTTATCAGGGGAATCTTTTCCTTTGTTGAATCCCTGACTCTTGGCATGGATATACTGTCTTTCTCTGCTTCTTTTGAAGAGGAGGAGGAAGACGAAAAGGGCAAAAAGAGTCTGATGGAAAAGATATTCAAAGACAAGGCAGAAGATGTGGTGATGGGGCTTACCGTGCTCTTTTCCATAGCTTTTGCCATATTGCTCTTTATGGTGCTCCCGTACGCCGTATCCGAGTACCTCGGTAAATTCATACGCAATAAGTCACTGATACTGCTGATAGAAGGGGCGCTGCGCATATTTATATTTATATTGTATGTGGCCGGCATAGCCCTTATGAAAGACATACGCAGGCTGTATCAGTATCACGGTGCAGAGCATAAATGCATAAACTGTGTGGAGACCGGAAGACCTCTTACGGTTAAGAATGTAATGAAGTGTTCACGCTTTCATAAGCGCTGCGGCACCAGCTTTATGCTTTTTATCGTAGTGCTGGGCGTGATACTCTGCTTTTTTATACGCACCGATATTCTGTGGCTTAAGATAGCCATACGAATTGCTCTGATCCCTGTACTGGCGGGCATATCCTATGAGCTGCTGCAGCTGGCAGGAAAGAAGGACAATTTCCTGTTATCGCTGATATCCACTCCCGGTTTATGGCTTCAGGCCGTGACAACAAAAGAGCCGGACGAAAAGATGGTGGAAGTGGCCATAGCCGCTACGGAAGCGGTATTTGACTGGGAGGCCTTCCAGGATAAGCATTTTGTAAGGAAGATGGTCAAAAAGACACAGACCGCCGCTGACGGCAGCGAGGTGGAGACCGGCGACGAGACCATGCAGATAGATGTGCGTGAGATCGAAGATATGCTTCGCAGCGGAAATACAGGCGTGATCAACAGAAATCAGATAAACAGAAGACTGAACGGCGCCATGAACAGCGGAACGGCCGGAGCGCAGGGCTACGACCAATACGGAAACGGAGCCGGAGCGCAGGGCTATGATCAGTACGGAAACGGAGCCGATGCGCCGGGCTATGATCAATACGGAGATGCGGACGATGGTCAGGCTTATGATCAGTACAGTAATATGAATAATGCTCAGGGAAATGCGCCCTATGGCAATGATCCCAATCCCGGAAACAGATGGGGACAGGGACAGTGACATACGCGGCAGCGTGCCGGGAAGCGGAAAAAAGGCTTGAAGCAGCAGGCGTTCCCGAAGCAAAGGAAAATGCGCTTCTGCTGCTTGAATATGTGTGCGGCACGAAGAGAGCGGACTTATATCTGGATCCGGCCCGGGCGCTTAACGATGCCGAGTCGGAACGATTGGGAAAAATGATCGATGCGAGGGCAGGTCGTGTACCTCTGCAGCAGCTTACGGGCAGTCAGTTTTTTTGTGGCCTAGAGTTTCTGGTGGACGAAAACGTGCTGATACCAAGGCAGGATACGGAAATACTGGTCGAGCGCGTGCTTAAGGATGGCGCAGAGGGAAAGGCGGCGCTGGATCTTTGCACCGGAAGCGGCTGTATACTGATAAGCACGGCGGTCCTGGGCAGGACGGCAAAAGCCGTGGGCTGCGACATTTCTTCCCGGGCATTAAAAGTTGCAAGGGAAAATGCAGACAGGCTGGGGGCAGAAGCATCATTCTACGAGGGAGATCTGTTCGGAGCGCTGCCGGATGATATGAAGGGCAGCTTTGATATTATCACGGCAAACCCTCCGTATATAAGGACGGCAGATATCGCCGGACTGATGCCCGAGGTAAGGGAGCACGAGCCCGTGCAGGCACTTGACGGCGGCGCGGACGGCATTATCTTTTACAGGCGGATAGCCGCCGAAGCGTGCAGCTGGCTTAAGGATGGCGGCCACATATATGTGGAGATCGGCTTTGACCAGGCAGAGGAAGTGTCTGCCATATTTGCCGCCAAAGGATATAAAAATACGGAAGTCATAAAAGATCTGGCAGGGCTTGACAGAGTGGTCTGCTGCTGTTACGAGCAGTAAAAAGATTCTTCGGGCTGAAGCCCTCAGAATGACATATAGCTCTGTCATCCTGAGC
>CAMOEK010000099.1:0-9530 GCA_946612125.1 uncultured Lachnospiraceae bacterium | reverse complement strand
GAACTGGGCGCGCGTAAAGAAGAATGTGTGCTGATAGGGGATACCGATAATGATGCAAAAGGAGCTGCGGCAGCAGGGATACCGTTTATCGCGGTAACCTATGGCTTTGGTTTTAAAAACGAGAAAGATGTATCAGCTTATCCCTGTATAGGTGTTGCGGCGGATCCTATGGGAGCGCTGCCCATAATACTTGGAGAACGCACCATATCCTGAAACGGCCGGCGGATATGATATGATGCGCCGGAGAGCGGGGAGAAAGGACTAAAAGTATGGGACTGAGTGGAAAGATCAAACGGGTTTTCACAAGCACGCGGGATTATTTTGCCGGCGGTGCGGGGGAACACGGCTTTCGCAGCATGGTGGCCGCAGTACGGCCGGATGCTCCGGCGTCCTGGAGATTAGCGCGTTATCTGGATCTGCTGTGTGCGGAGCTTTACTGTCCCGGGCTGGATGCCATGGATTATTTCCTGTACCATTTTGAGGGGATGCCACGCAGGGAGAGAAAGACCTATATCACCGAAGGCGGATTAAAGAAGATGGTCCGCCATTTTAATGGGACCAGCGCGGATCCTGTGTGGAAAAGTGTGGAATATAAGCCTGAGTTTAACCGCCTCTTTGCCGATCTTTTAGGCCGGGAATGGATCTTAAACGATACGGAGGAACGTTTTGTCACTTTCTGCACGGGGAAAAAAAGGATCGTGAAACCGGCGGGGGGAGTACAGGGAAAGGGGATCTTTATCACGGAAAAGCTTACGGAAGAGGAGAGCCGGAAGCTGTACCGTTCACTGCAGGAAGAGAATTATGTGATCGAGGAGCTTCTTACCCAGCATAAGGATCTGGCGGCGCTGAACCCCTCCTCTGTGAATACGCTGCGGATTTATACGGTCGCCGATAAGGAGGGCGGCAGGATCACGGTAAGCGGCGCGGTGCTCAGGATCGGAAGGAACGGCCGGGTCGTGGATAACTGGCACGCCGGCGGGATGGCGGCGGAGGTTGATACGGATACAGGGATCGTGAGCAGCCCGGCTGTAGACGGAAAGGGCTGTGAATACAGCACACATCCCGATACCGGGGCACAGATCACGGGCTTTTGTGTACCGGCCTGGGAAGAGGCGTTCCGTATCGTAAAGCTGGCCCACAGCCGTATAAAAGGATTACGCTATGTAGGCTGGGATGTGGTGATCGGAGAAAATGAGGAGGCGTTTCTGCTGGAAGGAAATCTTTTCGGTGGCGTGCACCTGCAGCAGCAGCCCTGCCGGAAAGGTAAAAAAGAACTGTACTTAAAACTCTGGGATTAGAGGGAGAGCCATCCGCCCCATTCCATATCAGTGGAAGGCGGATCCAGCACCATGATGCCGCCTGTGGGCACAAAGGTGAGCTCGGAGATATAGATGCGTCCGTTGATGTCATAGAGATCCACGCGCACAAAAGGAAAATCCGCGGAGAGCTCGGCTGCGAGCGCCTTCATCCGTTCAAAACTTTCGGGACAGGGGATCGCATCATGATCCGGACGATTTTCATGACCGTGGAGCCTCAGATCCATGTGCTTCCAGTCCATGTCGAAATAATCGTAGTATTTGTCATATTCCCCATTCTCTCCGTTGGAGGAGATATAAAGCACCCGGGGCATTCCGTTAAAACAGTAGAATTTATAGGTGTGGATGTCGTCACCGAGATATTCTTCAGCGATGATCCTTTTGGGGATATCCCGGTACTGCATCTCTGCAAAACGTTTCCAATAGTCTTCCTTCAGCCATTTTTTCAGGCGGGATTCACAGTCTTTACGGTCCAGAGCCGACTTGTCCCGGCAGAGGATATTGTAGCCGCTGCCATGGTTGCATTTGAGAACGAATCGTTCCGGCAGGCTGTCCCAGGGGATATCCTCCGGACGCTCGCAAACGGCGTAGAGCTGCGGCAGCAATTCTGCGTGTCCCTTTTGTGTCAGATATTCGCGGATCCGGTATTTGTCCACGCACTGTGTGATCACAGGGTTGTGGTAATAGCGCTTAAGTTTCAGAAACTGCAGTTTTTCATTAAAGCTCTTCGGCTGATCAAGATCCGGTTCGCGGCCAAAGGTACTCAAAAAGATCTTCCGGCTCTGCAGCTCGGGATCTGTTGCGGCAGTATGTTCTGCTTTTTTCTTTCTGAGCCAGGCCCATAAACGGGTGTTTTTCAGCATGATAAATTTCCTCTGTTGTCGGAAAAAGCTTTCTTGATGCGGACGATTCGTTCGAATTTCATAAATCATAGCATTCACGGGGATTTATGTCAAGAATCGATACCGAATATCTAGCGTTTCTAATTGCATTTCCATACAAAATCATGTATAATCCTTGACTATGAAGACCATCAGTGTGATGATACCCTGTTACAACGAAATAGATAATGTTGAAGCCATGGCGGATGCGGTTCGTGAGATGCTGAAAAAGGATCTTGCGCGCTATGATTATGAGATCGTATTTATAGATAACGCTTCAACCGATGGAACCAGGGAAAAACTTGAAGAAATATGCGCAAAAGACAAAAAGGTCAAGGCGATCTTTAATGTGACCAATTTCGGCCAGTTCAATTCGCCTTTCCATGGTCTTTGCCAGACGAGCGGTGACTGCACGGTTTCTTTGTGCTGTGATTTCCAGGATCCGGTGGAGCTGGTACCCAAACTGGTTGAAGAGTGGGAAAAAGGACACAAGATCGTCAGCTGCATAAAGACCAGCAGCAAGGAAAATCCACTGATGTATCTGTTTCGCAGTATCTACTACAAGATGATACGGAATATGTCTGATGTGCAGATGATAGAACACTTTACGGGTTTTGGTCTATATGACAGATCTTTTATCAAGCTTCTGAGAGAACTGGATGATCCCATACCTTTTCTGCGCGGGATAGTCGCGGAATACGGTGGCGGTTTCAACATGAAAGAAGTTTCCTACGAGCAGGCAAAGCGCAGGGCCGGAAAGACGCATAACAATTTCTACAGTCTGTATGATGCGGCTATGCTTTCCTTTACTTCTTACACAAAGGTGGGGCTGCGTCTGGCTACTTTTTTGGGATTTTTCACAAGCGCTGTCAGCATAATCATAGCTATCGTTTATCTTGTGCTCAAACTGACCCACTGGTATTCCATGAGCATGGGCATGGCGCCCGTGATGATAGGTGTTTTCGTGCTGGGCGGCATACAGATATTTTTTATCGGACTGATCGGCGAATATATCCTGAATATAAATACCCGCGTTATCCACAGGCCTGTGGTCGTGGAGGAGAGGCGCCTCAATTTTGAGGAGAATAAGGATGGAGATTAAGAAGGCGGTTGTCAGCGGAGCTCTGGGCTTTGCCGGAGTGCACTTAAGTGCCTGCCTGCTGAAGGCCGGAATAGAAGTGACCGCTGTATTAAGGCCGGGATCCACGCATGACGACAGGCTGGGTATATTAAGGGAGAGGTATCCTTCCGCTACGCTGCGGGCTGTATATGTCGACAGAAAGCAGCACAGTCTTACGGAATACATTGATGATATGGGATCCGGGCAGGATGTTTTCTTTGATCTGGCCTGGGGAGGCGGGCGTAATGATATGCCTGCGCAAAAGGAAAATATCGATCGCTGTCTGGATTCGCTTAAAGCTGCGGCCACGATGGGCTGCAGACGCTATGTGGGAGTGGGCTCACAGGCAGAATACGGAGTGGTTGAGGGCGTGATCACAGAAGAAAGCCCTACATGCCCTTTCAGCGCATACGGAGCAGCCAAGCTTTCGGCCTGCCATCTGAGCCGCATACAGGCAAAAGAGCTGGGCGTGGAATGGATATGGGGCAGGATATTTTCTCTTACCGGCGAATTTGAGCCGGAGGGGCGTATGATGCCCGATCTGGTAAGGAAACTTAAGGCCGGAGAGGCTTTTTCGTTAAGCAGCTGCAGACAGGATTGGGATTATCTGGATCCCGCCGATTGCGCCGAAGCTTTACTGGCTCTGGCACAGCGCGGCCGCAGCGGAGAGGTTTATAATATTGCAAATGGCGCATACAGGCCGCTTAAGGAATTCGTTGAAGAAGCAAGGGACATATACGCGCCCGGGACTGAACTGTCTTTCGGGGCTGATCCGGAGCCCTTTGTATCGCTGGCGGTGTCTGTGGAGAAGCTTAAAAACGACACCGGCTGGAAACCGCGGATCTCTTTTAAAGAAAGTATAATGAAAATATAGTGGTAAGATCCTTCACGGGGATCTTACAGAGAGTGTGGAGGGAAGATCATGGCTAATCAGAAAATAATGCTGGGAGATTTTGAACTGGGTGATAATCCGGTCCCTTATTTTATCGCTGAGATAGGCATCAATCACAACGGCGATATGCAGGTGGCAAAGCGGCTGATGGATGCGGCCTTTGCCATAGGCTGGAATTGCGTCAAGTTCCAGAAGAGAGAGCCGGATATAGCTGTTCCCGAAGCGCAGAAAAGCGTGATGCGAGACACACCCTGGGGGCAGATGACATATCTGGATTATAAAAAGCATGTTGAATTCGGAAAGAAAGAATATGACTATATAGATACATACTGCAGGGAGAAGCCGCTGGCGTGGACAGCAAGTCCATGGGATATGCCCAGTCTTGAGTTCCTTATGGAGTATGATGTTCCTTTTATCAAGCTGGCTTCCGCAGCCAACGGAAATAAGGAACTGATAAAGGCGGCCTGCAGCTATAAGAAGCCCATTATCATGTCTGACGGAATGAGCACGCAGGAGGAGCTGGATAAAGCAGTTTCCTGGCTGGAGGATTACAGCAACGGTGATTATGTGCTGCTGCACACCAACTCGACTTATCCTGCACCTCCCGAGAGCCTTAATCTGGCTTATATCAATACCCTGCGTGAACGCTATAATTGCATAGTGGGCTACAGCGGGCACGAGCAGAATCTGGAGCCTACGGTAGTTGCGGCAACTTTGGGCGCCAGGGTCATTGAGCGTCATGTGACTCTTTCGCATGATATGTGGGGGACCGATCAGAAAGCGAGCCTTGAGATAAATGCGATGTTCATGCTCTATCGCCGCTGCATGGATATTCAGAGCATGATGGGAAGCGGGGAGAAAACCATGGATGAAGCGGAGCAGAAAGTAAGGCAGAAGCTCAAGGGTTATTGAGGATACGTTGATGGATAAAGATTTTTTTAAGGGGCTCAGCGAAGAAGAAGCCAGGCGGAGACTATCGGAGCTGGCAGGGGATTATTGCGAGCTTTATCATAACAGGAAAGAATATAAGAGGGGCGATCATATCTCTTACGGCGGCCGTTTTTATGACAGGGCGGAGATGGAGAATCTGGTGGATTCATCGCTCGAATTCTGGCTCACTGCCGGCAGATATGTTCAGGAATTTGAAAAAGATTTTGCGGCATGGCTGGGAGTAAAGTTTGTTTCGACGGTAAACTCCGGTTCTTCCGCAAATCTTCTTGCTTTTATGGCGCTGACCTCCCCGCTTTTGAAGGAGAGGGCTATAGCGCCCGGGGATGAGGTCATCACCGTGGCTGCAGGCTTCCCCACCACCGTGGCACCCATATTGCAGTATGGAGCCGTGCCGGTGTTCGTTGATGTAACGATACCCGGATACAATATTGATGCTGATAAGCTCGAAGAGGCGTATTCCGCAGGCAGGACCAAGGCTGTGATGATAGCGCATACTCTGGGCAATCCCTTTGATCTGAAGGCTGTCAGGGAGTTTTGCGACAGACACGGCTTATGGCTGGTAGAGGATAACTGCGACGCTCTGGGAAGCGAGTTCGATATGGGCGGAAATGTAAAAAAGACCGGAACCGTGGGAGATATAGGCACTTCCAGTTTTTATCCGCCCCATCATATGACAATGGGAGAAGGCGGCGCGGTCTATACCGACGATCCGCTGCTTCACCGCATCGTGCGTTCAATGCGTGACTGGGGCAGGGACTGCATCTGTGAGCCGGGGCAGGATAACCGCTGCGGACATCGTTATGACGGGCAGTTCGGAGAGCTTCCCGCCGGTTATGACCACAAATATGTTTATTCCCATCTGGGCTATAATCTTAAGATTACGGATATGCAGGCTGCAGTGGGTGTTGCGCAGCTTAAAAAGATGGACTCTTTCATAAAGCTCCGCAGGGAGCATCATGCTTATCTGTATGAGGGGCTTAAGGATCTTTCGGATAAGCTGATACTGCCTGTGGCAACGACGGGAAGCGTACCATCATGGTTTGGTTTTATGATATGCTGCCGTGAAGGCATAGACAGAACGGCGCTGGTGCGTCACCTGGAGGGCGCCGGAATACAGACGCGCATGCTCTTTTCGGGTAATCTGATAAAGCATCCCTGTTTTGACAGCATAAGGGACAGGGAAGGAGAGAGATACCGTGTGAGCGGATCGCTTGAGAATACCGACAGGATCATGGAGAACGGTTTCTGGACCGGCGTATATCCCGGCATGACTAAAGAAATGCTGGATGTAACGATAGAAGAAATGCACAAAGGACTGGCGGGCTGAAAGAGTATATGGTGACGTTAAAGTGAATCTTAGAGACGCATATAAAAACAAAAAAATCCTCATAACCGGCCATACCGGCTTTAAAGGCAGCTGGATGCTCAGGCTGTTATCCGGGCTTGGTGCGGAAACATACGGCTACAGCCTGGAAGCGCCTACGGAACCTTCACTCTTTAAGCTTATAGGTCTGGACAGGGCTATGGGAGACAGAAGCCGTATCGCGGATATACGGGATCTTGACAGCCTCATGGCTTTTATGTCGGAAGTGGAGCCGGATATAGTAATACATATGGCGGCGCAGCCGATAGTGCGTACTTCGTACGAGGATCCGGTGGGAACTTATGAGATAAACGTGATGGGAACAGTGAATGTTCTGGAAGCAGTAAGGCAGTGCCCTTCCGTCGGATCGGTCATCAATGTTACTACTGATAAGGTCTATCTGAACCGTGAACGTGATGAAGGATACAGGGAGGAGGAGGAGCTTAAAGGCTACGATCCCTATTCAAATTCCAAATCCTGCTCTGAACTGGTTACTTACAGTTATGTGCAGTCTTTCTTTAAAGACAGGGATATAGCCGTAAGCACGATGCGGGCCGGAAATGTTATAGGCGGAGGCGATTTCGCAAAGGACCGTCTTATACCCGACTGCGTCAGGGCGGTGGCTTCCGGAAAACCCATAGTGCTGCGCAATCCTGATTCGATCAGGCCGTACCAGCATGTGCTGGAGCCAGTGTATGCATATCTGTATCTGGCAGCGGCCCAGCTTGCGGATAAGAGCCTGGCCGGCAATTATAACGTGGGGCCGGAGGAGAGCGACTGCCTGCGGACTCTGGATATGGCTGAGCTGTTCTGCGCGCAGTGGAATAAGCTGGCAAAAGAATACGAAGGCTTAAATCATGCTGCGACGGAATGCAGACCGGACGGAGGTCCTCACGAAGCAAAACTGCTTAAGCTTGACTGCAGTAAGATAAAGAACGTGCTTGGAAGAAAGCCGCGCTGGGACAGCGCAGAGGCGGTCAGAAAGACTGTGGAATGGGCCGCGGCTTATGTCAGCGGCGCTGATGTTGACAGGGTTTGCGCAGAGCAGATCAAAGAATATCTTGAAATTGTTTAAAAAAAGTACTTGAATTATCCGATGCGCAGTGTTATCATTCTCACATCTTCAGGAGAGATCCTGTCGGAGCGCTGTAATTAGCCACAGCGTCATAGGGTTATATCACCCTGCGGATCGTTCGCGATCCTATATCCTGTTTTAATATCATATTTTTTAATGGAGGGCGTTTTATAGGACTCATACTGTTTTTGTAACTGTTAATATGATCTTGTCAGCAGGAAAAGAAAATAGGTGTTGACAAAATCGAACAAATGTTTTACATTATGTAAAGCGAACTAATGTTCGTAAGAGAAAAGGAGAATCAAAAATGGGAGAGACAATGGTAAGAGAAGAAAAATTAAAAGCATTGGAAGCTGCTATATCACAGGTTGAAAAGCAGTTTGGCAAGGGGGCTGTCATGAAGCTGGGTGATCCCGCTTCAAAGATGAATGTAGAAACCATTCCCACAGGATCATTGAGTCTTGATATAGCGCTTGGCCTGGGTGGAATTCCCAAGGGACGCGTAATAGAGATATACGGACCTGAATCATCAGGTAAGACTACGGTTACGCTGCATATGATAGCGGAGGTACAGAAGAGAGGCGGCATCGCAGGCTTTATAGATGCAGAGCATGCGCTTGACCCTGTATATGCTGCCAATATAGGCGTTGATGTGGATAATCTGTATATCAACCAGCCGGATTACGGTGAGCAGGGACTGGAGATAGCAGAGACCATGGTAAGGTCCGGGGCTATGGATATAGTGGTAGTCGACTCTGTTGCAGCTTTAACACCCAAGGCAGAACTTGACGGCGACATGGGAGATGCTCATGTAGGTCTTCAGGCAAGACTTATGTCACAGGCGCTGCGTAAGCTGGCAGGAGCGATAAGCAAGTCAAACTGCACTGTAGTATTTATCAACCAGCTGCGTGAGAAAGTCGGCGTGTTCTACGGAAATCCTCAGGTGACTACCGGTGGTAATGCCCTTAAGTATTACGCATCTGTCCGTATGGAGATCAAGCGCGTTGAGCAGCTTAAGAACGGCGGAGAGTTCATCGGTAACCGCACCAGGGCAAAGATAGTAAAGAACAAGGTGGCTCCTCCCTTTAAGGAGGCAGAATTCGATATAATGTTCGGACAGGGCATATCTTACGAAGGCGATCTTCTTGATCTTGCTACCGATATAGATGTGATCGTCAAGAGCGGCGCATGGTATTCCTATAACGGTGAAAAGATAGGGCAGGGCCGTGAGAATGCAAAGATCTACCTGCAGGAGCATCCTGAAGTATGCGCCGAAGTGGACCGCAGGGTAAGAGAGCATTACAATATCGGCGGAGCGCCGTCCGAGATAGATATCAAGCCTGTAGGCAAACCTGTAAAGACCGGTCGCAAATCAAAGGCGTCTGAGGATGTTGAACCGGTTGATGCCGGAGAACAGTAAGTTGTAACATAATCCCCGGGATGGCAATCCGCAGCAAGCTGCAATAGTCATCCCGGGGATTGCAATCCGCAGCAAGCGGCAATAGTCATTCCGGGGATTGCTGTCCGCAGCAAGCTGCAATAGTCATTCCGGGGATTGCAGTCCACAGGAAGCGGCAATAGTCATCTCGGGGATGGCAGTCCGCAGGAAGCGGCATTAATTGTCCTGTGGATTGCAGACTGCAGCAAGCTGCAATAGTCATCCCGGGCTTGAAGTCCACGGGATGCTGCAATAGTCGTCCAGGGGATTGCAGTCCGCAGCAAGCTGCAATAGTCATCCCGGGGATTGTAGTCCACAGGAAGCGGCAATAATTGTCCCGAGGATGACAGTCCACAGCATGCTGCAATAGTCATCCCGGGGATTGCAGTCCGCAGCAAGCTGCAATAGTCATCCCGGGGATTGCAGTCCGCAGCAAGCTGCAATAGTCATCCTGAGGGCTTTAGCCCGAAGGATCTTGATAGAGGTACAGGTAG
>CAMOEK010000098.1:0-9542 GCA_946612125.1 uncultured Lachnospiraceae bacterium | reverse complement strand
TTTTCTTCATCCGAAGAGTCGATATTTACATAGCCGTCCGATACCAGAACCTTTTCAAATGTATCCCTGTCTTTTATGGGACCGTTATATATCACATTAGAAGGATCATAGCCCAGCTTCATTGCCAGTTCGTATTCTTCTTTGGATACCACCTCTGCATAAAAACCGTTATCTTTAAGCTTGGATAAAAGCCAGGGCAGGGCGTTGGTCTTTACGGAATAAGAACATATATGCGAGCTCCAGGATGATGAGAGCGAATCCTGGAGCAGCCTGATCTCCTTATCAAGCGCAGCTTCGTCTGCGCGGTAATAAGGAGTCTTAAGCGCGCTGTCGTCAAAGGGTATGCTGTCTTTGTTTAAAGCTTTGTCACGAAGCATCAGATATTTGCGCTCGGCTATATGCCAGTCTTCAAAAGTATCTATATCCTGCACCTCATCATCACTTAAGATAAGAGGTATCATATCATCCGTGTCAGTGCAGTTTTCACGCAGGAAAGCATCGGTGCGGCAGGCGTAGAACTGTCCTGCATCATGATAGAGCTTGTCGAGATCCTGGGAGCGCGTAAAAGCGTATTCGGGATGTGCGCGCTGTAATACTCCGTCTTTTATTATAAAGCCTCTCTGCGGAGGATAGGAGAATTGGCATACAGGGCAGACTGATTCATGTTCGTTCAGGGCGTCCATTGCTTCTTTAAGCCGCGCAGCGGTTATAAAGGGAGCTGTGGGATAGATGCAGCAGAAACGATCGAATATAGTTCCGCGTTCCTTATAGCAGGAGAGAACTTCGGCTATCACTTCATCTGTGCCGGCGTGATCGTTTGCGGTACTGTCAGAACGCATGAAGGGAACAACCGCACCGGCGTTAACAGCTATCTGAGCTATTTCCTTATCGTCTGTGGAAACCATGACCTCATCAAAAGCGCCGCTGTTTAGGGCAGCTTCGATGGAATAGACTATTATAGCTTTGCCGCAGAACTCTTTGATGTTTTTGCGGGGGATGCGTTTGCTGCCGCCGCGCGCGGTTATTATAGCCAGACTTTTCAATTCTCTACCTCAAATTCTGCCTTGAGCTCAAGGCTGTATCTTTCAAGCTGACTGCGGTCAGCTGCTTTTAATATATAATATCCACGGCCCATAAGGGAGTGTCCGTCTGTAACACTGCCCAGTACGGTGCCCGGAAGTATATTGCATCTGTATTCAATGATGGGGTATTTGGATCTTAAATGATCCTCATCAGGAACGGAGACCACCTTTCCGCTCATATCAAAGTAGGCTATCATCATCGCTTCTTTGACAGCGGGCTTTATATTATACTCCTTACCCAGCGTATGCTTTATGAAGGCGTCCACCTCATCCACGCCGCTTGCCAAAGGCGTAAACAGATTGTGGAGATTGTGTCCCGAAGGCCGTGGAGATAATTCGATCACAAAAGGTATGTCTTCTGCAGTTCTTATGATATCGGCATGCATCACGCAGTCTTTTAAGCCAAGCGCATTGCCGCATTCCCGGAGCAGCCTGCATACGCTGTCCTTAAAAGGGCTTTCCTCAGGCACGGAGAAATAAGCTACGCACTGCCTGTAGGGAGGGGGCGTGATCAGCTTCTTTCGCAGCAATATCAGATTGAACATCCCGTTAATATAAATGCCGTCCACGCCGTATTCTGCGCCGTCTACGCATTCTTCGATGATATAATCCTCATCGTAGGGCGCGGATCTTAACAGGCAATCATTTAATTCATTGATATCGGAAAATATTTCAACGCCCCTGCTGCCCGAACCGTAGCGGGGTTTGGCGACTATGGGAAAGGAGAGACCTTCGACATCAGCATTAACGGAGCCGGCGGCTAATAAGCTTACCTTGGCATTTCGAAGATTTTTTCCGGAAAGACATCTATGAAAAGCATATTTATCGGTGCAAAGATCGGCAGAGGCAAAGCTTACGCCTTTAAGAGCGTAGCGGTCGTTCATGGAGCCTGTGGCGATCAGATAGCGCCCTATGGGAACAGGCAGGATGATATCGGGCCTGTGTTCGTCAAGTATGGCGGCAACCTTTGAGGTGTCGCGGATATCCGTTACAAAGGGGGCGTCCGCGTATTTAAGTCCCGGCGCGTTAGCGTCTCCATCGAGTGCGATAACATAAAGCCCCATTTCCTGCGCTTTTTTTATCGCATATATTGATTCTGAACTTGCCCCTATTATTGCTGCATTCATAAGCGGAATTATAACATAAATATCCCGGATACGCTACTGTAAGCCGTTTTCAGAGAACGGCTTTGCGATATCCGAGCCTTTCATATAAACGGTGAATGAAACGTCGCAGAGGGGGATTGAGCCAACGGTCAAAAACCTCGGCGGTTTCGTCATTGATCTCGATAAAAGCCGGCCCCCACGGAAGTATCTCCGTGGTCATAAAGATACGGTCTCCGTAGAGATGGCGGTAAAGCCAGATATACCAGCGGATGGCCTTCTTTTTATTCCTGTCGCTAAGATAGCGGTCGGAGGGAGGAAGGTAGCCGTTCTCTTCTGTAAAGCGACGGAAACAGTCGGTATACATCAGTATAAAGGGACCGCCAAATGCATCTAAGGGATACAGCGCATAACATGCGTCCACATAGCAGACCGAAAAATCACGCAGACAGTCGATATTAGCCTGATAGTCGTTTCCCAGCGCGTGTCTTTCGATGATGATCATGTTTTCCGAAGCGTTCGGCATAAAGAGCAGATTGTGGGCGCAGCTTCCCGATTCGGTTGCCACTGTTTTTGCATGATATAAGAGAGTGATCAGCTCGCTTAATGTGACACGTTCGGGATAGACGATATGAAAAGAGTTTCTTTCGAAATAATCATCCAGCATGTCCAGACCGTATTCCCTGTATCGCTCGCCGCCGTAGAAGTGCTTTTTATCATAAGCGTGACGACGTGAGAGAAAAACGCGCTCCGGCAGGTCTTTTTTTTCGCCGCTTTCCTTGAGCGCCTCTTTTGCAACCTTATCAAGCAGGGCGGTATATTGCTCTGTATAGAAATGATTAAAGGAATACGATAAGCCGGGAAGGATCACTTCGCGGTAGCGCATCGGGCGGTTAATGATACGGACCCGGTCCGCAATACCCAGAAAGCGGAAAAACTCATGAAAGTTTCCGTTGACGATATCGACAGGCCCCGATTCTCCTGTGATAAAGACATAGGCGTCAACTGTGGGATCATCCTTAAGGGCATACCAGAGACGGCTTACGGATTCAAGCAGAAAATGTCCCCAGCCCCTTGCAAAATAGCCGCAGTAGACCACCTTTTCGTCGGAGAAGTCACCTTTTTGATGCTCATAAAAGCCGCCGATCCTGGCTTCGATGCCGGAAGCTTCCACATAAGCTCCGTCTTCCGCAAAAAGCCCGCCGCGTCCGAACATCAGGCTGTCTTTGTCCTCATCGAAGCGGACGGCAGGGACGATCTCGGCGTTTTTATATATTTCCGATACGGGGGCATCCTTTTTCTCAAAGCCTTCATACATTTTTGCATGCAATACGGCTTTTTCGGGCCTGAGATAGCGGCGGTCGATCTTCATGACTTTCTCCTTGCTTTATTTTCGGAATGAAGCGGCAAAGCATATCAGGGCATACAGCGCGTGTGCTTTGTAAAAGCTCCACATGCGCAGCCGCTTTGCAGCTTTCCATTTCTGCTTTTGAAATTCATTGCGATAGAGCTCCCCATAGCTTTGCTTTACCGCTTTACGAAGTGTACGGTCCTTGCCGCGTCCGTAAACCTGCATATGATACTGCATGACGGACAAAAGCTCTGTACGGTACAGCTCTTCTTCGCCTTTATCCAGATAGAAGCGGAAACGCCCGCGGGATGCGCGGACTATGGACGCAAACAGCGCTGCTTCATTATTCCGTGAAAGGGACTCGGGAGTCTCGCGGTAAAAGCACAGCGGAGTATCGATACGCCCCAGCTTTTGCGCTGTATGGATCAGCCTGTAGAACACAAAGGAATCGTCTGCAGGCTCCCCCTCCGGATAACGGATCTTTTCTGCACCATTGTATAGTTCGCTGCGGCAGACCTTGGCCCAGGGGACCACCGTGACGGTGGACAGTTCACCCATGGTATACAGACAGGAAGCGGCTTCCTGCCAGTTCATAGCGGTAAAAGAGAAGCTTTTTGAACTCAGGGTTTTATCTATGGCTTCCATTGAAGGAAACTGATCGGTATATACGGGTACCCCGTCCGGACTCATGTTCAGAAAACTGCACCAGACCGCGGACAGTTGTTTTTCGGCGGCAAGAGACAGAAGCGTCTCGGCTATGGCAGGGTGCAGTATATCGTCGCTGTCAAGCCACATGATCCACTCACCGCAGGCAGCATCTAAGCCGGCGTTTCTGGCCCCGGCAACCCCGCTGTTTTTTTGGTGGATCACCCGTACGCGTGGGTCTTTTTGGGCATAAGCATCACAGATCGCCGGCGAACGGTCGGTGGAACCGTCATCCACGAGCAAAAGCTCCAGATCACGAAGGGTCTGGTTTAATACGCTCTCTATGCTCGTTTCCAGATATTTTTCGGCCTGATAAACAGGCATGATCACACTAAGCATCTGATCCTCTACCGGTCCGGAGTCTTAAACAGCCGGAAAACTGTTGAGTTAAAATACAACATCTTATTATATCATCATATCTGTGATAAGTGCCAATTATTTTATATGTCGTCATGCACTTCTTCTTGTAGGTTTACGATAATTCTGATACTATGTAAATTACTATGAGTACCCGAAGAGAATGGCTGCGTCAGCAAAGGCGCAGAAAATACGGAAAATACAGAGGACTTTTCATCGCATTGGGCATATTTCTGGGTCTGGCTGTGACAGCCGGACTTGTTTTTGCTTTTATCTTTTGGGGGCTGCCCCTGTTAAGGCAGCAGCATCCGCAGGAGGGGAGTGTGAGTATTGATGCGCTTGCAGAAAGCGTATCGTCGGATGAGACAGCTGCTGTGCCCGCTATATCAGAGAATGAGCCGACGCCGTCTCCGGAGCCGGAGCCTGAAGGCTTTGAACTTTTGAGCTGGAAAAAGAACCATACGCCCGTAAAAGGGATATATGTTACGGGACCGGTGGCGGGAAGCGAACGCATGCCGGGGCTGATAGAGCTTTTGGATAAGACTGAGCTTAATGCGATGGTGATAGATATAAAGAATGACAGCGGCGAGATAACCTTTAAGATGCCCGGGGATATGCAGCCTGCTGTTATGGGGAACTGTGTGCGCTATATACCCGACGTGGAGGCCATGATGGCTGAGCTCAAAGAGCATGAGATATACACTATAGCGCGCATAGTATGTTTTAAGGATCCGATGCTGGCAAAGGCCATGCCGGAGCTTGCCCTTGTGGATGATAAAGGAAAGGCCATAACGGACAGCTATGATCTGGCCTGGGTCAATCCCTGTTCGGAGGAAGTCTGGGAGTATATAACGGATGTGGCACTTTACTGCGCGGATCTGGGCTTTGATGAAGTTCAGTTTGACTATGTGCGTTTCCCTGTTGGCAAAGGCACCGAGAAAGCGCAGTACGGAGTGGAGCTGACCGAGGAAAACAAGCACGAATATATCAAAGGCTTTTTGAGCTATGCTGCTGAGAGGCTGCATGAAAAGGAAGTGCCCATTACGGCAGATCTTTTCGGTACTGTCATCGGCAATCCCACGGATGTAGGTAAGGTGGGACAGGATTACGCCGAGCTGGCTTCCACTGTGGACGCCCTTTGCCCCATGATATATCCTTCGCATTACGGGAACGGCGTTTTCGGCCTTGATGTGCCTGACGCCGAACCCTATGATACGGTAATGGGGGCTTTGAGCCTTTCTGCGCGCGAACTGTCGGGACTGGATGAAAAGGAATGCGCTGTGGTGAGACCCTGGCTGCAGGATTTTACCGCTACCTGGGTAGAAGGACATATCTCATACGGCTGCGAAGAAGTGCAGAGTCAGATACAGGCAGTTTACGATGCCGGCTATAATGAATGGATACTGTGGAATGCAAAGAATAACTACAGCATAGGAATAGAAGAGGAAACGCCCGAAGATGAAATAAAAGAAGAGGAGTGATCGCTCAGCTCTCGATCACTCCTATAAAAGGCAGATTCCTGTATTTTTGCGCGTAGTCAAGTCCGTAACCTACGATAAACTCATCAGGCACATCAAAGCCGGTGTAATCCACACGGACCGGATGCGTGCGCCGCATGGGCTTGTCAAGCAGGGTGCACAGCGCCAGACTTCTGGGTTCACGCTCCTTTAAGAGCTTCATCAGATAGGAGAGAGTGCGGCCGCTGTCAACGATATCTTCGACGACCATCACGTCCTTGTCCATTATGCTCTCATCCAGATCCTTTATTATCTTTACGGCGCCGCTGGAATGCGTGCTGTTGCCGTAACTGGATACTGACATAAAGTCCAGGGTAACAGGGATCGTGAGCCGTTTTGCCAGTTCGCAGGTAAAGAAAACGCCGCCCTTTAACACGCTTACAAGATGCAGCTTCTTTCCTGCATAGTCACGGCTGATCTCTTCGCCCAGCTCTCTTATGCGCTTATCGATTTCTTCTTCACTTATAAGTGTTCTTATCTCGTCCATAAATTTATTATACACCCATGCCTGTCCGTAACCATTAACAATATGTGAATAAAATGTGAATAAACTATGAATTGGCTTTTGGCAGCAGCTTAAGCAGTTTTTTCCATACAAAGCTGTAAACGGCTGTAAGCGGTATTGCGCAGGCAAAGACCACCAGTATATACAGCGGCACATTCTTTATGTAATGCAGGCTGGGGATCTTCTCCAGGAAGTCATAGCCAAACAGCTCCACGAACATTCCGTGCATGAGATAGAGCTCGAGAGTCTTACTGCCTGCCAGAGCCAGCAGTTTGTTTCCAAGCTTTATCTTGAGCAGTATCAAAAACCAGGAAAGCACATAGAAGATGCAGAGCACCCACTGTACTCCGCAGCACATAAGACGGTGGGGGATCAGCAGCGGGTCATGCCAGTATTCTCCGTAATATCCCCAAACATTCTGAGCCCATTCGGACAGAAAGTGCAGGCCGAAGGTGCCGGCTACGGAAAGCGGCAGCAATACGGGATAAGCTTTTTTAAAGAAGGCGGTTATTTTTTCTTCATGTTTTGCAAAAAGCAGTCCCAGGGGGAAGAGGATGATGCTGTTATACCACCATTCGCCGCCCATCCACCATTCATGCCAATGCCCCAGGAAAGAGCCTCCTGCGGCGTAGGCCGCAGCGGCTATGAACATCCATAATATAGCGGTGCTTTCTTTTTTGCAGGTACGGAAAGCAAGGTGGAACAGGAAATAAAAGAGTACTATTGCGACAACATACCAGCCGTTCATATTGGCCATATGAACGCCTAACAGATAGCAGATGATATCCAATGCTTTCATCTTTTCACCTATAAGCAGGCGCATGCCGGTATATATGAATTCGGAAAGGTAGAAAGCTATGATCAGAGGAACTATGCGCTTTAAGACAAAACCGCGGAGATAATCCTTTTTTGACTTTAAGCTTTTAAAAAGACCCAGGCCGCTGCAGAAAAAGAAAGCGGCTACCAGCAGATGTCCTATAGGAACAAAGACATCCAGTCCGTGCACTATGTAGCGCGGTTCATGCCAGGGGGCGCAGCTTTTCTGTGCCATGTGATGCAGGGGTATCAGTATCGCCTGTATACCCAATAAGATCTTGGTCTGTGAAAGAGAGGTGTATTCGTCGTTCCATTCATGACGGCGGCAGCATTTGGCGCCCCAGAATATAACTGCTCCCAGTAAAAAATAAAAGAGATACATTTGTCCTTCCTCCGGAAAAAAACTAAAACAGATTATATAAAATGAAGCGGATGATTACAAGCTGTCAAAGTATAGTATTGCAGGGGAATACGTATGCTTCTTAATAAAATCGTAATATTTTGACATCTTTTTTCTTAATTATTGCTGTAATATAATAGCCGCAAGAGCTCTTAAGAAAGCAGGTAAAAACCCAATGAACAAGATACTGGTCTGTGATGACGAGAAAGACATAGTACGCGCCCTGGAGATCTATCTGCAGGCGGAAGGTTACGAGATATTCAAAGCTTATAACGGCCGGGAAGCCGTGGAGCTGATGAAGAAGGAAAGGGATATACGTCTGGTGGTAATGGATATCATGATGCCGGGCATGGACGGGATCGAAGCACTGATGGAGATAAGAAAGACCTCCAATGTGCCGGTGCTCTTTCTGACGGCCAAATCGGAAGACGCCGATAAGATACTGGGACTCAATGTGGGCGCCGATGATTACATCACCAAACCTTTCCTGCCCGCAGAACTTACAGCCAGGGTAAGGTCTTCACTTCGCCGCTATACCATGCTGGGCAGCCTTAATGCGGAAAAGGATGTGCTTACCATAGGAGGGATAGTCCTGGATGACCCGGCAAAGGAAGTAAAGCTGGACGGGGAAACAGTCAATCTTACAAAGACAGAGTACGAGATCTTAAAGCTTTTGATGCAGGAGCCGGGAAAAGTTTTTGCGCCGGGAGAGATATATACAAAAGTATGGGGCGGGGATCCCTATGGTACGGAAAATACGGTGGCAGTGCATATCAGGCGTCTTCGTGAAAAGATCGAGATCGATCCGGCAAAACCCAGGTATCTTAAAGTCGTTTGGGGAAGAGGATATAAGATTGAAGGCGGCAGCAGATAAAATGCGGCCTGCATACGGAGGATATGATGGAAGAGAAAAAGAAGAGCTTTATACGAACGGGCATTTTTAATGCCATATGCGCGATACTGTGCGCGGCAGCAGCCACGGCGCTGATCTATGTTACGGTCATTATGATGGTGGCAAGAGTAGGCGGATATTCCGGCATGAGCCGTGAGGGGATGGTGAATAAGGCTATGGACCGCATCAGCGCAAACAATATGCGCATGCTGATGAATGATTTTACTGTAGGATATGCGCCGGAAAAGGAAGAGGTGGAAGCGGATCCCGAAGGCGTGTATGCGAAGCTTAATGAAAACTGGAAAAGGCATCTTAAAAAATACAGCGGCATTAAGAATGTGGATTTCGCCGTGATCGTTTCGGAAAACGAGGATATTGACAGGATCGATACGGGAAAAGAGGATTCATATTTTTACAAAAGTCCCGCCTATACCGGCAGCTATAAGTATGTACTGAGCGGAAAAGTGTTTTTGTCAAACTTTTGGGTCAGGAGCAGTTTATACAGCATAGTAATACATGATGATGAATTAAGTATGGGATCGAACAGATCAGGCGGATTTTCTGATATTCAGTATTATGTGCATATATTGTTTAAGACTGCGGATACCATATCACATAACCCGGATGATCCCTTTGATGATATGTATTTAAATGGCAGTCTCAACGCTTTTCTGAATGCTCTTTTTGTGATCGATCAGCAGGGTGATGTTCTGGCGGTGAGTCTGACGATAGCGGCGCTGGTATTTCTTATACTGTATTTTGTAAGCGCGGGTTATCGCCGGAATAAGGAAGGGATATATCTTAACTTCTTCGA
>CAMOEK010000097.1:0-9559 GCA_946612125.1 uncultured Lachnospiraceae bacterium | reverse complement strand
CTCATCAATGACAGTGTTATCAAGGATATCGAAGAGCTCAGCAGTCTGGCTCCTCTTCACAATCCCGCAAACCTTATCGGTATCCGCGCCTGCGCGGAGAATATGCCCGGAGTGCCTCAGGCAGCAGTATTCGATACCGCTTTCCATCAGACCATGCCCAGAAAGGCTTATATGTATGGCCTTCCCTATGAGTATTATGAGAAGTACAAGATCCGCCGTTACGGTTTCCACGGCACCAGCCACGATTATGTTTCCGCGCGCGCGGCAGAGATACTGGGCAAGGACCGTAAGGATCTTAAGATAATAGTCTGCCACCTGGGCAACGGCGCATCCATTTCTGCAGTAAAGAACGGCGAGTGCATTGATACTTCCATGGGTCTTACTCCTCTTGAGGGTCTGTTCATGGGCACCAGAAGCGGTGACATGGATCCCGCCATCTTTGATTTTATCTGCGAGAAGGAAGGGCTTACTCCCGCGCAGATGAACAATGTGCTGAATAAAAAGAGCGGCGTGCTGGGCCTGTCAAACGGTCTTTCCAGCGACTTCCGCGATCTGTGCGATGCAGCAGATAACGGCAACGATCTGGCAGCCATGACTCTGGATGCATACTGCTACCGCGTGGCTAAGTACATCGGTTCCTACGCGATGGCAATGCAGGGCGTGGATATCATAGCCTTCACCGCCGGCATAGGTGAGAACAGTTACGGCGTAAAGACACGCGTATGCAAGTATCTGGGATATCTTGGCGCGATAATAGATGATGAGAAGCTTAAGGTTCGCGGCGAGGAGATTATCGTGACAGAGCCCGGAAGCAAGGTTACGGTAATGGTAGTTCCCACAAATGAGGAGCTGGCAATCGCAAGACAGACACTGGAACTGATAAAATAAGGACTGCAGAAAAGCAGCCTTAACGAAGACAAACGGAATAACGGTCTTATCTGAAGACTACATAGTAGCAGCCTTAACGAGGCCTGCAGAATCCTTAAAGGAGTACATATGAAAAAAAGATATTTACTGGCAGCTTTTTCCATGGCTGTCGTACTGGCGGCCTGCGGCAGCTCTGATACCGGCGGCAATTCAGAACGCGGGACATATGAGGAAGATGAGCAAAAAGAAAAGGATGATGATGAGGTAGCGCCTGCCGAGGCGGATGAGGAAGAAGGCAGTTTGGCAGCCGCTTCCGGTAAGGATGCTGAAGAAGACAGTACCACGCCCGCTCCGGAACAGGAAAAGGATGAGACTGTGGAAGTCGGGAAAGAAAAAGAAGAAAAGGATCCCCGTCTTGAAAACAGGCCCAATGCCACTCTGGGAACAGGCAGCGTCAAGGATTTGAATGAAGGTGACGTTGCGCCCGATTTTACTGTGAAACTGGTGGATGGTTCCAGCTTTACTCTTTCGGATCATGACGATGAAGTGGTCCTGATCAACTTCTGGGCAAGCTGGTGCGGGCCCTGTGTAGGTGAGATGCCTGCTTTTGAGCGCCTTCATGCAGACGGGGACGCAGTCATCTTAGGCGTCAACTGCGCAGAGTCGGTTTCCGTTGTAAATGATTTCGTCCGGAACAATGGCTATACTTATCCTATAGCTTATGATACGGACTATACTGTAGGTTATTATTATCCTACCGATGGTATTCCCTATACGCTTGTGGTGGATCATGGCGTGATCCATGAGATCTTTGAAGGCGCTTCTGACGCCGACTCCATGTATCGTGAATACAGCTCATCCATAGCGGAGTGCCTTAAATGAAAAAACTCATAGTTAAGACGGCGCTGCTTATCATATCGGCTGCGCTCATTATCGCAGGTCTGGCAGACAGGGGATTTAATGATGTTAAGAATAAAGCTGTTATGGTCTGCTACGAGTGCATAGGTATCGGCTGATGAAGAAAGGCTTTGGAAGACGCCTGAGCCAGTTGATAGCAGCGGTACTGTATAACTGCAATATCAAGGGTTTTACCACAGGCCATATCTATAAGGGCGACACAAAAGGTCTCTGTGTTCCCGGGCTTAACTGTTATTCCTGCCCGGGGGCTGTAGGAGCCTGTCCTCTGGGCAGCCTGCAGTCGGGGCTGTTTAATCTTGTTCACAGCATACCCTATTATATCCTGGGAATGCTGCTGCTCTTTGGCCTGCTTTTTGGCCGTCTGATCTGCGGTTTTCTGTGCCCTTTCGGGCTTCTGCAGGATCTGCTGGATAAGATACCCGTAAAAAAGATAAAGAAGAATAAAGTGACCGCCGTGCTGACATATTTAAAATATGTCATACTGGCGGTTTTTGTTATCATCATTCCCATAGCGCTCAGTATTCCGGGATTCTGCAAGTTCATCTGCCCCGCAGGCACGCTGGAGGGTGGCATACCGCTGCTTATAGCAAATGAGTCTTTAAGGAAAATGGCTGGCTTTTTGTTCAGCTGGAAAACTGCGCTGCTTCTGCTGATACTGGCGGCATGCGTGTTCTGCCACAGGGCCTTCTGCCGTTTTATCTGCCCGCTGGGAGCGATCTATTCGCTCTTTAATCCCATAGCTTTCTTCGGGATAAAGGTGGACGCTTCAAAATGCACCGGCTGCAGTGCCTGCGTTCATAAGTGCAAAATGGACGTTAAGAAGGTCTGCGACAGGGAATGCATACAATGCGGGGAGTGCATAGGGACTTGTCCGGAAAAGGCCATAAGTTACGGGACGAAGATAAAGCCGGAAAAACTATCAAGGCCGGAGGGCAGTGAATAGTAACATAAAAATCCAAAAAACTGACTGATAATGCATACACATCTTTTATTTTAATCGTAAATATGATAATATAGATTAAATGATTTTTAGGGGGTACGTTAGCATGTTTGTACAATTATTCGGTAAATATCTGATCGAGAATAAGATCCTTTCTCCCACGATCCTTAAACAGATAATAGATAAGCAAAAGACCGTAAGGGTTAAGCTGGGTACTATTGCCATAGCGGAAGGCTATATGACGGAAGAGCAGGTTACGGAAATAAACGAGATCCAGAAACGCGAAGACAAGCGTTTCGGAGACGTGGCTATTGAAATGGGCCTGCTGACCGATGAAAAGCTCAAAATCCTGCTTTCCAAACAGGGCGATGCTTATATGCAGTTCGTCGAACTGCTTACAGAGATGACCGGCCTTTCAAACAGGGATATCGAAGAATTTCTTAAGGCATATAAGAAAGACGCCGGCTTTTCGGATGCCGAGATGGAGGCTTTGAAGTCGGATGACATGGACGCGCTGATGCCCCTTTTCATATTCTCAAAGAAGCCTTATGTTATTGATATAGCAGGGCTGATATTAAGAAATTTTGTGAGATTCATATCTTCGGACTTCTATATCGAGAAGGTAAAGCATTTAAAGGAACTGCCTTATTCACATCTGTCCGTACAGGAGCTGGCCGGAGATCATTCTGCGTTTATAGGAATAGCGGCAGAGGAAGACAGCGAAGCGTTTCTTAAGATAGGAAACAGTTTTGCGCATGATGAAAAAACTGATGTGGTTGTGGATACTTACGATTCGGTAAGCGAATTCATTAATGTCACGGGTGGTATATTTGCATCGGAGCTCAGCAAAAAGGGCATCGATATCGATATGGAGCCCCCGCTCAGCTTTAAGGATCAGAAGGCGGCCGGTGATTTCTATGTGGTTCCGGTATACCTGGAAGGAAAAAAGGTCGATATAGTAATATCCGTCGATTCGGAATTTACGGCAGGAGATACGCCTGTCAATACAGGCGCCGTGATCGCGCACAATGTATATGCCGCTAATGCGGGAGACGGGGCAAAAGCCCTGGTGGTGGATGATTCCAGGATGTCCCGTGTGATGCTTTGCAATATACTTGAAAAAGCCGGTCTTAACGTGGTGGCGGAAGCAGCAAACGGTATAGACGCGGTACAGGCTTATAAGGAGCATAAACCCGACATAGTGACCATGGACATAACGATGCCCCAGATGGACGGCCTGGAAGCCCTGGCTAAGATATTGGAATTTGATCCCGCTGCAAAGGTGGTTATGTTAAGCGCCGCAGGACAGCAGGATAAACTTATCAAGGCGCTCAAGACGGGAGCCAAACGCTTTATCAGTAAGCCCTTTAATGAGGATGAGATAATCAACAATATTAAGGAGATACTGTAAAATATTACATTATGCGTATAACTGCCCGTGAACGGGCAGAGAAAAAAATACAGGGGGTACAGTTTATGTTTGGCAAGTCAAAGATTCAGGACAGAACGGCAGAACTGGAAGCGCGCATAAGGGAACTTGAAGAAGAGCTTGATGAAAAAAAAGAAGTTATTGTTGAGATGGATCAGATGCTCAACAAGATCAACAGCTGCGCTCGTCTGGGTATGTGGTTCTGTTATTATAATGAAAAGGGTGAGCAGGAAAGAGTGCTGTTTACCGATGTCATGAGAGATATGCTGGGTTATACCAGAAATGAACTTCCGGATGTGATCGACGGTCTGGGAAAGATCATCCATCCCGAAGACGCGCCTGCAGTATTTGCGGCGTTTGGCGCAGCTGCGGCAGACAAGACCAACAGGAAAAAATACGATATCGAATACCGCCTTCAGACCAAGAGGGACGGCTATAAGTGGTTTCATGCAGCAGGCGATGTCGTGCGTTATCCCGACGGTTCTCCGAAGATCTTTCTGGGAACCTTCTCCGATATAGACGAGCAGAAAAAAACTGCGGAAACACTGGAAGTGGGCCGCAGACGTCAGGGCGCTGTTGATCTGATGATGCTGGAAGGCAGCTGGAGCATGGACCTGACGAAGTATGCGATAGACGATCCCAATTCGCCCATGGTATTTTCCGATCAGTTCAAAAAAATCCTGGGGTACAGGGATTCCAATGATTTTCCCGATATAATGAGTTCGTGGATAACCAAGATGCATCCCGATGATGTGGCTGCAGCATCTGCCCTGATGGGAAAACAGCTTTCGGATCCCAGCGGAAAGACGGTTTTTGATACCGAATACCGCATGATGCATAAAGACGGCGAATACCGCTGGGTAAGAGCATCCAGCACGGTGGTATGGTCGGCGGACCGCCGCAAACCGCTTATGGCAGCGGGCACCATACTGGATATCAGCGAGCAGAAAAAGAATAAGCTGCGTTTCCAGACTGAGATGGCTCCCAATATTGAGTCGCTGCGTAACGGCATAACGGAAATAGCTTCAAATGTAGGAGAAGCTGCAAAGCAGATGAAAGATGTGGCGCAGCGTCAGGCGGATATCACCGATTCGGCAAAGAAGATAGGCACATCCGTTGATGAGTCGATGAAGATAATCGACAGCATTCAGAGCATAGCAAACCAGACCAATCTGCTCTCGCTCAACGCCAGCATAGAGGCTGCAAGAGCAGGCGAAGCCGGCAGGGGCTTTGCGGTTGTTGCTACAGAGGTGCAGAGCCTGTCCGCATCCACGAAGAATACGACCAATGATATCTCGCGCATTCTGGGCGATATGAATGCTTCCGTCAAGGATATGGTTGAGAAGATCGACAGGATAAGTGAAAACGTAGCTGTCGAAAATGAAGAGATGGAGAAGATCAATTCAACCATAGAAGGACTGAATAAATTTGCAAACGATATAGCAGAGATGGTGGCCACACTTTATAATTAAGGATCTGCCATTGATGCAAAAGGCTGAAGGATCTTAATTTACAGAAAATTTTAAAGGTGGCGGTCATCATCACGATGACACGCCACTTTTTTTGAAAGATCAAAAAAACAATTCTTAAGGAGGTAATCAGAAATGCCGGTAATGGAAAGACCTGTAGTAAGCGAACTAGCAGATGGGGGTAAGTATTGGGAGCAGGAATATGAAAAGTTTTATCTTAAGACTTTTGTTCCCGCAAATGACATTGATTCTGCTACGAACAATTATACTTTCAGACAGCCCCTGCTTCTGGTATTCGAAGAGAACAGGATGGGAAAAGATGAAGCCATAGCATTTGCAAAAGAGAAAGGGCTTGCGGATATCGCAGCAGCGGTAGATGCAAACGTACTCTTCATTTATCCCAAGGCTGAAGGCGCATGGGCGGCAGTTAACGAAGATCTGTATGCGGCAGTTATTGCGGAAGTCAAGATGAATCCGGACTACCGCGACGGCATAGTGGAGATGAATGATTTCTTTACCCGGACATTTAAGGGTTATTTTGTAAGAGGCGCCATCTTCAGGGCGGATATCTACAGCTACGGCGCATCAGCCGATTATGTTGCAAAGAATCTCATTAAGAAGATCGACGGTGAATACCTCTGGGGCCCGGGAGAGATAACTCCCGCCATGTGTTCAATGGAGCGCTTGAGCGTTAAGCCAGATGTGCAGAGAAAAGATATCGCAATACTGAGCGTGGGCAACAGCGCCGAGATCAATGCTGCCTTTGAGGGCTGCGAGAATCTTCTGATAAAGGATAAGGCGGAATACAAGGAAGATTTTAAGAATTTCGTGCGCAAGTTCAAGATGTGGTGCGGAAAGATGGAGATCGAGCCCGACTTTGATGCGCTTAACATGACCGAAGACTGCGGCATCGTAGAGGTAAAGACATCGCCCGATAACAGGCTCATCAAGGATCAGCCTACCCACAAGATAGGTTATTTTGCATACTACAATAACGGCATCTTTGATAAAGGCCCCGTTCCTATGGTGCTGGGCTTCCACGGCGGCGGCGATTCTTCGATGTACCTTACCTTCGTAGCCGGCTGGTGGGAAGTATGCCATAAGAATAACTTCTTCTATATAGCCGTTGATAATCATCAGTTCATCACCGCAACCGAAGCGGTTGAATTTATCGAAGAGATAAAGAAGAGATACAAGATCGATGAGAAGCGCATTTATGCGACAGGCTTTTCGATGGGAAGCGGAAAGACCTGGGATCTTTTCCAGGAGTACCCGCAGCTCTTTGCAGGCATGATGCCCGCGAGTGCTCTCTTCCCCGTTCATAACAATATGTTCGGCAAGTCGATAGAAGACGGCATCAATATGGATGTGCCCGTGCCTTTATTCTATTCGGGCGGTGAGAAGTCGCATCTGCCCGAGCTTCCCTGCCAGGGCGAGCAGTGCATCGAAAGAGTTCAGTATGCCGCAAAGGTGAACAAGTGCAAATGCACCTTCGAAGGCCTTAAGCTTGAAGATAAGGATAAATGGGAAGATCCCATCTACGGCATAAAAGCTGACAGAGAAGAGAAGGTCAAAGACGAGACCAGGGGCAGCACCCTCACAATACGTTATTATGACAGTGAGGACGGCGTATGCCGCACGGCTTTTGCCAGCATAAGCGAGCAGGTTCATGAATGCAGGCAGCATACCAACGAAGCTGCATGGAAGTTCATTTCACAGTTCAGTCTGGGAGATTGAAGCACGATAGTAAATGAAGATACTTTTGATAAAACCTGAGACCCTGGGTATATTCAGCTACACATATCTTGTGGAGCATGAACCGCTGGAGATGGAATATCTTTATACCGTCTTTACGCGGAGGGGGCATGATGCGCTTATCTACGACCGGAGATATGATCTGACTTCCCTTAAGAGGAAGCTTAAGAAAGTACGGCCCGATATCGTTTGCATCACAGGATACATTACGCAGCAGGCGCTGATGATAAGATACTGTGATGTGATAAAGAAGTGGAAAGCAGAGACAAAGATAATACTGGGTGGATCCAATGTGGAGATCAATTATAAAAACTACTACGGATCAAAAGCCGATTATCTTTATCATCTGAGCGGGCTGGAGAACCTCTTAAAGCTGGTGGATCATATCGAAGGAAGGAGCGGTGCGCCCGAGCTTAAGGATATACCCGGGATCTGCTACAGGAAGGACGGTGACTGGGTTTTCAATCCCAAAGTGATCGAAAGCCCGGAGGACCTGCCTGTTCCCGACAGGAGCTTCTTTTATGCAAACAAAAAGCGCTTCCGTTATCTGTGTTTCAGGCCGCTGGCTCTTGTCAAGAATTCCTTCAGCTGTCCGGGCAACTGCAATTTCTGCTACTGTACCAACAGAAACAGCGGAAAGTATGCCTGCAGGAGCGTGGAAAAGCTGGTGGATGAGATCGCGTCTTTAGATGTTCCTGCCATACATATCACAGACGATAATTTCCTGACGGACAGGAAATATCTTTTTGAATTCATACGGCTTCTCAGGGAAAAGAACATACATAAAAAATATCTGATTTACGGAAGGGCGGACTTTATCGCGCATAATGAGGATCTGATCAAAGAACTGGCAGATGTGGGCCTTGCGCTGATAATGGTGGGGCTTGAAGCCAATAATGACGAAGAACTGGATGCGTATAACAAGCATGTTTCACTCTCGGAGAATGAAGAGTGCATACGCATACTTTCGGAAAATAACATCTACTGCGCGGGACTTTTTATCGTGCATCAGAAGATGACAAAGGAAGATTTCAATAAGCTTTATGACTGGATATCGCGCAGGAACATAATCCCCACGGTATCCATTTTTACGCCTATGCAGGGTTCGGCAATATACAGGGAATACGAGAATGAGCTGATAACAAAGGATGTGACCAGGCAGGATCTGTTCCACTGTCTGTTAAAGCCGGAGCATATGAGTGTGAGGCAGTTTACAAATGAGTACTATAAACTGTCCTTAAAGCTGGCCTGGAAAAACAGAAAGTCGCCTCTTTATAAGGATAACCAGTATTTCCGGGGCGTGTTGTATATCATCAAAAATACCTTTGTTAAGCTGAAGCGCGCCGTGGTTTTATAAGCGCGGTCAGCCTTTGACAAGCTGCCACATTGAAATATAATGGCACAGGCTTCCGGCCATCACGAAAAGGTGGAAGATCTCGTGTGAGCCCCAGAGGGATCCGCGGGAATTGAACTTAACCAGCTTGAGCGCATAAATTACGCCGCCTATGGTATAGATGATGCCTCCGCCAAGCAGCCAGAAAAATGCGGCTTTGCTTACAGCGGGTATGAGCGCGGGCATGGCGAAAACGACCACCCAGCCCATGCTGATGTAGATAACGGAAGAGAGCCACTTGGGGCAGGTTACCCAGAAAAGCTTAAAGAGCATTCCTGCTATGCCTATGGCCCAGACAGCGCCCAGCAGCAGTCTGCCTTTATTTCCAAGGGCGCAGATGCATACGGGGGTGTAACTGCCGGCTATCAGTACAAAGATCATCATGTGGTCTATGCGTTTGAATATCATTCCGGCTTCACCAGGGAGTTTAACGGCGTGGTAAGTGGCGCTGGCTCCGTAGAGCATTATCATGCTGAGCATAAAGACTGCCAGAGAGATAAGGCCTGTCCTGCCTATGCCCTGATCTGCCGCATGTATCAGCAGGAAGGGTGAAGCAAAGACGGCTGCCACGCAGGCTATGGCGTGAGTCAGGCAGCTCACGGGATCCTTAAGCAGGCTACGCAGATCGGGAACATTAAGGTTTTCGTTATTTATATTGAGTGCCGGTGTGAGCGATACATTTACCATAACATCGATACCTCCATAACGCTTGAACGGTTTTTGAATAACCGATTAAGTTTATGATAGACAATTTGGCATATCTTGTCAAGAGTTTTTGAAAAACCTGT
>CAMOEK010000096.1:0-9625 GCA_946612125.1 uncultured Lachnospiraceae bacterium | reverse complement strand
TTTGACCTTTGTTGTTGATATAGCCCTGCTGCTGAGCATAAACAGGATGTCCATAGATATGGAACAAACCTATCGCGAGAACAGCCATCTGAATGAGATGCTGGAAGCGCTGGACGGCGTGCAGCGCACCATGACGGAATACCTGAATTCCAAGTCCACGGATTCGCTGTCCGATTACTATATGTCCGAACAGCGCTACAGCGAACTGGCGCAGGAGCTGGATGTTAAGGTCAGTGACAGGGCTTATGACAGGATGGAGCGTAATATCCATTATATGTCGGAGGATTATCAGGCTATGGTGTCCCGTACCATCGAGGCCAAGCGAGGCAGGAATGTTGAGCGGTACAGGGTTTACTTTGAGGATGCCACCAGAAAATATGAATATATCAAAGCTTATATCCGAAGCCTCAACGAAGAACAGTTTGTCAGCAACTCCGAAAAGTATACCAAACTGGTAAGACGATTCAGGAAGTTCGAGATATTTGCTGTGGCCGTTATGTTTGCGGCTCTCTTCGGAAGCGTTTTTGTTATCATAGGAATAACCCGAAGCCTGATACAGCCTTTGGGCGCGCTGGCTGAGAGCGCAGCTGAGGTGGCCAACGGAAAGCTGGACGCCGAGCTGCCCGGCAGCAGATATGATGATGAGATAGGACGTCTGACCGTGGCATTCGGCAAGATGATGGTAAGCATCAGGGAGTATATCGAAAAGCTGCGCAAGAGCATGGAAAAAGAAAGGCTCATGCAGGAGAAGGAACTGATGATGGAGACCCATCTGAAGGACGCCCAGCTTAAATATCTGCGGGCGCAGATCAATCCGCACTTTTTGTTTAATACTCTTAATGCCGGCGCCCAGCTTGCGATGATGGAAGGTGCCGACCGTACTTACGAATACGTACAGACCGTTGCTGACTTCTTCCGTTATAATGTTAAGAAGCAGGACGAACTGGTCAGTATTGAAAATGAAGTGGATCTGGTGGATAATTACATCCGTATCCTGAACGTGCGTTTCTCCGGTGACATACATTACGAGCAGCAGGTGGATGAGCGCCTGATAAAAGTTAAGATGCCGGGAATGATACTTCAGCCCATAGTTGAGAATGCGGTAAATCACGGCATCAGGGAGATGGGCGACAAGGGACACATACTTCTGAGGGTGTACCGCGACGAAGACAGGGTTTACATATCCGTAAAAGATAACGGAAAGGGCATGAGTCGGGAGGATATCGATAAGCTGATAGGCGGCGAATGGAGATACGAGGAAAGATCGGGAGATTCAAACGGCGTAGGAATGGATAATGTTATCGCAAGATTAAAACTCTTCAGTGACAGGGAAGATGTTATAAAAATAAACAGTGAAGGAAAGGACAAGGGTACGGAAGTAGTGATAAGCCTGCCCTATGTCAGTGAAACAGAGGTGTGATGAATGTATAGGATATTGCTGGCTGATGATGAAGGCATAGTTATCGATTCCATGAAATATATCATCGAAAAGGAATTCGGCGGCGAATGCGAAGTGGAATTTGCAAAGACCGGAAGATCGGTCATAGAACTGGCGGAAAGCTTCCGTCCCGATATAGCGGTCATGGATATACAGATGCCCGGGATCAACGGGATAGAGGCCATGAAGGAGATCAAAAAATTTTCCGTTAATACGGTCTTTATAGTAATGAGCGCATACGATAAATTTGACTATGCGCAGGAAGCCATAAAGCTGGGCGTACTGGAATACATAAACAAACCCATGGAAAAGACCAAGTTTGTTATGGTACTTAAGAAAGCCATGGAAGAGATAGACACCAAAAGAAAGAAGCGCAGCGAGGATCTGCTGGTAAAGGAAAAGCTGGAGAGCGTCGAGCCCATTATCGAAAACGGTCTTATCTACAACATACTCTTTCAGGAACACTTTGAAGAGGATGTGGATAATTACAGGACCATATTGGGCGTGGATGCGGGCTACGGATATATGATGTGCCTGGTCTGCGGCGATGCCCAGGAAGGCAATCATATGACAAATGCAGTGGGCAGCTCAGTCAAGATATCCAATCATTATGCGGAACTGCGCAGCAGCCTGAAAGAATTCTTTCCCTGCAAGGTGGGCTCTGTAATGGGTAATAAAGTGGCCATCCTGGTCCCTTTTGCCACAGACGAGATGGAATATAATGCCAGGATAGAGCTGATCGAAAAAGGCAGGGAACTGATCAGATATATACGCAAGAAAATAGGCATCAGCTTCCGCCTGGGTATAGGACGCATCAAACCCTTAAGGCAGCTGGTCAGATCCTACAGGGAGGCCCTGAACGCGCTTGTGGCCTCTACCGGTCAGGTGGCTCATGCCGACGATCTGCCGATCGGCTGCGATTACGAGAAGGATTATCCCGTTGATCTGGAGAAGGGGCTGCTTGAAAGCGTGGGCAGGGGCGATCACAGCGAGGCGTCCATGTATGCGGAGAAATTCGTAGAGTGGATGAAGAACTTTGACGGCGGCAATATCATGGCCATACGTTTAAAGATACTGGAGTTTACGCTGCGCGCGGAGAGCCTTGCATATGAGAACGGAGGAATGACTTACCGTTTCGGTTCCAGAGATTCCTATCTGCCGGAGATCATGTCCATGGAAAGCATAGACGAGCTTAAGGTCTGGTTTCTGGATAAGCTGACGACAGCCTGCCGCAATATCGGCAGCAAGAGACAGGAGCGCTCGACAGATATAATAAAGATCGCAAGGGATTACATAGGGGATAATTATTCAAAGGATATCACTCTTGATGATGTATCGAGGGTTGTAAATATCTCGCCTTATTACTTCAGCAAGCTTTTTAAGGAAGCGACGGGGGAGAACTTTATAGAATATCTGACCAATATCAGGATAGAGAAAGCAAAGGAACTGTTGGGAAAAGCCGAGCTGTCGATGAAGGAGATCTGCGCAATGTGCGGTTATTCGGATCCCAATTACTTCAGCCGTACTTTCAAGAAAAATGTCGGACTTACGCCGACGGAGTACAGAGAGAAAAATGCGTAAATTAAAGAAATACTTTTTAGTGTCGGTAATGTTTGCAATGCTGGTTATGTCATTGGGCGCCTGCATGGATAATGAGGCGGCGGTTGTGACCGGGACTGCGGTGGAAGAAAAGAAACTCACCATAGGCATGAGCTTCGATTCCTTTGTAATAGAAAGATGGCAGAAAGACCGCGACATCTTTGTGCAGGCAGCCAAGGAGCTGGGCGCGGAAGTAAATGTGCAGAACGCCAGCGGTGATGTGGAAGAGCAGCGCAGGCAGATAGATTATCTTATCAAGAAGGGCGTGGATGTGTTGGTGATCGTTTGTATCGATTCGGACGCGTTGACGGACGCCGTGGCGGCGGCAAAAAGCGAAGGCGTCAAGGTGATCGCATATGACCGTCTGATCAATAATGCGGACATAGATCTGTATATCTCTTTTGATAACGAGATGGTGGGAAGGCTGATGGCGCAGAGTCTTATAGATCACGGCCTTTCCGGCGGCAAGGTTATAATGATAGGAGGATCGCCCGCAGATAACAATGTATCGCTTGTTGAAAATGCTTTCATAAAAGTGATGGATGACAATAAGGTAGAAATATTGGACAGCACGCATTGTGACGGCTGGCGCGCGGAGCTGGCATCGGAATACATTTACGGACACCGAGCTCTGGTATCGCAGTGCGACGCCATAATGTGCGGAAACGATAATGTTGCGAGCGAGGTGGCGGTTTCGCTGGCGGTGCAGAGACTGGCCGGTAAGATAATGGTAACGGGGCAGGATGCCGATCTGGAAGCCTGTCAGAGGATAGTGGAAGGCACGCAGATAATGACGGTGTACAAGCCCGTGGATAAGCTGGCCAGGAGGGCTGCGGAATGCGCGGTGGCGCTGGCAAAGGGAGAAGAAATAACAGGCGCTGATGTGGGAGAGATCGATAATGGAGGAAAGACTGTTCCGTTTGTAAGGCTTGAACCCGTAAAGGTAACCAAAGAAAACATGGATGAGGTGATAATCGACAGCGGATTCCATTCGAGAGAGGAAGTTTATCTTAATGTAAAGTGATGTTGCTATTCACAGCCCTCAGGCCGTGACAGTAACAAAGTGATCCGATGTGGACATATTTGCGCTTAAGAGCCGGTGCTATGTTAAAAAAATGCTAGCACCGGCTTTTTGTGTATAAAAAACAAAACAAAAAAATGAAGAACTTTGCAAGCATCTTCTATTTGACCCGTGTTATTATCGTGCCATCAGGAACCGGCAGTCGGTTCCATTCTCACAAAAAATAAATGGGAGGAATTAAAAATGAAGATGCAGAGATTAGCAAAAATGTTCCTGGGCGCTACACTTGCAGTTTCCATGCTTGCAGGATGTACAGGTGATAACGGAGGAGCAGCAAGCACAGACGGCGGCAACGCAGGAAGCAGTACCACTACTGCTACATCTACCACTTCTGACAGCGGCAATACCGATACCGCTCCCGCTCCTGCAAACGGAACCAAGGTTGGTGTATCAATGCCTACCAAGGATCTGCAGAGATGGAATCAGGACGGCGCCAACATGGAGAGCCAGTTAAAGCAGGCAGGCTACGAAGTAGAGCTTCAGTTCGCGGCTAACGATGTTCAGCAGCAGCTGTCACAGATCGAGAACATGATCTCCAACGGATGCGATGTACTGGTTATCGCAGCTATCGAGGGTTCTTCACTTGGTGAGGCTCTTGACATGGCAAAAGGCGCAGGCATCCCTGTTATCGCTTACGACCGTCTGCTCATGAACTCCGATGCAGTTTCCTACTACGCAACCTTCGATAACTACAAGGTTGGTACGGTTCAGGGTACTTATGTAAAGGATGCTCTTGATCTGGACAATGCAGCAGGACCTTTCAACATTGAGTTCACCGCAGGTGATCCCGGTGATAACAACGCAGGTTACTTCTTCAACGGCGCTTACGATGTGCTTAAGGGCTACATCGATTCCGGCAAGCTGGTTGTAGTTTCCGGTCAGAAGACCTTTGATGAAGTTGCAACTCCTACCTGGGCTACCGAAGTTGCGCAGAACAGAGCAGAGAACATCCTTTCATCCTATTATGCAGACGGAAAGACCAATGTAGATGTATGGCTTTGCTCAAACGACTCCACCGCTCTTGGTGTTGAGAACGCTCTTGCAGCAAACTATAACGGAACTTATCCCATCATCACCGGTCAGGACTGCGATATCCAGAACACCAAGAACATGATCGCAGGCAAGCAGTCAATGTCAGTATTCAAGGATACCCGTACACTTGCATCTCAGGTTGTTAAGATGGTTGGCCAGATAATCAATGGTGAGACCGTTGATGTGAATGATACATCTACCTATAACAATGGCGTGATAACCGTTCCTTCATTCCTTTGTGAGCCTGTATTTGCGGATGCAAATAACTACAAGACCATCCTGATCGATTCCGGATACTATACAGAGGATCAGTTAAAGTAAGAAAAAGCAGTATTTGATAATATGGCAGGCGGGGCAAAACCCGCCTGCTTATATCGGGAGAGAATATCAGTTTTGGATAGCCCGGAGCATGGTTTTCCGGGACAGATTGGAGGGATATTTTTGGGCAGGATATTACTCGAAATGAAAAATATTACCAAAACCTTCCCCGGGGTTAAGGCACTGGATAATGTAAATCTTCAGGTGGAAGAAGGTGAGATCCATGCACTGGTCGGTGAGAATGGCGCCGGTAAATCCACATTGATGAATGTGCTTAGCGGGATATATCCCTATGGAAGCTATGAAGGGGATATAGTTTATAACGGTGAGATATGCCAGTTTCAGAAGATAACCGATTCCGAGAAAAAAGGGATCGTGATCATACATCAGGAATTAGCTCTGGTGCCGCAGATGTCAATAGGAGAGAATATGTTCCTTGGCAATGAGCGGGGCAGAAAGGGCGCTATCAATTGGAACGAAACATACAGTGAGGCGGACAAATACCTTAAGATGGTAGGCCTTTCAGAGTCCTCACGCGTGTTGATCAAAGATATAGGAACAGGTAAGCAGCAGCTTGTTGAGATAGCAAAAGCTCTGGCAAAGAATGCAAAACTGCTTATTCTCGACGAGCCTACATCATCGCTGAACGAGACCGATTCCAGGGCGCTGCTGGATCTGATGCTTGAATTTAAGAAGCAGGGAATGACGATGATCATCATTACGCATAAGCTTAATGAGGTCGTTTATGTTGCGGATAAGATAACGGTTGTGCGTGACGGTTCCACTGTCGAGACCATGGACTGCCATACCACGGAGATCAATGAAGACCGGATCATCCGCGGAATGGTAGGACGCGAGATCACCGACCGTTTCCCGAAGAGAAAAGATCCTTACGGCGATATAGTCGAAAATGTCGGCGATGTAAATATGGAAGTGCAGAACTGGACAGTGCATCATCCGTTATATACCGAGCGTAAAGTGGTGGATGATGTGAATATGACTGTCCATAAGGGTGAAGTGGTCGGTATCTACGGACTGATGGGAGCAGGCAGAACAGAGCTGGCGATGAGCATCTTCGGACGTTCCTACGGATCCGACATCACGGGTACGCTTAAGTTAAACGGAGAAGAAGTTACGCTTAAGAATCCGAGAGAAGCGATCAATGCGGGGATTGCATATGTAACAGAGGACAGAAAAGGAAACGGTCTGGTCCTTTCAAATCCCATACGCGTAAATACTTCACTGGCGAATATGGCCGGCGTCAGCAATAAAGGCATCATAGATGTCGATAAAGAGTATCAGGTTGCGGTTGAGTACAAGGATAAGCTCAAAACAAAGACTCCTTCTGTGGAGCAGAATGTAGGCAATCTTTCCGGTGGTAACCAGCAGAAGGTGCTGCTTGCAAAATGGATGTTCACGGATCCGGAAATACTGATACTGGACGAGCCCACAAGAGGTATCGACGTCGGCGCCAAGTACGAGATCTACTGCATAATCAACGATCTGGTAAAATCCGGAAAATCGGTTGTCATGATATCGTCGGAGCTTCCCGAGGTAATAGGCATGAGCGATCGTATCTATATCATGAACGAAGGTAAGTTTGTAGGCGAGATGAAAGCAGAAGAAGCAACGCAGGAGAACATCATGGCATGCATCCTGCAGTCGGGGAGGGGCTGATAAGTATGAGCATAAAAATTCAGGATATATTAAAAAAATATACGATGGTCTTTGCTCTTATAGCAGTTGCCATTTTCTTCTATGTTACGACTGAAGGAAAGATACTTCTTCCGCAGAACATCAATAATCTTATCTCACAGAACGCATATGTATTCGTGCTGGCAGCGGGCATGCTGCTCTGCATACTTACCGGAGGAAATATCGATCTGGCAGTAGGTTCCGTGGTATGTTTTGTCGGCGGCATCGGCGCGGTCATCATGGACAAGGACATCAACGTGTGGATAGCCGTAGCGATAATGCTGATAGGCGGACTTCTTGTAGGCGCATGGCAGGGCTTCTGGATAGCCTATGTAAAGGTGCCTCCGTTTATAGCCACGCTGGCCGGTATGTATGCTTTCCGCGGTCTGGCAAACGTGGTCATGCAGGGTCTTACGATAGGTATTGATAATACTACCTTCCTTAATGTTTTCGGTGGAGGTGCTGATTGCTACATTCCGGATTTCCTTCATTCGGACAGCATACCGTTCAACCTCACCTGTATGCTTGCAGGCGTTGCCATAGTGGCAGTATTCATATTCTTCGTGATAAAGGGAAGGATCGATGCAAAAGCTAAAGGTTATGAATCGGTGCCTCTTTTTCAGGATATCATCAAGATGGCTGCTGTAGGCGCATCCGTACTTTGGATCTTCTACAAGCTGGCTAATTATAAGGGTATCCCCGCAGGGCTTGTATGGATAGCGGTTGTATTGTGCGCATACGGATATATCACTTCAAAGACAAGGATCGGACGTTATCTGTACGCGGTAGGCGGTAACGAAAAAGCAACCAGGCTTTCCGGTATCGATTCGAGAAAAGTTTTCTTCTTCGCATATATCAATATGGGGCTGATGGCAGGACTGGGCGGCATACTTACCATAGCAAGAGCTTCGGGCGCGCAGCCCACTTTCGGACAGGGTTACGAAATGGATGCGATCGCAGCCTGCTTCATAGGCGGTGCTTCCGCATCCGGCGGTGAAGGCGGCATCTTCGGTGTCATCATGGGCGCCGTGCTGATGGGCGTTATCAACCAGGGCATGAGTATCATGGGTATATCGGCCAATTACCAGAAAGTTGTAAAAGGTATAGTTGTGCTGGTAGCTATCATATTCGATGTGCTGTCAAATAAGAAGAAAAAGTAAGGAGAGAGAGTCATGGCTAAATTTTTGGAAGTATTAAAAAAACATGCAATGCTGATCGTCCTCGTCCTGGTATATATCTTTTTCACAGTGATGACGGAAGGCAAGATGTTCTCACCTCTGAACTTCAATGCCCTGATCACACAAAATGCTTATGTATTTATACTGGCGACAGGTATGCTGATGTGTATGCTCACCGGCGGTAACATCGATCTCTCCTGCGGATCCTTCGTCTGCCTTATGGGAGCTGTCGGCGGCATCCTGATGGTTGTCAAGGAACTGCCTGCAGGAACATCGATCTTTATCATGCTTTTGATAGGTGTTGCATACGGCTGCCTTCTTGGTTTCCTGGTGGCGTATGTGGACATTCCGCCCTGGATCGCAACACTGGCAGGTTATCTGGCATTCCGCGGATGGGGAACCGCGCTGCTTTCCGCAAACAGTAAAACGGGCAGTATCGCTCCCTTCCCCCAGACTTTCCTGGCGATATTTTCCGGCAAGATCTTTGAGACAAAGATAAACCAGCTTAATATAGTCTGCATGGCAGTGGGTATCATTGCAGCAGTGATAGTGGTGGCGGTTAATTTCATCACCAGGGCAAATAAGGTTAAGAAAGGATACGAAGCGGATTCGCTGGTATCGGTTATCGTCAAGTCAGTCCTTTCGGTAGCGGTCATAATGCTCTTTGCCTACAAGCTTGCAATGGCAGGCGGTATCCCTACAGTGCTGGTATGGGTGGTAGCAATAGTGCTGATATACAGCTTCATCACATCGAAGACCACACTGGGCAGATACTTCTATACCATAGGCGGTAATAAGGAAGCAACCAGACTTTCCGGTGTTGATACAAAGAAGATCATGTTCTTTGCTTACCTCAACATGGCAGTGCTGACAGTTATCACTTCCTATATCGTTATCGCCCGTTTCCAGGCAGCAAATGCGCAGGCCGGAACGAACTACGAAATGGATGCGATCGCAGCCTGCGTTGTCGGCGGTGTATCGGCATACGGCGGTTCGGGTTCGGTATTCGGAATGGTTGTGGGCGCTACGCTGATAGGTGTTATCAACCTGGGCATGCAGCTTATGAACGTCGATGCCGACTGGCAGAAGATAGTAAAGGGCGCAGTGCTTCTTGGCGCAGTAGTATTCGATATAATCGCGACCAGGAAAAATTCAAGCAGGTAAATTTGCATAACCCGCCGGACTTTCGACAAAGAGTGTTCACTCCTTTCATCCACAGACGGCGGTAAACGACAGATATAAGTCAAAGACAGGGCGGGGCAGGGTCTCCGCTCTGTTTTTGTC
>CAMOEK010000095.1:0-9650 GCA_946612125.1 uncultured Lachnospiraceae bacterium | reverse complement strand
GCGGAAGGAGGGTTAGTTATAACAATTTTACACTTTTAAGTTAATATGCTATAATATCACGATAATTTGATACACATCCTGTGGCAAGCGGGATAAGTTTTTTACAGAGAGAACAGATCATGATCCTTTTTGACCATTTACCATTAGATGAAGAGATACTGAAAGCTTTAAGAGAGCTTTCGATCAACTATGTTTTTCAGCCGATCTTTCAGGCAGACGGAAAGACGATCTATGCCTGGGAAGCGCTTATGCGCCCTACGGATACTACGGTTACGGAACTCATAGACGAATATGAAAAGAACGGCAAGCTCCATGTTCTGGAGATAGCAACATTTTTCGGGGCCATGCAGGCATATTTTCTGCGTGGCTATCCGGAAATGGTCTCGATCAATTCCTTCCCTTCGGACTGCATGAAGGATGAAGAGGCGGATGCTTTTCTTGAGTATTTCGGCGAAGAGATACGCGGAAGGATGATCATAGAGAACCTTGAGTATCCGTATTTTTCGCTCGAACACTGGAAGGAAAAGAGCAGATCGGTAAGATTTATGGACAATCTGCTGTCGGTAGATGATTTCGGCAGAGGGATAAACAATCTTGAACTGGTCAATATAATGTCGCCGCATATCGTTAAGCTTGACAGGGAGCTGATATCAGGGATCGACCACATTAAAGAAAAACAGGACAACGTATGCAAACTGGTGCTGGAATTCCACTCCAGGGGAATGCTGGTGGTAGCGGAAGGCGTGGAAGAAAAGGCAGAGTTTGATTATCTTGTAGGCCTGGGCGTTGACCTGTACCAGGGCTATTATCTGGCGCGCCCGGCATGACCCGGTGCACTTTACGGAAAATTTAATGCTTGTTATTGTAAGCAGGGGAGCGGCTTATGGGAACTGTAAAAATAAAAAACATGCTTGCTATCGTGCCGGTGGCTATGCTCTGCCTTACGGCGTGTACTGCGCCTCAAGAAGAACCCGGGGCCGACACGGGCAGTGAGGACGCTGCGACAGCGGCTATGGAAGAAGAGTCTTCGGCAGGCGCTGCGGTTGACTTTGAACATGAGCTGAACGATTACGAACCTCTCAAAGACAGCTATAATTTTTATTTTACCTATAAGACTGTACATCCCTGGTGGGATGCGGTGGCCCTTGGCATGGAAGACGCCCAGAGGCAGTTCCTTGATAAAGGCATAAGCATTACCTACGAGTATATGGCGCCCGATGCGGCGTCGGCTGCCGATCAGAAAGAGCGGCTGCAGATCGCGGAGAAAATGGACTACGATGTCATAGGCGTCGATGTGGCGGATGAGAGTATTATTTCGCCTGTACTGGATAAGATGGTGGCTGATGGCATAAAGGTAATGACCTTTTCCAGCTCCGATGCCGCCGAAGGCTGCAGGAGGATCGCGTATGTCGGAAACACGCATAATTACGAGGACGGCGTGGATCTGACAGAGGCGCTCTGCGAAAAGCTGGGCTATAAAGGGAAGGTGGCGATCCTGGTGGGTAGCGAAGGCGCTCCGTGTCATGAAGACAGGGCAAGGGGAGCTGCCGATACCGTTGCCAAATATCCGGATATGGAGATAGTTGCCACTGAATATGATATGGATTCAATTGATCTGGCGTATGAGCTTACCAAGCAGATCCTGAAGGACTGTCCGGAGCTGGACGGCATTATCTGCTGTAATATGAGTAATCCTGTAGGCGCGGCCAGGGCGATCACCGAAATGAACAGCAAGGCGGTCATAGTGGGCATGGACCATGATCAGGAGGCGCTGCATTATCTTAACGACGGAGTAATTTACTGCCTGGGTGTGCAGGATTGCTATTCCATAGGCTTTGACACGCTTCAGATAGCGGTTATGATAGCAGACGGGAATATGCCCGGAGAGCTGTTTCCCGAGGAGACTAACGAGAAAACGACGATAATATATCAGAAGGATGCAGCTATGATGCTCGAACAGCTATACGGAGATGTCTTATGAAGAAGAAAAGACGGATAACGCCCAAAGTATTTATTTTTACGGCTGTTACAGGGAGCGTATTGATAATACTTGCGCTTGCGTTCAGCACTTTATGGACTTCCAGGAGAACGGAATACGCGACTAACGAAGCCGTGTCCGCAGTGAGTGAGTTTTATCTGGAGGCAATGGCTGACAGGCGCGCCAGGACCATCACCAACCTGATAAACAGCAACTTTGAACAGATGGATAAGGCCATGCTTTTTGTCAGGGATGAGGATATCAGGAATCAGGAAGACATGCGCCGCGTCATAGGCAGGATCAAATCGCTGTTGTCTCTGAACCGCTTTGCGATAGTTGATTCGGATAATATAGTTTATACCCAGTACACAACCTATACCGGCGGGAGCAGGCATGCATTCCTGGCAAATGATAAGATGGAAGACAGAAACATAAGCACTATTTCTGTTTATGGTTCGTCAAGGCAGATCTGTCTGGCTGCGCCCACACCGGGCCTCAGGCTTATGGGCAAAGATATCAAGGCCTGCTTTGTCCAGATTGATATAAAAGAAATAGTCGATCTGTTGGCATTTGACGATCAGGGCAGAACATATTTCGGTCTGTATTCTTCCAGCGGGGAAAACCTTTCCGATACACAGTTGGGAACGCATATAGCTGATAAGAACCTCTTTGAAGTGCTTAAGGGCGTGCTGGGGGAAGAACAGTGGAATGAAAATCATGCGAATTTTGCTAACGGTCAGAAAGGCAGCATGCGCTTTACGATCGGTGGCGCCGAAGAGACACTCTGTTACGTGCCGGTTGAGGGTACGGGCGCGGAGATGGTGGTCCTGATACGTGAGAGTGTGATCAGCGATACTATCCACGATATAAGCGAAAAAAACATGATCGGCAGCCGCAATCTGATAATCGCGATACTGGTGCTGCTGTCGGTTTTTGCTATTATACTGTTCATAGAATTTGAAATAATGTCACGCAATAAGCTTGAAGATGAGAGGGAAAACAGCAGGCGCTTCCATAACATGGCCAATACTGATTCCCTGACGGGTATAAGGAACAAGCATGCATATTCCTATAATGAAACGGAACTTGATAAAAAAATAAAGAATAAAGAGATAGAGAAGCTGGCGATCATTGTCTGCGATGTTAACGGGCTTAAGCTGGTAAATGATACGCAGGGGCACGCTGCCGGCGACAAGCTTATAAAAGATGCCAGCAAAATGCTGTGCGAACACTTTACTCACGGCGCGGTATTCAGGATAGGCGGAGATGAGTTCGTGGTGATCCTTCAGGAAAAGGGCTTTGATACCATGGAGGAGACGATGGCCGTGTTTAACAGCAAAGTGGAAGAGAATATCAAAACAAAGGAAGTAGTGATCTCTATAGGATATTCCGTATTGGAGGAAAGCGATGACCGGCTCCGTGATGTATTTGAACGTGCGGATCATATGATGTATGAGCGCAAAAAGCAGTTAAAGGAGATGGGCGCGCCTTCCAGACCGGCCTGATATTACAGGGTGCATTGAAAGACGGACAGGATAATGCTATAATTAACTGTTCGTTTTTTGATATTGTATCGGAGGTAATTGCGGGATGGCTGTAACTGAAACCAATTCCGAAATCCTGAAAAAAGATAATAAGAGTTCAAAGAAAAAAACATCGGCTCCGGCAACGGCTTTTTCTTTTAAGGAGAAGGCAGTTCTGGAGTCTGGTTCGTATTCTGTGGCGTTGCCGGATGATTTTTCATATAAAAAAGAATATGGGATCCCTGCCGGTCAAGGACAGGAGATCGTGGATTTTATTGCCTGGTCGCCGGCTTCCGCGCCTGTGGAAAAGTGGGAAGACAGCAGGATAGCCATCAGCGCAGCAGGTAAAAGTGAAGATATAAGATATGCTTTAAAAGACGGGATCGAGGCTTTTAAGGCGGCTTTTGAGGCGCTGCCCGGAATTAAGGAAAATTCCAGGGAGACAGAGTGTTACAGGGAAGAAGACGGACAGAAAGTCTATTGTTATATACGCCGCAAGATCAACGGTAAACGCACGAGCTTTTGCTGTATAGCGGGGGATGGCGCCGAACTGCGCCAGTTCACGATACGCTTTAATACCGGACTGTCAAAGGAAAAGATGGAGCGCTCCGTGCTGGAGTGGCTCAAGAAAGTAGAGATAAAAGCTGCTTTGGAACCCGCTCCCGCCCCCGAGCCGGACCCGCAGCAGCTGCTTATCGATAGTCTGAAGAGGAAATTGGTGGAGGCGGATGCCGAGCTTGTGTGGTATAAGAATAAAAGAGCTGAGGCAGCTAAGAAGCTGGAAGAGGCAGAGCGCGCATATTCGAGGCTGCTTTCGGATAAGCTGATAGAGGAAGAGTCGACCAAGCTGCAGATACGAAGCATAGAAGCGAAGGCGGCAGAAAAGGAAAATGCCATAGCCGAGCTTAAACGCAGGCGCAGGGATCTGCGGGCTCAAAAGGAAGAATATCGTAAAGATATAAGCAATCTGGAGCCGGAGCGCAAGGCAAAGAGTAAAGAGATAGACATGGAGCGCAAAGCGCTGGAGGAAAAGCTGAATCTGCTGGCTGACGAAAAGGCGGAGATACAGGAAGAAAAGGCTGATAAGAAATCGAAACTCCAGGGAGTATTCCTGTTTAAGAAGAAAAAGCAGCAGGAATATAATGAGGTAAAGAGCAGGCTGAAAGAAAAGAACAGTGAGATATCGGCCTGTGACGAGGAGATAGAGAGTCTCAATGCAAAGGTCGCAGAATTAAAAGCCAATACGGAAAAAGAAAGAGACAGACTGAATGGCGAGATAAAGCGCCTTGAATTTGAAGAAAAAGAAGTCCACCGCGAGATAACAGGCGGTGAGGAAGAGTTAAAGAAAATAGCCAAAGAGAAGACCGTGTTACAGGAGAAGATCAGGGACTATCAGCTTTCAAAAGCAAACGCCGCAAAAGAGATGACGGAATGTAAAAGACAGTATGATGTCTGTGATGCGGATGTCTGCAGATATGAGGCAGACAGAAAGCGTATCGTTGAAGAACTGCAGAATAACGGAGTGTACCTGTGACTTGAGGCAGTTTAACAGGTAGCCTTTAAACGGGGGGCAAAGCTATGGGTATCATTAAAGCAGCGTTCGCATCGGCGAGTACATTGGCGGAGGATCAGTGGAAGGAATACTTCTATTGTCCCGCTATTCCCGAAGATACGATAATGGTCAGATCCTTGAAACGTACTTCGGAACGCTCGGCCAATAACGGCAGCGATGATATAGTTACCGACGGCTCCATAATAGCCGTGGCTGACGGGGAATACGCCATCGTGGTGAGCAACGGAAAGCTTGTTGCCGAATATAAGGAATCCGGCGCACATACCTTTGTAAGCGGCGAGACCACCTCGGTATTCCATGGCGGAAATCTGTCGAGCCTGGGAAAGGAATTCGGCAGGCGTTTTTCCTTTGGCGGGGATACGCCGGGCGTGGTGCAGAGAGTATATTATTTCAATACAAAAGAGATGCCCGGAGAGAGCTTCAGCGGAGGGAATATCCCCTTCCGTGTTTTGGATGAAAATACCGGCCTGGATATCGACTGCATGCTTTCCGTATCGGGTTATTATACCTATCGCATAGCCAATCCCATAATCATCTACAAACAGCTTATAGGTAATATCGAGCATAATTATAAGGCTGGTACCCTGCTTAAGATGATGAGCAACGAAGTAAAAGCTGTCATACTTTCTTCCTGCGGGAGCGTATCCGCGCTGGGAATGCGGCCTTCACAGATAGCGCAGATGCTGCCGGAGATAGAAGAGAAAGTAAGGCAGGCGGCCAATAAAAAGCTTTATGAACTGAGGGGCATAGAACTGGTATCCTTCGTCATCACCGCCTTCAGGGTTAGCGGAAAGGATATGGCTGTCATCAAGGATATTCAGCAGACTGCGGTTTATAAGGATCCGGAAATGGCGAAGGCAGCCCTTGTAAAAGCACAGGCCGGAGCACTGACAACGGCAGCGGGCAATTCCGCAGGCGCAATGATGGGCGTGGCAGCAGTGAACGCTATGGCTGCCAAATTCTGCCGTGAGTGCGGGACTAAGCTTATGGGCGGAAAATTCTGTCCCGGCTGCGGGCAAAAACTGGAATAAAGGATATGAAACTGATCTTCCAATCTATGGGGAAGTATAAAGCCGCCGTATTTCTTGCTATCTTTATAAAGCTCATAGGCACAATGGCCGAGTTGACGCTTCCTTACATACTTGAATATATGATAGACCATGTGGTACCCGCAGGAGAGCTGAAGAGCGTTCTCCTGTGGGGCGTTCTTATGTTTGCCGCTGCGATATTCTGCAGACAGTTCAATGTTATGGCAAACCGCAGAGCCATAGATAACGCGCACAAGGTCAGCTTTGATGTGCGCCAGGCGCTTTTCAAAAAGACCGCAAATCTTTCGGGTGAGCGCTTTGATTCCTTTGGTCTGCCCAGTCTGATAAGCCGTATGGCCAGCGACAGCTATAATGTGCAGTCGGCAGTGCAGCAGCTCCAGAGTCTGTGTGTGCGCGCTCCCATGATGCTTTTTGGCGGTGTGGTGATGACCCTGATGATGGATCTGCATCTGGCGATGATCCTGATACTCATGCTGCCCGTTCTTATCTTTGTCGTGATCTTTGTATCGGCCAGGGGTATTCCCATGTACACGGCCGTGCAGGGAAAGCTTGACAGCGTTGTGCGCATCATGCGTGAAAACATCACCGGTATAAGGGTGGTGAAAGCATTGAGCAAAGCCGAATACGAGAAAAAACGCTTTGCCGCTGCCAACGAGGATATGGCGCGCAGCGATATAAAAGCCGGTACCATTATGGCTGTGCCGGCGCCATTTATGCAGCTGTGCTTAAACAGCGGTCTTACTCTGGTAGTATTCTTTGGCGCGGTAAGGGTGAATGAAGGTCTGACGCAGCCCGGCGTGATCCTTGCCTTTCTTACTTACTTCAATATGATAAACATGGGCGTGATGGGACTCAGCAGGATATTCATGAGCATGAGCAAGGCCAGCGCCAGCGCGGACAGGATACAGGAAGTGCTGAATGCGGATGATGACTGGCTCATATCCGGGCAGGATCATAGGGATGAAGGCCATATAGTATTTAACGAAGTGAGTTTTTCCTACGGAGGCGAAGCAAGGAGCGATGCGGATTTCGCTGGCGGCAGCAGGGAACTGGCTCTGGAAAAGATAAGTTTTGCGATAGGCAAAGGAGAGAGCCTGGGGATAATAGGACCTACAGGCTGCGGAAAGACCACAGTAATAAATCTGCTTATGAGATTCTATGATGCCGACAGCGGGCGCATCAGCATAGACGGACGCGATGTCAGAAGCTATGAAAAGGATGAGCTGAGGAGCAAGTTCGGCGTTGTCTTTCAGAACGATATGATCTTTCAGGATACCATAAAGAATAATATAGACTTTGGACGCGGGCTGTCACAGGATATCCTGGATGCTGCGGCCGAAGATGCCGTGGCTATGGAATACATCGAAAGCCTGGAGGGCAGGATGGAGTATCAGGCGGCGATCAAAGGAGCCAATCTTTCCGGCGGACAGAAACAGAGACTGCTGGTGGCAAGGGCTCTGGCGGGCAAGCCGGAGATATTGATACTTGATGACAGTTCCAGCGCACTGGATTACAAGACCGACGCGCAGATGCGCGCTGCCATCAAAAGAGATCATAAGGATTCCACGCTGATAATGATCGCCCAGCGCGTGAGCAGCATAATGGGCATGGATCATATTATGGTATTGGATAACGGAAGGTGCATAGGTTACGGTACGCATGAGGAACTGATGGAAAACTGCCCTGCGTACAGAGAAACCTACGAGATGCAGACTACTTAACGGAAGAGGAAGATATGCCGGGACCGGGAGACAGGGGAACCGAAAAGCAAAAACCCAAGCATGCGAAGCGAACATTGCGGCGTCTGCTTAAGTATCTCATGGAATATGCATGGGTTGTTCTTCTGCTGCTTATTTTTGCACTGATCAGCAATATGGGAAATCTTTTGGGACCCAGTTTTGCGGGGCAGGCGATAAATGCAGCCGCCGCAGGCGCAGGCAAAGTGGATATGAACAAGGTCGTGCATTATGGCATATTGATGCTGATCGTTTATGTGGGCAGCAATATCCTGAGCTTTTTTGTGAATATAGGCATGATGCGCGTGGGACGCAAGGTGGCCGCCAATATGAGGCGCGATGTGTTCAACAAGCTTATGGAAATGCCGGTGGGTTATTTTGACAGACATCTGGCCGGTGATATCATCAGCCGTGTGTCCTATGATATTGATGTGGTCTGCACCAGCTTATCCTCTGATGTGGTGCAGATAATAACCAGCCTGGTAACAGTGGCGGGCAGTTTTATCATGATGTGTTTTATATCGCTGCCGCTGGTGCTGTGCATGGTATTTACCATTCCGGTATCCATACTCTTTACCCGCTTTATGGGGAAGAAAACAGGACCGCTGTACCGCGCCAGGAGCCGCGCATACGGCGATATGAACGGATACGCCGAGGAGATGTTCACGGGACAGAAGACCATACTGGCATATGCGCATGAGGGTGAAGTATGCGACAGATTTGAGGATATCAACAGACGTGCTGCAGAAGCCTATAAGGATGCTGACGGACTGGGCATGACCATGATGCCGACAATAGGAATGATAAGCAATATAGGACTGGCGGCCATCGGCCTGGGAGGCGCGGTACTCTATATGAACAATATCGTGGGGATAGGGCAGATATCCAGTTTTGTGCTCTACAGCCGCAAATTCTCAGGCCCCATCAACGAGATCTCAAATATCATCAACGAGATATTCAGCGCACTGGCTGCGGCAGAAAGAGTATTCCAGCTGCTTGATGAAGAGGAAGAAGTCAAGGATGCCGAAGATGCAGTGGAACTGAGCAGAGCCGGGGGACTGGTGGAGGCAAGGGATGTAAAGTTTGGTTATACGGCAGATAAGATCATCCTGAGCGATTTTAATATGAGAGCGGAGCCGGGGCAGACTATAGCGATAGTAGGCCATACCGGAGCGGGTAAGACCACCATCATCAATCTGCTGATGAGGTTCTATGATGTGAACGGCGGCGCGGTATATGTGGATGAAAAGGAACTTAAGGCTTATACCTTAAAGAGCCTGCGCAAAAACTATTCAATGGTGCTGCAGGATACCTGGGTCTTTAACGGCAGCATCTATGATAATATAGCATACGGTAAGGAGGGCGCCACCATGGATGAAGTGGTGGAGGCTGCACGATCTGCACACATACATAATTACATAATGCGGCTTCCGCAGGGATACAATACAGTGATAAGTGAGGACGGCGGAAATATCAGCAAAGGGCAGAAGCAGCTTATAACCATAGCGAGAGCTATGCTTTATGATACCAGCATGCTGATACTGGATGAGGCCACCAGCAATGTGGATACCGCGACTGAGCGTAAAGTGCAGAAGGCTATGCGCAGCCTCATGAAAGGCAAGACCTGCTTTATCATCGCACACCGTCTTTCTACCATCAGAAACGCCGATAATATACTGGTGCTTGATAAAGGCAATGTGGTGGAGCAAGGGACACACGAGTATCTTATGGACAGGAAGGGGGCTTATTATAATCTCTATCGCAGTCAGTTCGAATAGACGGAAGTTTTGA
>CAMOEK010000094.1:0-9688 GCA_946612125.1 uncultured Lachnospiraceae bacterium | reverse complement strand
AACACTACCAATGCTACCGGTGCTTTGATCAGTTTCATTCCTTCTGCTTACCTCCAGGTCCCCAATTCTCGTTTGACGGTTCATTCAATACGATGAATACATCCGTGGGCTCTATTGATAATCTGTCTCCCAGCTTCTGTGTGATCGTCTCTATCAGCGCCTTCTTCTGCTCTTTGCTCCTGCCCGGAAACATGGTGATATCTATGATCATGAACTTATCCGTCTTTCCCGGTGCTGTTTCAAAGTCTTCGGGATCTATCTCTATTATACGCTGAAACCTGTCCCAGTCCTCAATACCGACAGACTCCATAAGTCCCTCATGGACGCAGCCCAACAGAGTTTTCTTATATTCCCGGCTCTGTCCCTTTATCATCTCTATCCTGACTAATGGCATATGATCACCTCATCTCCCGCATCTCATCAAGTATCTCAGCTTCCGTGTTTTCCTCCACGAATTGCGATATCTCATCCATGATACTGTCCGCCATTGCATTATGCGGAACTATAAAAGCCACACCGATCACTATGACCTGATGTGTATCCTGCTCATCTACCTCCGCCGCAGATACATGAAATTTGTTTTGAAGCTTGGCGATGATACTCTTAACGATCATCCTCTTTTCTTTAAGGCTGTGCACCCAGGGGGCGTGAAGCCTGAAGGTCATACTTGCAATATTCATATATAATCTACATCCGTTCTGTATCCAAATCTTTTCATAGCTTAATCTTCCATTTTCCCATCCCAGATCCTAAAAGCATTCTCCCAGGTATCAACGGCATAAGGTCTTCTTTCGTCTCCCGATTCTTTTGCAAACTGCTCAACAAACTTCAAAAAGAAGTACATATGCTCCAGAGCCGTGGCCTGTTCCTTCAATATCACCCTGCTCCAGACATTGGCTTCACTGTACTGTGTGGTCTGCATAACATCTCTGATATATTTATCCTTATCAAACGGGATCCGCTTTTCTTCGATAATAACATCTCCCGCGTCTGTGATCTCCATAAGCGTATAGGGCACACTGTTTGGGATCCCGTCCAGCGGCAGGCCGCAGGATCCGGGATTGATCAGATAGACATCTCTGTTCTTATCAGTATAACTACATTGTACATGCGAATGACCGAATATGTATACTCCTCTCTCCAGTTTGGCCACTGCCTCCTGAAATGAAGGATCCTTATCACGTTCATCGATCATGTCCGACAGTATCTGCTCCGGGGTACGATCCCCCTGCCTGCTTCTGTTTGCAACTGTAACCGAATTCCATGTATAAAAAGGATAAGTTCCAAGAAAATCCACCGAAGAGTGTGCAATATGGATCTTCATCCCATTGCATTCAAAGTCAACTCTGTGCGGCAGATCCAAAAGATAATCAAGATTATTCCTGCTCACATTTTTATAACACCAGTACGAAACCTGCATCTGTCCGTCTGTCCAGAGGGATTGATCTTTATCAATAAGATCTTCCAGATACTTTTCTTCATTGCCTCTGATAACATAATTTTCAGGAACCGCCCTGATCGCATCAATGCACTCATCCGGCCAGGGACCACTGATACAGTAGTCGCCCACAAATATACATCCCGAAATGCACTGCCCTTTCATATCTTCCATCACTGCCTGCAGGGCCGGATAGTTCCCATGTATATCAGAAATTATCGCGTATTTCATATCCCCCCCTCCTTAAGGTGCCTGTCACCACTAACACTTCCTCTACAGACTTGAACCTTCTTTCCTGTTTATACAAATTCCTTCATCCTGATGATGGTTAATATCCTCTCTGTTGTCGTCATCACAAATGAATCAGCCTGTTCGGGCTTAAGAAATGTATACTCTCTATGCAAGTCTCCGTGATGATCGCTTCGATAGAAACCGCAGATATAACAACGTCTGTTCTCAAAAGCATCTTTGCTGAATATGTCCATGAATTCATTATCAAAGTTTACAGCATTCTCATACAATGAAAATGCATGAAAATCCGGATGCTGTTCCAGATACAGGAAATCCAGATCGTACCAATCTCCCTTTGCCGTCCAGATCAGTTTATTCTTATCATCGGCACATTCTTCAGGGTAGGCCCTTAAAAGAGCCAGGTACACATCATTCGTCCAGTCTATATCAGTTAACAGATGAACATAGTATCCAAGAAAAAAAGAGTACTCTTTAAGCGAATACGTTTTTATAAGCCTGTCATTAAACCATCTTTCACAAAAAGCTTCTATATCGAAAAAGGTATCATCCCCGGCTCTGGTCTTAAAATGCGATACCGTTTTGGGTGGATGAAACTCGGACCAGTCTTCATTAGGAACTCCGCTATCAGGAGCAATATTACCCATAACAAACGCTGTCTCATCTATATTATCTATATGCTTTAACAACTCATCTGCTATCCTCAGATGAACCATCCATGACGCCATGCTTTATCTCCTTTTTATCTCATACATATTAATTTGCATCATCAAAGGGATCAAGCTTTATATCAGTCAGATCGATCGTACTTGTGTTGTTCATGTTATTTATCCTCCTCCGTATCATATACGCTTGTTTCTTTCTACATGAATAATGCATATCCATGAGATTTATTGCAGTATATGAACAAAGAGCATAAAAAGCTTGCGCCGGATTTAACGCCGGCTCAAACTTTACAAGGGAATGATCTGCCTCATGAAGGTCGCTACATCAAAATGCATACGCCCGTCTGCTTTGCCTCATCGGATGATCACTTTACTGTTTGGATAATAATCGTATACTTTCGGAATAGTTTTGACATATGCAACTATCACCGGATCTTTAGAACATAAACATCAGATTCAAAAGTAGCACTCCCGTCATTTTTGGAATATGATGAACTATGATCGTATACCATTCCAAGTTTTTGCAGGACTTTAGCACTTCCCACATTTTCCTTAGCGCATTCACCTTCAAAGGAATGCGCTCCGTATACCTTAACCGCATGGTCTATAAAGGCTTTCATTCCTTCTGTCGAATATCCCTTTCCCCAATCATCATATCGATTCACATAGGATACGGTCCACACATCCCGTTCGACATCATGATTTAATGCATATGTGCCAACTGCATGACCATCCTCTTTATCGATCACAAGCATCAGGATATTGATCTTTGAAGCTGGGTCTTTCTTTGGAAGCCAGGCAAGTGGTTCTTCGGGAGTTTTACACACAGAGCTCATTAAATACTTGTACACTCTTTCATCCATATCCCAGGCTGCCATCGCTAAATAATCTTCCGGTCTTAATCGCCTCATTATAAGTCTGTTAGTTTCTATTATTTCCTCACCGGGATTATAAAACTGCTCTTTGTTCATTCTATTCTCCATACTATCAGTCTGATAACTGCGTATTAAGCGTTTGCCAAAGATAAGCATAATGCTGATCTTTGACCTTATTTATCCATCCTTTGCCTGCCGTTCCGTACAGCCCTTTTCTGTTTTTAAGACAATCTGCAAAACAGAATAAGGCAACTCCAAATGCTGATATCTCCAGTATTATCTCATTCATTATTACTTATCCTCTGCTCACTTTACCATCATCACTTTCTGAGAAGATACCCTTCTCTATACCGTCATCCAGGGCATAATTGAGTACTGCTTCCATAGATGGTCCTATCCTCAGGAAACCAAAAGCTTTCGCAGTCAGTTTGAGAAGATCCTCCCTTGTAATGCTTACCTGCTGCTCGAGTATATCTTTCATTGCAAGCCTTATCTCCTGCGAAGGGATATCTTCCATGCCGCGCATCGCGTTATCCCTGGATTCCACACGGTAATACTCCAGTTCATCCGGCTTCTGCTCATCTCTCCAATAGAACGCCATATCATGTTCCGTCGTAACGCTGCATGGTACAAAACGGGTAGCCATTTCAAAAGCCTGTTCCACCCGCGCGGTAGTCCTTGTCACTCCCCAGTCATTGAAGCATTTCTTCATAAGGAGCTTTCTGCTTATCGGTGCTTCCAGATTGAGAAAACGCAGTATGGTCCTTGCTATGCCCCTGGCATTCTGAACATCAAACTGCTCGGCCGTTCCGGCATTTAGCGGCACCGCCTGCACATAATCGCGTCTGTGTTCAGATGCCGCATACGCCTCTTCATCGCGCTCAAAGGTAAATCCTGCGATATTTACGGTGTCTTTATCCTCTTCCTTTTTATCCTCAGCCGCAGTCTCCTCTGCCTTTTGCTCCGGCACTTTCTCTTCTTCCTCAGGCGTTTTTGCTTTATCAAGCTTTGCTTCTTCTATAGCATCCTTTATCCTCCGGATAACAGGCGCGGGATCATCAAGCCATTCCAGTGTCCAGATACGCATGAGTTTCCAGCCCAGTCCTCCCAGTACCGAAGGCTGTACGGCAAAGCGGTCATCGACTGTTGCGGAAGCCTTCATATTCTCACCATCCAGGATGATACCCAGCAGATAATCTTCCGTATCTTCGGGATCGACTATACCAAGATCCATACGGTATGCCGAACAGCCTATATTTGTTTTTACTTCATATCCTTCTTTAGCGATGGCTGTCACTATATCTTCGATCAGCCCGTCTTCATGCACGCTCTTCGAAACATCACGCCCCGGGAGCATACCCTGTCCGTTTGCGGCAAACTCCAAAAAGCCTTTTAAACCTGCTACTCCGTCGGCCCTTGTGCGGTTTAAGTCGATCTGCTCCGGTCTTAACACCGCAAACACAGTCATCTCTTTACGCGCTCTTGATATGGCAACGTTAAGTCTCCTCCATCCTCCGTCGCGGTTGAGCGGTCCGAAGTTCATGGATACTTTTCCGTCGGCATCGGGACCGTAGCATACCGAGAAGAGGATAACATCCCTCTCATCTCCCTGCACATTTTCCAGATTCTTTACAAATATAGGTTCCGCACATGAGCGTACATATTCATCCAGTTCGGGATTCTTTGCAAACTCATCGGAAAGCATATCCTCGATAAGATTCTGCTGTACCACGCTGAAGGTTACGACTCCGATAGAATCCTTCTTAAGTTTGGGATCACGCAGACGGCGCAATATCTCGTTCACCACCGCTTCAGCCTCGGCAGGGTTCTGCCTGGTCTTCCCGTGATCATATACGCCGTCCACATGAACCAGACGCACCTGTGATACACGGTCATTGGGTGAAGGGAAAGTATAGAGCTTGTTATCGTAATACTTCATGTTGCTGTATGCTATCAGGCTCTCGTGTCGCGAACGGTAATGCCACTTAAGATATTCCTGAGGCATTGATATCGCAAGACAGTCATCCAGCAGGCTTTCCAGATCTTCCTGATCGCTGTTGTCTTCGTCCTCTTTATTGGACTTAAAGAAGCTCGTAGGCGGCAGCTGCTTGGGATCACCCACTACTACCACATTTTCACCCCTTGCTATGGTTCCGACTGCTTCGCTGGTAGGAAGCTGGCTGGCCTCATCAAAAACTACCAGGTCAAACTTGGGGAACAGCGGATCTATATACTGGGCCACGGATATAGGGCTCATCAGCATGCAGGGACAGAGTTTTCGGAGCAATGTAGGTATCTGGTCAAAGAGCTTACGTATAGACATCATACGGCCGTTTGACTTAATGGCTTTCTTAAGTATACCCAGCTCGGATGAAGCTGCTGCTTCTCCGCCCCCGGCCGGTATGTTTGCAGAAAGCTTTGCGACCAGCTCCTGTACGGTGAGTTTCCTGAACTCCTCCAGCTTTTCTGTGTATCTGTCAATGAGTCCTTCAAATTGGACTCCACGGAAATCGGCCAGTTCTTTATCCGATGCTATGATCTCCGATATAAGCCTGTAATCCAGCGCGCAGAAAAATGCATCTTCCGCTTCCGTTGCCGGAAGGCTGCCCTTCTCCACCTCGCTGCTCACACAATCAAGGCCGCAAGCCGCTGCCTGCTGCTTAAGTTTCTGGTAACCTGTCCATTCACGAAGCCGGTGGGTATTCTTTGAATAAAGTAAAAATCTCTCCTTTACTGCCGCTATCCAGTCAACGCCACTACCGATGGGCTCGATATGCTCTTTAGCTTCCGCTGCGTTGACATCTGCAACAAAACCGTTCAGCGTATTCAGTTCAGCTTCGGGAGCCCTTACGCCGGAGGCTGCCGCCGCCGCAAAAGCACCAAATACCGACGGATTGACTCTGCTCTTTAAGCCCATTGCTTCCTGAGCCTTATCAAGCGCTTTCTGTATAGAGGCGATATCGCTGTTCTCCCCGTTCCACAGTCCGCAGAGCGCGCTGCTTACAGCGGGAGGAGCCGCATTTACATTAGCCCTTAACTGTTCGAACGCCGCCAGCCTTTCAAGCAGCGCCCCGATATTATTCTTATCCACAACAGTATTGTTCTGAGCGTATGCCTTCAATTCCTTAACCGCTTTGCTTATACCCATAGCCTTGGGTATGAACCAGCTGCTTTCGGCTGTCTTATATCTGATAAGAGCCGCTCCGGCAGCAAATCCTCCCGCAGGCATGAACGCCTGGGGCAGGAACATCGCAGACAGCTGAACATATTCACTCTGCAATTGAGAAAGCAGCTGCAGATACTGTATTATCTGCTGTCGCTGCACCTCATAATTCTGAGACTGTACCAGCTCTGCCGGAAATACTCCTTCCTTCTTGAGCAGCTCTGCCATTTCCGCTAACAGCTCTATGGCTTTTTTATCGCTTCCGGTATCAACTCCCAGAGTATTTTTGATCTGTATAAAGGCCTGTGATGCGTTATCAGCCTTTGCTGCCAGCTCATTCCATGCCGACTGCAGGCTGTCACGCTTTTCCATCGTATATTCGGTACTGTTTATCCCCCTTAACGGATGCACAGACAGATCCGGGATCGTTTCAGCCGTTGCCTCATATCCCCTGAGTATCTCATGCCATTCAGCTAACTGCTGCGTACTTATCGAAGCAACACCAAACGCCTTATCCGGCAGCGTCACTTTACCACCGGATCCCTTGAAGCTTTCATATTCCGATATCAGTTCATACAGGCTCCTGCCGAACCCGCGTTTCTGATGTACTGCATTTATAACATGTGAAAGCTCGTTTCTCAGCTCCCCCAGCTTCTTTGCACTTTCTGCATATTCTTCGGCATGCTTAAGTCTTCCTACCTCCAGTGTCTTTTCCAGCTGCCCCAGTACCGCAGTCTTATTCGTCTTATTTGAATGCAGCTCCAGACAGAAGGGATCCAAACCTATTTTTGCGAGTCGGTTTTGAACGACAGAAAGCGCAGCCATCTTCTCCGCAACAAAAAGCACCGACTTTCCCTGGAACAATGCATTCGCTATCATATTTGTGATAGTCTGCGATTTACCTGTTCCGGGAGGTCCGTGCAATACAAAGCTCTGTCCCCTGGCAGCCGTCGCTACAGCCACCATCTGTGAAGAGTCAACACTTAACGGTACAGCCATATCCTCCGGCTTGTACTGTTCATCCATCAGCTCCGCGCTGATCCCCAGCTCCTCTGCTTCCCAGGTCATGCGGCCTTCCAGCAGGCTGTTAACCACTTTATTCTTCTTTAGGTCCTCTGTCCTGTTGCGCAGGTCGTTCCACATTACGAACTGGCCGAACGAAAAGAGTCCCAGGAATGCCATATTCTCCACATTCCATTTTTTCTTATCCATAACCGCCTGGCGTATCGTATGGAATACCAGCGGCAGATCTATGCCGTGATCGTCCTCCGGCAGCGGATCAAGACCGCCTATAGACAGGCCGTAGTCCTGCCTCAGATATTCAAGCAAGGTTACATTGATCTGGGTTTCCTCATTACGGCTACGCAGGATATATCCCTTTTTCCTTACGCTCTTTACCACTTCCACAGGTATCAGCACCAGAGGCGCATAGCGCGCCTTTTCCGACAGATCCGTCTCGTACCAGCGCAGAAATCCCATAGCCAAAAACAGCGTATTGGCGCCGTTTTCCTCAAGGCTTAACTTAGCCGCGCGCTGTATACTCTTTAACGATACAGCCAGCCGTTCTTCACTCATGAAGGTACGTACCCTGTGGTTACGCATCTCCTCCGCTGCCATAGCCTCGAACATATCCTTCTGATTATCGATGGCATACATCTTCTCATCACGCAGGGTATTCTTAAATTCTGCAGGCAGTTCCAAAATTGAATATTCGGTATTGTTTGCCAGACCGTCTTCAAAAGCCGGCAGATCGGTGGCCATAAGCTGTATAGTGTTTTTTGTAACACGGAAATTCAACAGGGAATTACGAAGGCTGAAGTCAAGTAGCTTTCTCTCCCACAGCTGCAGCTTGCCTATTGTCACCTCCCCCTCTTTAACCGTTCCTTTCAGACTCTGTACCAGCTCGGAAGGAGCTGCAACCTTCCCCGGTGCCACATCCTGAGCCGATGCATACTGCTCCCCGGCAGCCTCAAGTTTTACAGGAATGGGACGTATACCGCTGATGCGGCAGCGATGCACATCAACCACAAATTCAAACTCTTCTCTTTTAGCAAGCTTGTTCCTGCCTCTTTCAACAGCTTTATCAAAATCAATATTCTTGCCGTCAACAACGTCCGTCATTTCAAGGAGCAATATCTCCTCTGCCCCATCTGCCGTACGTTTTTCAAGTGCATACACATCATCGACCAGACAGTCCGCAAAGCTTTCTTCCTCCAGCCAGCAGCCTGCAAAGGCATGCCCTCTAATTATCACCAGCAGCGGTCTTAACCCTGCCGCTTCCAGACATGACGCATATAATAACGTAAGGTCCAGACATGTTCCCTGCTTTTGCTCCGTTACAGTCTGCGCCATACGTATCCTCTGCCCCGTATTTTCAAAACTCGCGGGCGGGACCACATAATTGAGCGAAAGCGACTGGATAGCTGCATAGATAGCCGCCATCTGCCGTTTTACCGTATTAACGTTCTGTGTCTGATATGCCGTAAATGAAGGAGATTCATTCCAGCTCTTAAGAAAATCCGACGCCTTATTCAGAATGTCCGCTATCACCGGATGATTGGGGGTAACAAAAGCACATATAAGTTCGGGCATTACGCTCTTACCGCTCCACTGATCGCAGGCGAGCAGCGCCGTATCAAGATTTACGGATGATATCGCCTCTTCTTCACCCTCCTTATATATCGCGATCTCCATATGACCGTCGATACGTTCGGTAAGTCCGAAGAAGTATTCCGTTGAAAGCTGTATCTTTACGGGACTTATCTCCAGGGATCCCTGAGCTTCTATACTGTCTATCCTGCAGCTGTACTCCCCGGCAAATGCGGGATCAAATGTAATGCGCATCTTCAGATCTTCAAGAGGCGTATCTGCCGCATTCTTAAGAGTAACGCTTCGTATCAGCGGAACGTAATTCTGCATCATCGCAAGATTGACAGCACTCATCACATCCGCCTGTATAGTCAGCTGATCGTTCATCCCCGTAATCCCCCCTCATATCTTGTCCCCGTCTCAGGTCCAAAGGACCTGTGTATACAGAGTAATATTAGCATAGAACAGGCTAAAAGTAAATTTCGGATCCATATTGGCACTTGCATATCTATCCGTAAATGATATGATATAGTTTTGTCAGAATAAGTAACAGAAGGGTTATGGAAATGGAAAATCTGTTATTCAGTTTAAACGCCACTGCGCCCATCTTCGCATTGACGGTGCTCGGTTATATATTCAGGAGACTCGGACTCATATGCTTTGAAACTCTTTTAATGTGCTTTCCTTAACAATTCCCAGTTCCAACTCC
>CAMOEK010000093.1:0-9726 GCA_946612125.1 uncultured Lachnospiraceae bacterium | reverse complement strand
ATAGATCTGTTCTGCAGCTTCCTTTCCGACATATCTGTAATGCCAGGGTTCATAATCTATGCCGGTAATGTGTTCCTTACCACGGGGGTATCTTAAGATAAAACCATATCTCCACGCATTATCGGCAAGCCAGGAATATACTGTATCGCTATCCGAACGCTCCTTATCGGCATTTATATCAACAGCCAGCCCCAATTCATGTTCACTGCTTCCGGGAACTGCAACCCATTGTCCCGCTAATTCTTCTGCCTTTCCTCTTTTGTACCCTTCCCTCATGTATGCGGTCACTTTATCATTATAAGTCTCAATCTGTTGTTTATGCGTTCTGTACCCTTCTCTTACTATAGGATAAACTCCCTGTTCTCTGGCATCATCAAACATCTGCTGCAGATCCGGATATATTCTTTTGTCCACCTTCTGACCGTTTGAAAGCAGTGTAAATTCTACGTCGGGCTCTTCCTGTAAAGGCTGTGATACATTCACAAGTATCAGATTCCAGGGAATTTCCGAAGGCTCTATACTAAAGGCAGCTGTTTTTCCAGCCACGATATCATGCGATACATTTCCGAACTCTATTCTTATACATACAGCCAGAAAAGCGCATATAATAAATAACAGCGCAAATATGATCAACACGATCTGCAATCTTTTACTTCTTTCACGATTTCGCGAAAATCTCAATGCTCTTGCTGCAACCATCGATATGCCTCCGCTCATGTAATAGCCTGTTGTAACGCTGACTATCATATTATAGAAAAGAGAATATTAAGATAATAGATGACAGATCCTTAAGATTTTATTACAAAATTCATAGCTTTCCGGTAAAACAAGGGACCGGTAATAGATACGGTCCCTTTCGTTTTGCAGCTCCCATGATATTTTTTGTGTTTTATGCGATCAGCTTTTCAAATTCCGAAAATACTTCTTTGCTGCACCGGCTCTTCAGCTGCCCCAGCATGAATTCCAATTTACCGTCGATCCACTCTCTGGTATAGTGCGACATAACATCCGCTGCCTTTTCACCATAGATGCGTACCACCTCTGTTTTTGGCTGTTTATTTACTTGGCTGCAAAAGGCAACATACTCATCAATCTTTGCAGACAATCGCTTCCATTCTTCCGCCGCTTTGACGGTTTCACCGGCTTTCAGATAAGCTGCGATCAGGAACTTGCATGTATCCCTGTAAAACCCCTGGCAGCATGAGCGCATCCTTTCATCTTTCATAAACTCATCCATCATGGAGAGACCCCAGTGACAGTTTTCCTCAACCTCTTTTAAGGGGCTGACCCACGACATCGCCTCTGCCGTATATACGATCTGCTTATTTAAAGCACGGATGAAATTCTGATAATTGTCACGGATCTGTGCCTTCCAGCGCTCCTTTCCATCTTCGGTATCGATCGGAATATAATACGGAAGCAGTGTCTCCTGTAACATGTTGCTGCGGATCGTCGGAAGTGCCTCGATATGCTGACGTCCCTTTTCCCATTCCTGACTGTGCCAGCAGAGCCATGCCAGCGCATAGTGGCATTTGTCTGCCAGATCCTTGTCATTGGAATAGCGGATCACCTGCATCGCTCTGTTCTCTGCAGTCCTGACGATCTTTTTCCATTTCTTTTCATCATCCTTAAATAATTCCTCATAATAGGAATTTTCCGGATTCACATACCGGCTCATATGAGCCACGGCCTGCACATAGCGCATCATGATCCCGTAGTTAAATACGTTTTCTTCGCATTGCCGGTCCAGATATTCCACTGCTTCCAACGCGCCCTGCGACTGCTCACCGCTGTCCCGCAGGTTGTTTGCTTTGTGACTTATTTCGTCTGCCAGTTTTACATCATAGCTTTCGGGCGTAAATCCAAACAATGCATCGGTTGAAACATTGAGTGCCTGCGCCAGAGGCACGATCTGCGTTACATCCGGCATACCTGCGCCACTTTCCCATTTGCTGACAGCCTGACCTGTCACACAAAGAATGCCTGCCAGTTCCTCCTGCGTGATCCCCAGATCACGACGGTATTTTTTGATATTATTTCCTAACGCCATATCTTTATCCTCTCTTTCGAATCGTTGTTTATCTCGCAGATGCATCTTTGATGGTCTCAATATATCAGATACACGATGAAATTACCAACAACCCGTTTTTGAGAATTCTCCAACCCTGCGTTGGAACCGGGGGAAATAGACCTCGTGGTTTTTCTGCTTGACATGAAATCATGTGCGGAGTATACTTTGAAACCATATAAAGTAAAACAATGGAAAGGGTAACAAGATGTTAAATCGCACATCCGCAATTGAGTGGTCATCTGTCTATGCTATGCATGTCGTCGTCAACGTGTATGGTTTTAATTTTGAGCATTCAAATACGGATCCAGGTAAGCAATAGGTTATCCTTTCAATCAGATTTCAGAGCATATGAAACCACTTATCTGTCCGGGTAAGTGGTTTTTTATATCATGATGTTGGAAAAGAGAAGGATGACCGCACAGGCAGCACAGAGAGCGTTTGAGAATTAAAGGAGGTTTTTATGAGCAGGTATGTGTATAGAAGAGCAAATCCGGAAGAAGCAGAAAAGGTATGCGGCATCGTTCAGGGGACAAAAGCAGCGATATATCCGCATTACTACACACAGGCGGTGGTGGATTTTTTCGGAAGGCTGCATAGTCTGGAAAATATTACAAAAGATATTGAGGAAGGCAGGATCGATGTGCTGCTTGTGGATGGAGAAGTTGTCGGAACCGGAAGCCGTATAGATGATCATATCACGAGAGTATATGTGTTGCCGGAGCATGAAGGAAAAGGCTACGGGTCGATCATTATGGATCATCTGGAAGCGGAGATCTTTAACGAGTACGATCAATGCGATCTGGATGCTTCGCTCCCGGCTACACTGTTTTATGAGCATCGTGGTTTCAAAACCGTGGAACACAAAAAGCACGATATTGGCGACGGTGAAGTGATGATCTACGAGATCATGGAAAAGAAGCGGCCGGCAAAGATCGAAAAGGCAGAACGGAAGGACCTTGCGGAGATCCTGCAATTACAGTATACGGCATATCAGAGTGAGGCGCAGTTGTTTGGCGGAAAGAAGATACCACCGTTGACACAAACTCTGAAAGAGGTAGAGGAAGAGTATGATAAAGGGATCATTCTGAAAATGTCAGAGGAAGACGGTACGATCATCGGATCGGTCAGGGCAAAGGAAGAAAATGGGATCGTATATGTCGGGAAGCTGATGGTGCATCCCGATCAGCAGAAGAAGGGATACGGAAAGCGTCTTTTGCTGGGCATAGAGAAGTATTTTAAGGAAAAGCAGTTTGAACTGTTTACCAGTACCCGGAGTGTTGCCAATATCCGGCTTTATGAAAAGATGGGATACGAAGCTTTTGATACGAAAGCTGTAGATGATGAATTGGAATTTGTGTATTTTCGGAAAACGGATCCGGACATGTGTGCGGATAAGAAGCGATAAGGAAGAAAAAATTCATCTGTAACTATATGTAAAAGTGAGAGAAGTGAGCTGATCAAAGAGATAGATCAGGATGACCATGGGAGGATATATTATGCTTAGATTAAGACAGTATAAACCGGAGGATGCAGCAACGATCGTTTCCTGGTGCAGGGATGAGGAGAGTTTTCGTAAATGGACATCGGACAGATATGAATCATTTCCGATCACGGCGGAAGACATGAATCGTAAGTATATCGATAATAACGGCGATTGCGAAGAGCCGGATAATTTCTATCCGCTGACAGCCTTTGATGAGAACGGGATCGTGGGACATCTGATCCTTCGCTATATCGGAGCAGATAAGAAGGAGATGCGCATCGGTTTTGTAATAGTAGATGATTCAAGAAGAGGGAAAGGCTATGGCCGGGAGATGATCCGTCTGGCGCTGAAATACGCTTTTGATCTTTTTAAAGCAGGGAGGGTGACGCTTGGCGTGTTTGATAATAATCCGCAGGCGTATCGCTGTTATAAAGCTGCCGGGTTTAAGGAGTTTTCGGAGCGTGAAGTATTTCTTCTTGGAGAAAACTGGCGCTGCATCGATATGGAGTGCAGGAGGCAGAGCTAAGAAAAAACCACGAGGTCCCCGTGGTTTTATGACTAAAGTCATATCAAAAACAGTTCTTTTTTCACTACAAAAAGGGATGGCTGATGAATATAATGGGTGTATCAGATGAAGTACAAGTCTGATACACTCAATTTTATTCATGGAGAAAAAATATGGGAACTATTTTAAAAACAAAGGACCTTACAAAGAAGTATGATAACAGGGTTGTGGTGGATAACTTAAATATATCGATCGAAGAAGGAGAGATATTCGGACTCTTAGGACCCAATGGGGCAGGTAAGAGCACCACCATGAACATGATCTGCGGGATCGTAAAGCCGACATTAGGATCAGTGGAATTCCATGGAAAAGATTTTGACAAACACCGCAAGGAACTGATCGTTGAACTGGGATACATCCCTCAGGAGCTGGCGATCCACGGGAATCTCAAGGCGTGGGAAAACGTGGAGCTGTTCACATCACTTTACGGGATCAGAGGAGCGGAGCTTAAGAAGAGGATCGATGAGTCGCTTGAATATGTGGGGCTGCTGGAAAAGAAAAATGATTATGCGAAAACGTTTTCCGGCGGTATGAAGAGGAGGCTTAACATAGCCTGCGCCATAGGCCATCATCCGGATCTTCTGATCTTTGATGAGCCTACAGTCGGCATCGATCCCCAGTCAAGGAACTTCATACTTGAAAAGATCAGGGAATCAAACAAAAACGGGGCCACGGTCATCTATACCAGCCATTACATGGAAGAGGTAGAGGCGATATGTACCAGGATAGCCATAATGGATAACGGGAAAGTGATCGCAACGGGAACAAGTGAAGAATTGAAAAAAATGGTCGTGGACGATACTTCATCGATCACACTTGAAGAAGTATTCCTTACACTGACCGGAAAGAAACTGAGGGATTATTAATATGATCAGATATCTTATAAAAAATAATTTCAAACTGATGATGCGCAGTGCTACGAATATCCTGCTGTATATCGTGACTCCCGTGATACTGGTGGCATTGCTCTCCAGTGCTTTCAGCGATCTGCTGGAAAAATACGAAGCTAACGGCAGCATTAAAGCAGGCTATAGTATCAAAGCAGATGATGCGGATGTTAAGACTAAGCTTTTGACGGAGCAGGTTAAGACTGCAGCAAATGAGAATGATATCATCCTGATCGAATATCCGGAATGTGACGCCGAAAAAAAGATCATGGAAGAAGATCTGGCAGGATTCGTGGTATTTGAAAAGGACGGAAAATACACAATATATCAGAACGGGGAGCGTAAATATGAGGCTAAAGCGCTGGATTATCTTATAGGCAGTGTTGATAAACGGATCGCGCAGTTTATGCTTGATGCATACAGGAGTGATGTGCCGCCTGAAGTTAAGATCAATGTAGAGCATCCGCAGTACATGGAACCCATAGAGGCTTCGGATTATTACGGGATCGTGGAAGTGGTGTATTTCGGCTGGTGCGCTGTTGTATGCGGCGCAGGGATCTTCACTGCCGAGAAGAAATACCATATCGGCAAGAAACTTAAGGTATCGGGGCTTTCCGAATTACAGCTGTTCCTTGGCAAGTTTATACCTATGCTTCTGGTAGTGTCGATATCGTCGCTCTTAACGGCAGGGATAACCATACTGCTATTTGGAGTACACTGGGGAAGTCCGCTTATCTCTGCATTGATAGTTGTGATGTCAGCGGCAGCAGCTACGGCATTCGGGCTTATGTTCTATAACATTACGGGGAATGTGGTGGTCACGATAATCGGCGTGTTTGCCGTGGTATGGGTAGCCGGATTCACCGGAGGCAGTTTTGAGACATATATGCTCTCGACCCAGCCTCAGGTGCTTAAGGATATCTCACCGATCTATCATATCAACAGGGCTCTTACAGAACTTTCCTGTATGGGGCATAGCGATTATACGTTAAGCGCTATTACATACTGCATCACGATAATGCTTGTAAGTGCATTTGCGGCAGTAGCAGCCGGTTATATAAGAGGGAGGAAGGGTGAATGAAGACAATGATAAAGATGAGTATGAAACTGCTGCTTAGGACTAAGGCGTTCTGGTTCTTTCTGATATTGACGCCTGTACTGTCAACATTGATACTTAAATCCCAGTTTGACAGCTCGGCAGCATATATACAGAAAGAAGACGGAAGCGTGATAGAGCTGTCTGGAGCGGATGAGAAGGTGGCATATAACGGCGGGAACGGAGAGTATCTGGTAAAGGTCTACGATGCTTCGGGCAGCAGGCTTTCGGAAGAGATGCTTAAGATGCTGGCACGATCAGGAATGTATATGATATGCAGGTGTGATCTGTCCGGACAGGGAGATGTGTATACAGAAAGCTTTGTAGAGAGTCATATGAAGCGTGACGGTTTTGAGGACAGGATGGGTGCTGCGCTGTATATATATCCGGGCTTTGGCGTAGCAGACACAGCAGAGGAAATGGCAGATAATATACGGCTTTATGCCTTATCGGATGATGAGAGGACCGGTCTGCTTAAGGAGGATATCGCTTTTTTTGTAAACGGTGCGGCATATGACGGTGAGAAATTCACGGAGGCACTGGGCAGTGTATATGAGAATAAAAAAGAGATAACTGTGTCGGGAAAAGCAGGAAGCACACTTACGGCTGAACAGGTAAACAATAAGACGCAGATCGGATATGCGTTTGCATTCATGACGCTTGGATTTGTATTCTGCGGGGTCTTCGTGGCACACGCAACGATCAACGAGCAGAAAAACGGCGTGTATACGAGGATCAGCCTGACTAAAGCAGGACCGGTGCAGTACTTTGTTTCGAAGCTGGTCACGGCAGCCGTCATATCTCTTATGTCTACCGGCGTGATGGGGATCTGCAGCCTTCTTATCAGCAGCGATGACCTTGGTATGAACAGAGCTGAATATCTCTTAATGATCTTCCTGCTGGGACTGATCTTCAGTTCAGTGAGCATGCTTTTGGGAATACTCATCGGGGATGTTATGGGTGCAAATGTCGCGGCCTTTAGTGTGTGGTGTTTGTCGGCACTCTTAAGCGGACTGTATTTTCCGCTGGATGATGTATCAGATCTCATCAATATGCTGGCTTCACTGATGCCGCAGAAATGGTTTTTAAATGCTTCGGAAAGGATAATTACAGGCGACAATTCGGCCTTCGGTATGGTATTATGTATAACAGCAGCATACCTGTGCGTAGTGATCAGTACAGGCAGCCTGGGGATCAAACTGCGAAGGATAAGCGAATGGGGAAATTCTTAAAGGAAAATTATTACATACTGGTACGTATGATCCTCATGCTGATCTATGGCATGTACGGATTATCGGGAAATGTAGAGAGCGCAGGAGTACCCTTAAGGATACTCCTGCTTTTGGCGTTATATATATCCGTGATGACTGTAAAGGAACTCACAGAAGCTAAGCTTAAGCTGTTATGTCTTGCAGTGTCGCTGGTTATCAATATACTGCTTATATATACCGGAGGAAGCAGCTTTATGCCGCTGGCATGTTTCCTCGGATTTGAGATCATCGCTTTCTTTAAGGGAAGGATACCGCTGTATTTTATTATGTATATGGCGGTGTTCGCAGACAGTCCTCTGGGAAATATCACAGAATTCATGATAGTTACCATGCTGATAGTTTTTTATGTGCAGCATGAATATGTGGTGGCAGGTTACGAAAAGCGGATGTATGAGGATACCGTTCTGCAGCAGGGCTTGAAACGGGAATATGAAAACCGTGAATACGAGGTGCAGGCAGAGCTTAAGAAAAATATGCTTGAGGCTGAGAATCAGGTACTTTCGGAAAGAGCGGCGCTTTCACAGACGCTGCATGATAAGCTGGGGCACAGTATCAACGGTTCAATCTATCAGCTTGAAGCGGCAAAGTTATTGATGGATAAGGACCCTGTAAAGGCCGGAGGGATGATACAGTCCGTTATCGATCAGCTGCGCGGAGGGATGGATGAGATCCGTGCGATCCTTCGCAGGCAGCGGCCGGAAAAGAAAAAGATGGCGCTCCTGCAATTGTATGAACTCTGCGCAGACTGTAATAAAAAAGGAGTAGATGCGGAGCTTAATACGGAAGGAAATCTGTCCGCAATATCCGACATGCTGTGGGAGATCATACTGGATAATACTTTTGAGGCTGTGACTAATTCCATGAAGTATTCCAGATGCAGAAGTATAGATATAAGTATCCTGGTGATGAATGAGATGGTAAGGTGCAGTGTGTCGGATGACGGAGTGGGATGTGGAACGGTAAAAGACGGAATGGGTATATCCGGCATGAGACAGAGGATACGTAATGCCGGCGGGAGCATTAGTTTTGAGACCGAGGCCGGATTCACTGTAAATATGCTGCTGCCTCTGAAAAGCACCTGAGCATTTATTACCTGTCTTACATATCTGCCATGGATGCGTGAGGCAGGACGGAAAGGATGAGCCAATGGAAAAGATAAAAGTGATGATAGCTGATGACAGTGATTTCGTACGGGATGGCATGAAGATCATTCTGGATGTTGATGATGATTTTGAGGTGCTGGGAACTGCAGCCAACGGGAGTGAACTGATAAAGCTGGCAGAAAATAACAGACCGGATGTGATACTGATGGATATACAGATGCCGGAAATGGATGGCATAGAGGCTACCAGGCATATCGTTGAACGTGATCTGGGAAAGGTATTGATACTCACTACTTTTGATGATGATGAACTGGTCCAGCAGGCGCTTAAAAACGGCGCAAAGGGCTATCTTATCAAAAACCACACACCGGAGCATTTAAAACAGATGATAAAATCTGTATATAACGGAACCGGCGTTATGGAGGAGAGTATCTTACAGACCCTGGCCGGAAGAGCCGGTAACACGGAAGACAGAACTCCACAGTCAGGCGGCTTTGATCCCTCGGGGTATTCCGAACGGGAGCTGGATATCGTAAGGGCAGTGGCCGAGGGACTTTCGAATAAAGAGATCGCAGCAAAGCTTTATATTTCCGAGGGAACCGTAAAGAACTATATTACAAATATCCTGGCTAAAGAAAACCTTTCTCACAGGACTGCGCTTGCCGTGTATTACCTTACCGGCAAGAAATGAAAAAACGGAGGAAGGACCCCGTGGTTCAGTGTCAGCTAAAGCTGACCGGCGGCTCACGTCCGAGCAGGGAGCGACTTCGTCTTCCCTGCCCGATCAAAAAAAGGAGGAATAAAAAATGGATCTGATAATAATCCTGGGCAGTGGCGCAGTAGGGAAGATGACAGTGGGACAGGAGCTGATGAAGATCACGGATTTTCGTCTGTTTCATAATCATATTGCGATAGAGCCGGTACTTGAGCTTTTTGGCCGCTTTGAAGCATCGCTTGTTGAGAAGATCAGAGAGGATTGTTTTGAAGCATTTTTAAAAACCGATTACCAGGGAATGATCTTTACATATATGATGGCTTTTGATCTGCCGTCGGAATGGGAATACATTAAAAAAGTTGCAGACCGTTTTGAGGCTACCGGGGGGACTGTATATTATGTGGAGCTTGTAGCTGACCGGGAAGTAAGGCTTAAGCGGAACAAGACCGAAAACCGTCTGCTGCATAAGGCTTCCAAGAGAGATACGGTAATCTCTGATGACCGCATGACGCGCGAGGAAACCAAATACCGCTTA
>CAMOEK010000092.1:0-9803 GCA_946612125.1 uncultured Lachnospiraceae bacterium | reverse complement strand
TGATACACCCTGGATTGTGAAGCGTCAAACTATATGTATCACGATAGTTTGTAGGACATATGTTGGACAAACTGTAATAATCTATTATAATATTGTAGGAAATTATATTTACTGTCAGACATAATGTTTATTTGAGGTATACCGGTATATCATGTATTACAATTGTTTTTTGATCAGACCGCAGGATTATGAAAAATATTCTGAGATAAGCGATATCTTCCCCGCGGATCCGGAAGATAACAGTATTATCTTTGGGGCAGATAACGGTGAAGATGGCATAATCCTGGCTTTGATCGTCTGCAGCCCCTCAATAACAGACAGATCCATAGCCCATATATCATATGTATGGCGCAGACGACAGGATATCGATGAAGTAATATTCAAAGAGATTTTTTTGGAAGCACAGAAGGAGCTCGGCATCAGAAAGATCAAGAGGCTATGCCTGCGCGTGATAAATGTGGAAGGAAGATCATACAGTCTGATGAATCCTGAGTTGCTGGAAGAAATCGGCTGTACCAAGGAAAAAAAGCATGGTGAGACTCTGGGGTATTATCTTGCTGATTTCTATGATACTGCCTTTATGCGATCACAGGTGGTAAAGGCTTCACAGGATGAACATCTTGTCAGTTTTTCTCTATGTACGGAAAAAGAATGCTTAAAATACCTGAAGGAGTTACAAAAGGAAAATCCGGATGTCGATCTTTCCTTTATGTCGCGTGTGCCCTTCAGTTATTTTTATATTGATAAAGGCAAGCCGGTGGGAGCACTGTCGCTTGAGCATTATGGCCGCGGAAGCTGTATCCTGGATGGAGCAATCATAAGAAAATGCCCTGCAGAAGGTAAGGTATTTCGCGCATTGCTGGCAGGAGTACTGTCGGGCGCATTGGATGGAGAGGGGATGCAGATGCGCCTGTACGTGCGCATGGATGATAAGGAATATATAAATGTTATTGAAGAGAATTTCGGGGAACGGAGCTTTTGGCCGGAGATGACCGATTATGTATATAAAGTATCATAAAGCTGCCTGACGGCAGGGAAGGGGTGTAAAAATGGGAAACGAAAATCAGGAACTGGAAAAAAAGAAAAAAGAACAGAAACCGGAGATCCCGCTGCAGCAGCAAAACTATGAAAAAAGGCAGATGCAGGGCTGGGATGCGCTTGATAAGTTCGATAAAACAAGCGGTATCGTTGCTACAAAAGAAGGTCTTAAGTATAACGAATTAAATGAAAAGACCCTTGCAGAGCTTCGTGATGAATTATTTCTGGATACATATTCAAAATCCGAGTCTTTCACGGATATGTACGAAGCAGTCAATAAATTACTGAATCTTTCCATGACCAAAGGCAGAGTATTCGATGAAACGGGCGATTTCATGACCGTCGACTTCTTTGAGACCTTTTTTTCCGCAAGGCAGGCTGTTGCGCGCTATCTGGATACACATGAAGGCTTTAAGTTTATGGGGAACTCAAAGCGCAGATATCAGATAGCTACCAGAGTCCAGATCCTTTTGAATTCATTGGGGGCAAGCATACTTGAAACAAAGAGCAAACTTCCCAAAGAAAAGCAGGCAGAAATAGATGGCGCCCAGATGGGGCTTGATAAGGATGAGATCCGGGTTGATAAGGATGTCAAAGAGGTAAATGCCATCGCTAAAGACATGGATACGCTGCTCAGATATACCGAAGACGGCCCTGCGATGGACGAGATGACTGCGCAGAAGGCCAGGGAAGAGTGGCTTAAAGGCGGTTATACCGATAAGCTTAAAAAAGCTCTTTCGGAAAACAATAAAATGACAAAAGAAGAAAAGAATGAGCTGATAGCATATCTGCAGAACGAAAACAACCGTCTGCTTGCAGATAAGGTTACGGTTGGTCTGCTGGTAGATGCAAATAGAAAAGAGCTGCTGAATATTACACAATTAAAGAAAGATCTGACAAAGTATATCTATGACAACAGTTTGAAAGAGTGGAGTAAACTTGAGCCCAAAGAATATGCCACGAAGGTTCAGGAGCTTATAAAACAGTTCATGCAGGAAAACAGCACCGAACTGAAACAGCTTAAGAAACGCAAGGCAATGCTTGAAACAGATCCTGTACTGGGCGCATCAATGACGGAAGAAGGGATTTATGATAATCCGGAGATGATCAGGCTCATGGTTTATTCGGATGATAATGAGTTCCAGGAGAGAAAGGCGCAGCTTATAGAAAAAGTTAAGGAGAACGATGCCCCTATCATTGAGATGTTAAAGGAAAGAGGTTATTCGGCTCTGGGCTTTGATGCCATAAAAGCAAAACTTGATGCTAATATGGGAGCGCTGCGTCTGTTTGGCACAGATGAGCAGAGGATGGATCAGGCCAATATCTTTTGCGATATGCTGCGTTATATTGCGCCGGATGAATATCAGCAGGAAGAAAATCTTAATAAGGCAATGAAATACCTGAAGCTGGAAGGCGTGCGTAAGGAAGCATTTGTTAAATATGTAATGAACCAGAAACAGGATGCGAACACCGTGCGTGATGCAGAATGGTGGAGGAAGCAGGGAGAAGAGTATTCAAAGAGGGTAAGGAAGAATACGAAATCCTATATTAAGCGTGTCGAAGCGGAAGGAATAATGCTTTCGAAAGAGCGCTGGGATCTGCTGGAGGAGATGAACCGTTCCAGCGGTGAATGGGAAAATGCTGATTTTAAGTCCGCTATAGATCGGATAATTTTCCAGAAGAACGCACAGGGAGAAAAGAGATATTCTCGCAGAGAATATATTTCCAAGCGTGATTTTGATGATGCAGAGAAGACGCCCGGAGTTATAAAGCGCAGGAAAAAAGAAGAAGCTGCCATTAAAAAACTCGGCAGCAGCATGGATTCCAGATTCCTGCTGGCTCTTTCGTTTGGCGGAAGCAATCCCGATGCGATAAATATTCAGGCTGACGATATGATGAAGGGCAACGCTGCCAAAAGAAAGCTGGCTGAAAAAGCTAATGCCGAAACGGAACAGCAGCGTATACGTAATGTACAGCGCATGCTTCAGAGATCGGGAATCCCCAGAAAAGAATGGGATAAGAGTATAGAAAAACTCCGTTGGATGATATCGGAGATCCGTGATGTAAGCGAGGAGATAAACAGTGACAAACGCGCTGAAAACATGCGCATTAATCTTGAAACTTTTGGCGTAAAGAGCTGGGATGAAGCGCTGCAGCGTCTTGAAAGCATGGGCAGCAAGCTCACCGATGCTCTTGCAAATGAAGAGATCGAAAAGCATAAAAAGTTTTATGACAAACGCATGAAAGCGTTAAAGACGTTTGAAAAAGGAAGGTATGCGGGCATTGCGGATCAGCTGGCAAAGATACCTGAGTTTTATGCGGCCATGATGGACAGTGACGAAAAGGTCTTTACGGATTACCTTAAAAATGAATTGACGCCGAAACTTAAGAATTTCATGGAAGGCGCGGAAAAGGCAAAGAAAGCCGGAAACCAGTGTGTTACCGATCCTATTATAGATAACTTCAGCTATTCATATCTCAGGAATATCTATGACGGTGAGATAAAGGGTGATGCAGCTTACTTCCAGGAAAGGATAGAGGGACACTGCAAAAGGTTTTTTGAGCAGATAGATATTAATAAAAACGGTATCAAATCCAATGTAAGAGCAGCTATAAGAGAGATCGAAAAGAAGTATAAAGGCAAAGGACTGAGTAAAACTGCCTTAAGATCAACCATGCTCTCATTTGAGTACAACCTTAAATTCTCTCTTACAAGCAGGGAAGATCTGGCAGCGTTCCTGGATAAGAAAAAGCTCCTTGTTCTGGCTGAAAAGGTTTATACCAATGCTGAGAATGAGAATAAAACACGTAAAGTAAAAGGAGATAAAGAACGTAATGATCTGATAAAGCAGCTCAAGCGTAAGGCAGATCTGGAAAGCGCTTCCAAAGATCCCGATAAAGAACTGCGTCAGAAGATACAGGATCAGAGAGAAAAAGGCAGGAACATCAGGATGGATTACCTGGGGTACGATTCTGAATCTCTTGATAAACTGCGCCTGGGAGCATCACTGGTTCGTGTAAAACAAAACGGAAGATATACTGTAACGCTTACACATGGTAAGGTGAATACCATGAGGGGGGAGGTCGAAAAGTATGTCGGCAATATCAAGATCCCTCAGGTGCTCAAGGATGCCCTTATCGAAGAGGGAGCATCCTCCAGCATGGATGACAGGATCGGCGGTATCTATGATGACGATGAGATGCTGTACCGTCATGCAGCTGCGATGGAGAAGCTGTATTCCCTGCTCAGGACAGAGTCACCGGATGACGGCTCCATGTCTGATGAAGAAGCGCAGATGTATATTGTGAGTCTTTATGGGGATATGTCAAAGAGAGAACTCTTTGATGAGAAAGATAAACTTGATGTTGCAAGTCTGAGGAAAGAAGAGAGTTATAAGGTATTCAGAGAGAATTATTCACGGATAAAAGCCCTGGAAGGGAAAACCTTTGACGAGCTTTATGTTAAGAATGAGCAGAGCGAGATTTCCCGTAATCTGAGAGCCATGCTCATAACAGGCGTCGGCTTTAAGGATGAGAATGGTAAAGCCGTTCGTTTTGGCAAGCTTAAGGCTGATAAGAAACTGGAGTATCAGAAGAAACTGGGCGATATGATAACGAAGCAGACCGGATTCCTGGAGGCTTCGCAGTCTCTTTCCGATATCATCAGGGCTCATGTTGTGGTGACTTATGAAAATGACAATATGAATACGGCATTTATTGACAGGATGGTCAATTCTCTGAAAGAGTACTTCATGGAAGATCTGATCAAAGATCTGAACGAAGGAAAAGAAGTAAAAGCCGAAGACTGGAATGATAAGATATTTGATTTCATCAAGGAAAAATCCAACAGGATGAATCTTGAAGGAAACAGCATGACTATCAGCAGAAAAGAAGCGGCTAAACGCGAGCAGGAAAGAAGCGATTCAAAGGTAGGTGAAAAGGACCTTGAAGAAGTGATAAAGGCTTCTACCGTATTCCTTAAAGGTAAAGCAAGTAAATACAGTAAGCTTGATATTAACCAGAAGAAGCTCTTTGCGATAGCGCTTATGATGATGGATAAGGGAGCCATAGGCATAGGTACTGCAGGCACATCGGCGCTGCTGACTTCCAAAGGCGCTAAAAAGGAGCTTACCGATGAGATAAGCAAAAAGATAGAAGATTATGTAAAGGGTGGAACCCTGGATGTTAAGATCGATTATAAGGAAGCATTCTTTAAGCTGGTTAATTACGGTGATGCCGGATTGATAGGTCTCACTGACAGTTATGTAATGTCCGATACAGCATACGAAAAAGCAATGCTGTTTGTAAAGGCTATAACTACAAAGAAACAGCAGATCGGAGAAAAAGATGTAAAGCGTATAAGCGACGGTTATTCTTCGATATATGCGGCGTATGTTAATCATGATAAAAAACAGCAGAATGAAGTGGATAAGCTTAACGGAGTAACGCTTACGGCTGAGGATGTAAGAGACAGACTGCTGCAGTATGCCGAAAATGATACAGTGTCAATGAAACGCATTGCAACGGAGACAGTGATAGGAAGTGCAGGGCTGGTAACATTTGCAGTGGGAGCGTACAAAGAAAATGCGGCTGAAGTCGATGCTAAAAAAAAGACTAAAGAAAAAGGCAGCACTGTCAGGGTTGACAGTAAGCAAAAAGGTAATAATGCAGTTGTTCAGTTAAGCGGAGAAGCTGCCGGAGCGGCACTGATAAAAGCTGAGGAGGATATCACTCTCAATTATAATCTTTCGACTGTTAAGAAGAGACTTAAGGAGATGGATGATACACAGCTTAAGATGTTCCTTCGTCTGCTTCAGGAAAGGTCGGTCATTGATGTGACTACCGGTGAAGGAAAAGATAAAAATGTCCATGTCGATCAGAAAAAGAGAGAGGCTCTCACGAATGCGCTCAGCGGCAGCAGGGAGATAAGATCGGAAGTTCTGGACGGATTTGACAGTGATGACAGTTGTCATCAGGCAATGGCTACCGCTCTCAGTTTCCAGTTAAAAGATGATGTAAACTTTAAGGGCAAGCCGCTTACAAAGGAGTATTTTGAGAAGGAATCTTTTGAACGTACCACGCTTGTAGACTGGAAGCTTATCGTTAATGCGCTGGATATGCTGGATGAGATACAGGCAAAGCGCAATGAGATCTATGCTATACAGAATGCTAAAAAGTTTATTGATGTAAGCGGGAATCAGAAAGCTATTGATATGCATAAGGAACTGGAGCATGATTTCAAGAATAAAAAAGATAAGTTTAATGATTTCCATTTTAACCGCATGATCAGTTCTAAAGTGGATTCTGAAGGAGATGACTCCGTAAAGAATGCATACGCCGGATTTATGAAACTCAGCGATACGGAAAAAAGGCTCTTCTATAAAGTGCTGGCAAGACGTGATCTTTTGGATATATCAAAGAAGAATTATGTTTCGAACTTCTTTGGAATAGACGAGCGTGGTTACTTAAATGAAGCGGATCGTTCCAGGCTCATCGACCAGTATATTATGAGCAGTCTGAACGACAATATAGGTTTGCAGCTGGATGACAGCGCTATATATGATGCAATGGAAAGCCTGCTGAGCACACAGATAAGCGACAGAGTGGATTTCAAGAAAGAAAAGAATCTGGATTCCATATTTGCTTTTGAAAGAGGTTTGCTTTTTGCAAGAGGAACAGCCATCGACTGGAAGCTTTTCAAAAGAGCGCTTAACTTCGTTACTCGAGCTTCAAAAGAGCTGGCTAAGACGGAAGGAAATGCAATGTTATATCGTGGCGCCGGCGATCTGATGGAAAACGGCGCTATGAAGATGGATTACAGTTTCCTGAGAAAGAATTTCCATCGTACCGGAAACCGCTGGACACGATATCTGGGAAGAAAAGCTGTCAACGAAGTAAAAGACCAGCTGAAGCTCGATAACACCCTTGCAATCATAACAGGGTATGTAAATACGGCCGACAAGGTTACGAAAGGATTGGGATTAAAGGAGAGCGGACTTGGCCGCAAGGGTGTTAACAAGCTTAAAAAGATAACCGGCGAAGCCGGCAAGGTTTCCAAGAAGCTCGCAGAAAATCCGTCAGTTGTGAATATTTCGGCTGTTGAGATAAAGGAAAAGGAAAAAACCAAGGAAGAAAAAGCTAAAGAAGAAGCTAAAGAAGCTAAACGCCGTGAAGACCTGCTGTTCTATGAGCATATGAAGGAAGGTGTGGACAATATCGTTGCAATGAAGAAGAGTTCACAGGAAGCCGCGACAGAGATAGCAGCTTTCTTAAAAAAGAATTTTGCGACGAAATTCATGAACGAAAAATACTTAAGCGTGACCGGAGAAAAAGAAGCTCAAGCCGATAAAGATAACCCGGTTGAAAAGGCAACGAAGGGCGTTAAGAAAGATACTACCTATGGTGATATTCGTGATTACAAAGCTAAGGTGGAAAGCTATCAGAAGAAGGTCAAGAATTATTGGGGAACAGTAACTGCCGTACCCGGTATGAAGGAGATTACCGAACTTGCCCAGTACGGTGCTAAGCTGCTGGCATATCGCTTCATTAATGATAAACTGGTCAATGCAGAGATAAGCGATGATAAGGACGAGCTGGATCAGCTTACTAAGGCTGCAGATAAGTATTTTAAGAAGACCTTTGATAATATGATAGTTTCGGTGGTAGGCGAGGAAAGGGCCAAGTCACTGATCGAAATGGAAACTTCGATCTATGACCTTAAAAAGACTATCGCAAAATCTGCAAAGTCTATACTGGGCGGTATCAAGTATGCGAAGAAATGTGTGGCGCATATAGAAAACATAGCTGCAAGCTTTGAAAACAAAGAGATCCTGGAGAAGAACGAAAAGCAGGCTGCCGGCAAGCAGGCTGAAGATAAAAAGAAACTGGAGAAAGCAAAGAGCAGCAGACTGGATGCACACGGCGCTCAGCTGATGGAGCAGCAGCATAAAGCAAACAAAGCTGAAGTGGCTCTTGGAAAGAGGTTTGCAAATACCGTACAGAATTTCAATATTGCTGAAGATGTTATGAATCTGGTATTTGAAACTACAAACTATGCAGGCCTTAAGCTGAATGTCGGACAGGAGGTTATACAGAGAGCTATAAAATCCGGTATAGAATTTGCTATGTACGCTGTACGTGTAGCAACCGACAGGAATGCGCTTACCGATTATTACCTGAGAACTGAAGTCGGAAAAGAGGAGGTCAATAAGATAAAGACCGGCTTTTTGAAGGCGCATCAGTTTGATAAGGTTGACATGATAGATAATGCGCTTATCCACGACAAAATGAATATCAAGAACAAGGACACAAAGGGACTTGTGGATATTATTGCTGATGTCAACGGTTATGAGCATACCAGTGAACTGATGGAAGATACTGCAATGCAGATGGCGCAGTCTATAGTATTCTGCGCAAGCAGCTATAATCCGATGATGGAAAGCAAGATCATGGCTACAGCGGTAATGGTAGTCATGGGACTTGGCGCGGAAGTGGGTAACACTGCTCCCGATACAGTTGAGAAGCTTTTCAAGAGTTTTAAGATGCCGGTATAAATATCAGTCTTTTAAGGCAAAAATAGTACAATGTTTACAATGCTACAATTCGGTGCCTGTCACCGTATTGTAGCATATTATACAGAGGAGGTATGTTATGCCTAAGAACGGGGAAAATGGATATATTGAGAAAGCTAAAAAAGAATTATTCCAGATTGAGCAGGGAAAAGAAAAAGATTTTGAGATCAAAAAGGCTAAAACCTTCTTTGAAGGAAATGTAAATAAGAAGAAAGATAGCATAGATAATACGGATTTTACTACTGTCCCTGCGGAAAAAATCAAAAGAAAGAGTATAACAAAAGAGAATCGGCCGGATCCGGGAGAGTTTAGCCTGGAGAAAAAATTCGAACTGCTCAATGATGATGAGGATGAAGAGCTGGATTTTATCCGGTCTCTGGCAGATGAAGTGTACGAAAATAAGGATGTAAAGAAAACAGGAAAAGAAGAACCGAATAAAGATAAGAGTATTGAGGAGCAGGAAGAGGAACATGTTGAGGAGCTTACAAAGCTTACGGAATTGAATTATGCCTGTGACACTTATCTTCATAAGAGATACAGAAGACTGCCTGATGAAACGCAAAACCCCAGAAAGCTTTACGGTTTTTGCAGACGCTGGAGAAATACAATTAAGCTTCGCAGACAGGTAAGACAAAGCTTAAAAGAGAAAATAGCAGAATTTAAAGAATTTGCCAGTAAAAACAATCTTGATAATTATGTGGAAGATAATGAATTCGATGAGAGAAGTATCAAGCTGCGCAATAAGTCTTCGAAAGAGATAAAAAAGGAAGAAGTTAAGAAGGAAGAACAAAACGAACTTAATAAAGATGAGCAGATAAAAGAAGAGAAGAAAGAATCTGAATATAAAGAGTCTGTAAAAGAAGAGAAGGAAGAAAACAAGAATAAGAAGCTCGAAGAAGAAAAGCTTGAAAAAGAAAAGATCGAGAAAGAAATAGAAAGAATAAAAGAAAGAGAAAAGCAGCTCAAAGAGATGAGGAACATACAGTTCCAGTATGTACAGGACGAAGAGCTGAAACGTAAGGAAAAAGAGAAGAAAGAAAATGAATTAAAAGAAAAAAAGCTTAAAGAGGAAGAAGAAAAGAAGCAGAAAGAGCTGGAAGAGAAGAAACGCTTAGAGGAAGAGGAAAAGAAGAAAGAGCAGGAAGAGAAGGATAAGAAAGAAGAAAACAAAGACGAGAAGATAGACGACAAGAA
>CAMOEK010000091.1:0-9954 GCA_946612125.1 uncultured Lachnospiraceae bacterium | reverse complement strand
CAGAGCATACAGCTGGCTGTTGATGAGCGCATGAAGAGTGAGCGCATGAAGACGGCGCTTATAACGAATGTTTCGCATGACATAAAAACCCCGCTGACTTCGATCATCAATTATGTGGATCTGCTTAAAAAGGAAGACACAACAGAGGCTGATAAGAAGGAATATCTTGAGATACTTTCGAAGCAGTCGGATCGTTTAAAGAAGCTGATACAGGATCTGATAGATGCGTCGAAAGCATCATCCGGTGCTATGGAAGTAGAACTGGCTCAGACCGATCTTTCCACCATGGTCAAGCAGGTAGCCGGCGAATATCAGGATAAATTTGAAAAAGCCGGATTGAACATGGTGATGAAGAACGTTGACGAAGAATGCATGGTAAAGGCTGATAATAACCTTCTGTGGCGTGTTATGGATAATCTTTTTAACAATACATTGAAGTACGGCATGCCGGGGACCAGGGTATATCTGGAGTGCGGCCGTAACGACTCAGAGGCATTCTTCAGCATCATCAATATCTCCAGGGAGGAGCTGGGGATATCGGAAGACGAGCTTATGGAGCGCTTTGTGCGCGGTGATGCGTCAAGAAATACCGAGGGCTCGGGACTGGGACTTTCGATAGCGCGCAGTCTTATGGAACTCATGGGTGGAAAGCTTGGCATTAAGATAGACGGGGATTCTTTTAAGGCTGTTATCTCAATATCTCTTCAACGGTAGAAACCGTGCTGAAAGTTCCTTTATTGGCAGAGATGATCTCCTTCATCTTCTGCAGTTCAAAGTAAGTGACATAGCAGATGAGAGTTTTGTTCTCACCTGCTATGGCACCATATGAGTTCATTATGGTGCAGGTTTTGTTAAGTTCATTCTTTATCTGTTTTATCAGCTCGTCAGGTTCTTTTGTGATGATGGTAACCTGCTTGATGGCCTCAAAACGGTCGGTAAAGTGGTTGATCACTGAGGTAGCCACAACGTAGACTAAAAGGCTTAAAAGCGCGGAGTTGCGGTTTATCAGGAAGAATACCGCAAGATAAACAGCCGCATTAAAAAAGAGCAGTATGTAAGTCATACTGAAATTTTTGCCGCTTTTGTTTTCGATGATCTTAAGGACTATATTGGCAAAGATCTCGGAGCCGTCGATGCAGCCGCCGAAACGCAGTATCAGGGCCAGCCCCACGCCCAGTATGGCGCCGCCGAATACCACTGCCAGAAAGTGTTCGGTGTTCAGTTCAAAAGGTATCTTTTCAAAAATCTCCAGACCAATAGTATAAAATACCGCGCCGATAAGGGCTTTCGCTCCGAAGCGTTTCCCCAGCAGCCAGGTGCCGGCGATAAGGAAGGGAAGAAAGATCAGGATAACGCAAAGAGACAGATTAAAGCCTGTTAGTTTGTTGATGATGATCGCAATGCCTGCCGTGCCGTAATCTATCGCATCATTTGGTATAAGTATGCAGATGACGGAAAAGCTGGCCAGCAGGGCTCCCACAACGATCATAAGATAAGATGCGATCTGTTCGGCGTGTTTTTTCATATTCTTTGCACATCCTTTCTGCTGCCGGATACGGAAAATATACAATAATTGTATGAGCATGGCAAGGATATTTCATCCATAAAATGGTGAAAAAAAACGACCTTTTTAAGAGATTTATGTTAAAATATAATCAGACATGCAGAATGCTGCCGGTCAAAAGTGACCGTCAAAAAGTATTGCCGGGAGGAATTATGAAAAAGAAGATAGTAACAGTAATGATGGGCGTTCTTCTGTCGGCTGCCGTGTTATCGGGATGCGACAGTAAGGATCCAAACGCAGGTTCGCGCGGCAGCTATACAGGAGCGGCTGCAAAGCCTGCCGGTGCGGAGGCAGATCCGCTACAGCCCGGGGATCCGGGGCAGGATCCCGCGCCTACGCAGGCAGAGGACGGGGTGGTATATGTTGATAATGTGCCGGATCTGATCCAGGCGATCAAGCCCAATGCAAAGATAGTAGTAAAGGCCGGAGATTATAATATATCCGACTATATACAGGATGTATGGAATAACGACCCCGATCTGTGGAATAAGAATCATAAGTATGTGGAGATACGCGAGGTATATGACGGCGTAGAACTGGTAATAAGGGGCGCGGAAGGCCTTGATATCAGGGGCGAAAGCGATAACTGCGCAGATGTGGAATTCGTGACGGATCCCAGATATGCTGCGGTGATGACCTTTGACGGCTGTGATAAGCTGGTGCTTTCGAATCTTACTATGGGGCATACCGACCGGGGCGAATGCTGGGGCAGCGTGATCGAGCTGGTATCCTGTGACGGTGTGGCACTGAATAATATGGATCTGTACGGCTGCGGCGTTATAGGCCTTAATCTGGAATACTGTTCGGGCGTCATGCACTGTAATGATGTTACAATACGCGAATGCTCGATGGGGCCGCTCAGCAGCTCCAACAGCAGGGGAGAGTGGAAGTTCTACAACTGCAAACTCATAGATTCCCTGAGCGGAGGATACTTTGGCGAGACCAACGGGTTGAGTCTGTATTTTGAAGACTGCGTTTTTGGCGACAGGGAGACTGAGAATTTCCAGTTCCGAAACGATACCACCACAAAGAACTGTACCTGGGGCGATCCCTCCACATATCCCGATTACGGTTATTATGAGCCGACAGAAATGCATAAGAGTGATCTGAAGATCGCAGCTATCGATTCTTACGTTCTGCAGGATAAAGAATGGATCGGATTTGAGGTGGCCGATGATGTTACGGGAGAGATAGTTCCGCTGGACAGATGGATATATTTCTTTTCTGATGGTTCCGGAATGATCTATGAGGGGTTGAACGACAGGACGTTTACCTGGCAGATCGACAGTGCTTACGGCGGCACCATCACCATGGATGACAATTCGGAGCAGTATGGTATAACTGTATATTACGATCAGAATGATCCCAATACGCCTATGTTTCTGGATCTGTCCGACGGCAAAGACGGAATGTGGTTTTACTGATAGGCCTGATAAGACCGCTTAAAAAGCAGGAAGCAATTATAGCCTCTTGCTTTTTTTTCTGCATTCCTTTATAATACCGTTTTGTTTGATGGAGACGTATCGAAGTGGTCATAACGAGGCGCACTCGAAATGCGTTTGTCGGTTTACCCCGGCACAAGGGTTCGAATCCCTTCGTCTCCGCTTCAAAAGACCTGTGGATGTACAGTCGTCGCAGGTCTTTTTGTTATGCGGCGCATCATATATCGCATTGAGGAAAGCTGCGGGGTATGCTATAATCAAAAAGGCGCGTATTAAGGGAGAAGTCGCATTCATTTTTCATCGGCGCGCCGTATTTCTTCGGTTTTTCAAAGGATGATCATAAAGACTTTTTTCGGCAAAGAGGAAAGCATATATGAAAAACGGGATGGGAAAAGAAAAGCATATCATACTGAAAAACATAATCGCGACTGTTCTGGTCATGGCTTTTTTTGTGGGGATACTGGTTATATTTTATGATCAGCTGTATCAGGAAAAGCGCAATAATATCATTACAAAAGGCGAGATAACAGCCAGCGTTGCCGCTGATCAGATCGATAAGTATCTGACGACTAATATCAATTCTGTCGTATTATCCGGCTACACTCTCGAAAAAATGATACAGGAAAAGCGTTCGGATGCCGATATACAGGATTTCCTGGTAGGACAGTCAAGCGCCATCAGAAATGTTGTAGTTGAAAACTCTACCGGACTGTACGGCTATATTAACGGCCGTTTTTACAGCGGCACGAACTGGATCCCGCCTGCTGACTATGACGCCCTTACGCGTCCGTGGTATACAAAGCCTATGACCAATAAGGGGCGCATAACCATGCTCGATCCCTATATTGACGTGCAGTCGGGGAATGTTATGCTCGCCGTGGGCAAGACGCTCAGTGACGGCGTCAGCGTTATATCTGTAGATATTTCCCTTGATAAGATACAACAGATAACCGAAGAGGCCGTTGCTTCCGGGGAATCCGATATCGAGATGATAATCAATGATAAGGGCATAGTAGTGGCGCATTCCGATAAGGCCGAAGTCGGGAAGGATTATACCGGGGAGACGGGTACGCTGGGCGCCGATATAATGGAAAAGCTCAGGACCTCCGGCAGTGATTCTTTCGAGATAATGTATGGGAAAACACATTATATAGTATACGCTGCGGGTCTTATGGATGACTGGTACTGCATATCCGTAAAGGATGCAACGGCGGTTTTTAATCCGCTTAGACTCGTGCTTTATCTGACCGTGGCGCTTGCCGTTATCGTTATGATCATCATCTCGATCGTAATGATAAATTCCATCAGAAGGCAGCAGGATATACAGAGGCTGGGCAAGCAGCTTTCAGCGACTGCCGATATATACATATCCATGCACGAGATCAACCTGCTTAACGATACGTTCACTGAAGTAAGGAACGTCAGGGAAGAGGCGTCTGAAATGATAGGAGAGACGCACGATCACTGCCAGGATATGATACGGACCATAATGACAGAGTTTTCCGATGAAGACTTCAGGGAGGCAGCTGTAGATTTTGTGGATTTCAGCAAACTGAATGAACGTCTGAAAAACCGTAACACCATTACGCTGGAATGGCTGAACAGAGAGGATAAATGGCGCAGATCAAGATATATAGTTTCGGACCGGGCCGAAAACGGCAATGTGATACGGGCCCTGTACCTGATAGAGGATATTGATTCGGAAAAGAGGGAACGCGATAGGGTATATGATACTGCGCAGCAGCTGAGTTTTCAGATAAGGTCTATTGCCAATATCTATACATCAGTTCATGATATTGACCTGATCCATAACTCTTTTGCGGAGATAAATACAAGCGATCCCGAAGTAGAAAAAGTCATTGGCGATGATGTTAATAACGCACAGCAGGTGCTCAGGGACGCAATGGATAAGCTGACGGATGAAAGCAGCAAAGAGAGCGTCATGGAGTTTATCGAATTCCCGAATATTGAAAAGAACGTTGCCGAAACAGGCACCGCTACGATAGAATTCCTGAATTCAAGAGGAAAGTGGTGCAGAGGCAGGTTTATAGTATCCGAGATAACGCGGGACGGCAGACTGTCACATGTCATATGGGCTGTAGAGAATATTGATGATGAAAAGAGAAGGCGCGACCGGCTTACAGTGGCTGCCGAAACCCTTAACGCCCGCATCTCTTCGATAGCAAATATATATATGACAGCGCACGAGCTGGACATTCCTAATGATACCTTCTTTGAGGTAAAGTCGCAGCTGGATGTGGTCAACGATATCGTTGGTGAAAGCCGTACAAATGCGCAGGCTACGCTTACAAAGGTAATGGAAAGCATTACCGATGAGGCGTATATAGATGATGTGCGCAGATTTATCGATCTTTCGACACTGGACAGACGAATGCGCAAAGTAGACACCATTACCATTGAGTACATGAACAGGGACAAGCTTTGGAGGCGCGGCAGGTTCGTGGTTTCGAAGCGTGATGAAGAGGGAAAGCTTATCCGTGTAATGTGGCTGTCCGAGGATATCAATAACGAGAAGAAAGAGCGTGATAAACTCCTGGATATGTCGGAGCGCGCCATAGCTGCCAGTGAAGCAAAGACTGCATTTCTTTCCAATATGTCACATGAGATAAGAACGCCAATCAATGCCGTCCTGGGCATGAATGAGATGATACTCAGGGAATGCGGCGACAGCAATATACGTTCTTATTCCGAAAATATCCGTACAGCCGGGACCACGCTGCTGGGACTGGTCAATGACATACTTGACTTTTCGAAGATAGAAGCCGGAAAGATGGAGATCAGGCCGGTAGACTATGATCTGTCGGATGTTATCAACAGTCTGATAACCATGATACAGACAAAGGCAGAAGATAAAGGACTTAAGCTTATACTGAACATAAGCAGGGAAGTGCCCAAGAATCTGCGCGGCGATGTAGTCCGTATAAAACAGGTCATTACAAATCTTCTTACAAATGCCGTTAAGTATACGGAAAAGGGATCCGTTACTTTCAGTCTGGAATATGTAAAGCTTTCGGAAGAGCCTGACAGTATCATGTTGGAAGCGGCTGTAATGGATACCGGTATAGGCATCAGGGATGAGGACATGGCCAGACTGTTTTCCGAATTTGACAGGATAGAGGAAGAACGCAACCGCAATATCGAAGGAACGGGCCTGGGAATGAGCATTACCAAGCACCTGCTGGATATGATGGGCGCGAATCTGGATGTGGAGAGCGTTTACGGAGTGGGCTCCAAGTTTTCTTTCAGGCTTAAGCAGAGCGTTACAGATTGGGAACCCCTGGGAGATTACGAGGCGGCGTATAAGGCTTCTGTCAGTGAGCGGAGCAGATACAGGGAAAAATTCAGGGCGCCGGAGGCTAAGCTTCTGATAGTGGATGATATGCCCATGAACCTTATAGTATTCGAAAGCCTGTTGAAACAGACCTGTGTCGGCATAGATACGGCCGAAAGCGGTGATGAAGCGCTGAAACTGGCTGCCGTGAATAAATACGATATCATCTTCCTGGATCATATGATGCCGGATAAGGACGGGATAGAGACGCTTAAAGAGCTGCGTGCGCGTGATAATGAGCCCAATAAGAACACGCCGGCCATATGCATAACGGCCAATGCTGTTTCAGGCGCAAGGGAAGAGTATCTGGCCGCGGGCTTTAATGACTATATTACGAAGCCCGTTGATCCCGACAGGCTGGAAGATGTCATATTAAAGTTCCTGCCGCAGGAAAAGGTGAAAAGACAGGATGCGGCAGCAGAGGCGCCTGAGGCAGATGAGCCGGTATTTTCCGATGACAGCGGGATAATGGAAGCGTTGGCAAAGTGCGGGATCGATGCAGAAGCCGGAATCAGAAACAGCGGCTCTGCGCAGGCGTATATGTCCCTGCTGGAGGTCTTTAATAACGGGATCGATCAGAATGCGCAGCAGCTGGATGGTTTTTACAAAGACAGAGACTTTAAGAACTATACGATAAAGATCCACGCCATCAAGAGTTCGGCCAGGATAATAGGGGCTGCGGAACTGGGCGTGGAAGCACAGCAGCTTGAGGCGGCAGGAAAAGCGGAAGATATCGGATATCTAAACAGTCATCATGAAGGATTTATGGTAAAATACAGAGAGTTTAAGGAGAAGTTATCTCCTGCGCTCGCATCCTGCGGACCGGATAAGGATAAGAAGGAAGCGGATCCCGCCGTGATAGGCAGGGCGCTTGAAGAGATAAGGGCAGCAGCCGAAGATATGGACTGTGACCGCCTGGATGAGATCTTTGAAGAAATTGAAGAGTATAATATTCCGCTTGATGATATGGAATTGTTTGATAAGATAAAAGAAGCATATCAAAAGTATGAATACAAAACGATCCTGTCGCTGATCAAAGAGTAAAGGGTTGTCGGTTTAGGAGAAATATATGGATTACTGGATAGTTGTGGTTGATGATGAACCGCTGAGTCTGACCAATGCCAAGAATCTGCTGCGTGCAAATAATATGCGGACAAGCTGTCTTCGCTCGGGAAGGGAGCTGCTGGATTTTGTGGAGAAACATACTCCGGATCTGATACTTCTGGACGTGCTCATGCCGGAAATGGACGGCTTTGAGACATACCGCGCCCTGCGGCAGTTTGAAGCCGATGAAGGCAGGCCGGAGATACCCGTGATCTTCCTGACCGGAGAAGATAACAGTGAAGCCGAGCGCAGGGGACTGAAGGCAGGAGCTTCGGATTTTATCCACAAACCTTTTGATGAGGACATACTGATCAAGAGGATCAACAATACCATATTCAACAGCAAGATAATCGAAAGCCTGAAAGAAAAGGCTACTTTGGATAAACTGACAGGCTTCCTTAACAGGGCCAGCGGTACGGAAAAGATATCTTCGATATGCAGGACGGAGACGGGCGCGCTGATGATCCTGGATCTGGATAATTTCAAGCTGGTCAACGATCTTTTCGGGCATGATATGGGGGACCGTGTTCTGGTCGCGTTTTCCCGGATAGTCAGACTTAATATCAGATCCTATGATGTGGTATGCAGGATAGGCGGCGATGAATTTGTGGGCTTCTTTGCGGATATGACTGATGATGAAGCTGTAAGATCGCTTACGGAGAGGCTTAACGCCCAGCTTATGCGGGAAGCGGAGATACTGATGGGCGAGGATCATGGCATACCGCTGGGGATATCCGTGGGGATCGCTTATTGTAATAATGAAACCAGGGATTATCAGATTCTGTTCCAATATGCGGATAATGCCTTGTACGAAGCCAAGCGTAACGGAAGACACAGTTTTTCCGTGTATAACCCTGATGCCGGTATCGTCAATGTGGAAGATGACATCGAAAGGGACCTGATGCGCCTCACGCAGATAATGTCGGAACGCGGCGAAGGGAAGGGCGCCATGATACTGGGCCAGGAAGCCTTTTCGTGGAATTACCGTTTTATAGAGCGCTTTTTATCCCGTTACGGCGGCGTGGCTTTAAGGATACTGTTTTCCTTATCGTCGGACGAGACGGGAGTGATCTTTTCGGAAATGGTTTCCGAATTCGGAAACATACTCAGGAACACCTTAAGGAAATCGGATATGATCCTGCAATGGCAGCAGAAAGAATACTTTGTCGTGCTGCCTCTGCTTACCGAAGAGGACGGGAACAATGTTGTGGAAAGGATAATGCAGGCCTGGAAACTGACCGCGTATCCGGAAAGGCTGCATATCAAATATGTGACCTCCCTGCTTAAAAATGACGAAGTGAGAAAAGAAGAAGACTGAAGGCGCGGAGAGGAAAATCTCCTTGCATATTCCCGGGCGCTGTAGTAGAATATCTGTTTGTAAGGGATCTTAGCACAGCTGGGATGTGCGTCCGCTTCACGTGCGGAAGGTCACAGGTTCGAACCCTGTAGGTCCCATAAGACCGTCGATCGATTTCGACGGTTTTTTCTTTACTTATCCCAAATGCTGTGGTAAAATCAACAAGATGTAGTGGTTTACATAAAGAGTTGCAAATAAAATGTGACCATTAGTTTTTTTGTGTTTTTTTGGAGGGAGAAGTGAATAAACAGGAATACAAGTTACTTTCGGAAGAGATAATGACGCTTACGGCTAACTCTCAGTTTCAGGATGCGGCCGAGATCGCTGACCGTATAGACTGGCGCAAAGTCAGAAGTTTCAGCATGCTCATGAAGATAAGCGAGCTTTATCAGCTCAACAGGCGCTACGATGATGCCCTGGAGCTTATGCTTATGGCCTATGACCATAATCCCAAGAACCGCGATATTGTCTACAGCCTGTGCGAACTGTATATCTTATTGGAAAACCATGTAAAAGCCCTTGAATTCCTGGCTTTATATAAGAGGATGGCGCCCCATGATCCGGGCGTATATATATTACAGTACAAATTCCAGGAACTGGAAGGGGCTTCTATAGAGGATCAGATCCAGCTGCTGGAAGAATTCACCAGAAAGGATTACAGGGAAGAGTGGGTATACCAGCTGGCCTATCTTTATCACAGGATGGGACTGGCCACCAAGTGCGTTGAAACCTGCGATGAACTGCTTAACTGGTTCAAGGAAGGTCCTTTTGTTATCAAGACTCTGGAGCTTAAGAGGCTTCATGCAAAGTTAAGACCCGACCAGCAGGCTATCTATGACAGCAGGGAAGATATTGCCGAAGAGATCCGCGCGGTAGAGAGCGATGAGTATACTGCGGAAAAGGCAGACCCCGATCTGGATCCGGATATGAAGGATGTGGACATCCATGTCAAGACCATAGACATGGGCAAGTTCAATACCATGAATCTGCAGAAAGCTCTGGCAGACAGCATGAGAGAGCTTATGGGGGCAGAAAACGCTGCAAAGGAAAAGAACGGCCGTATTACCGGCAGGATCATGAAACCCATGATCGAGGATGATTATATGTCCACCGGCGAGATGGAAAAGCAGATGGC
>CAMOEK010000090.1:0-10218 GCA_946612125.1 uncultured Lachnospiraceae bacterium | reverse complement strand
TTCGACAATGCTGCCACGGCGCAGCGCCCCGTGCAGGTGCTTAAGGCGATCGAGGATTTCTACACCACGACCAACGCCAATCCTTTAAGGGGACTCTACGCATGGAGTGTGGGCGCCACAGAAGCATATGAAAACGCCAGGAGCCGTACGGCGCGCTTTATAAACGCAGCCGATCCCGCAGAGATCATCTTTGTGCGCAATACCACCGAGGCCATTAACCTGGTGGCTTACAGTTACGGCATGGAAAAGGTAAATCCCGGCGACGAGATAGTGATAAGCGTGATGGAGCATCATTCGAATATCCTGCCCTGGCAGATGGTAGCCAAGGCAAAGGGTGCGGCGCTTAAATATATCGAGCCGCAGATCGACGGCACCATCACTGTCGATATGATAAAGGAAGCTGTCACCGACAGATGCGCGATACTGGCTCTGGGTCAGGTTTCCAATGTAATGGGTGTGGCCAACCCCGTTAAGGAAGCGGCACACATAGCGCATGAGCACGGCGCTGTTATGCTGGTGGACGGAGCGCAGGGCCTGCCGCACGTAAAGACGGATGTACAGGATATGGACTGCGATTTTTATGCTTTCTCAGGACACAAGCTGCCCGGACCCATGGGCATAGGCGGACTGTACGGAAAGCGCGCGCTGCTCGAGGATATGCAGCCTTTTATGCGCGGCGGCGAGATGATAGAGTATGTAAAGCGTGACAGCGCCACTTATGCGGAGCTGCCGCATAAATTCGAGGCCGGCACGGTCAATGCGGCGGATGCCGTCGGAATGGCTGCGGCCATGGATTATATGGAAAACATTGGCTACGAAGCCATGGAGAAGCAGGAAAATGCCATCGTTAAGCTTATCATGGACGGTATGAAAGATATCCCCCATGTGCATGTATACGGACCTGAGGATCCTGCCCGTCATCACGGCATAGTGACCTTTAATATCGACGGCTGCCATCCTCACGATATCTCATCGGTACTGGATGAGGAGAATATAGCCATAAGAGCAGGGCATCACTGCGCCCAGCCGCTTATGGAATATCTGCAGGAAAAATGCACCATGGAGTTCAGGGCAACCGCTCGGGCCAGCGTGGCATTCTATAATACGCAGGAAGAGGCGGAACGCTTTGTGGCTGCCGTATCAAAAGTAAGGAAGTGGCTTGGTTTTGGAGATTAAGGATTTATACAGAGAGATAGTAAACGAGCATAACCTGTATCCCGCCCATAAGGGAGAGATGAAGGATCCGGATCTGATACTGGAAGGCGTCAATCCCAGCTGCGGGGATGATATCTATCTGCAGCTTAAACTGGATGAGAACGATGTGGTTACCGAGGGACTGTTTAACGGTTCGGGCTGCGCCATATCACAGGCCTCTGCGGATATGATGCTCGATCTGATAATAGGCAGGAGTAAGGAAGAGGCGCTTAAGCTGGCGGAGGGCTTTATGTCCATGGTTCGCAGCACGGCAACGCCGGAGCAGATAGATGCTCTGGATGAAGCTGCGGCCCTCGAGAGCATTTCCCATATGCCCGCCAGGGTCAAATGCGCTACGCTTGGCTGGAAGACCATGCAGAAGATGCTTTCCGGTGAAAGCGGCAGCGCCACCACCGAGAAAGACTGAAACCTTTACAAAACAACAGGAGAACACGACATGGAATATAAACCGTCACAGGATGCCGAAGAAGTCGACCGCTGGAAAGAGGTCACTTTAGTATATAATTCCGCTCTTAAGGAGATAGGCACCAAGCTGGAGATCCTGAATGATGAGTTCCAGCATGTGCATAAGTACAATCCCATAGAGCATATCAAGCTGCGCCTTAAGAGCTCGGAGAGCATAGTTAAGAAGCTTAAAAAGCGTGGTCTGGAATCAACCATAGAGAATATGGTTGAATATGTGAACGATATAGCGGGAGTAAGAGTCATCTGCTCCTTTACTTCAGATATTTACCGCATCGCAGAGATGATAGCGGAACAGGACGATCTGACCGTCCTGGCGATAAAGGATTATTTTAAGACCCCCAAGCCCAGCGGATACAAGTCTTATCATATGCTGGTGCAGGTGCCGGTATTTTTGTCAAACCGCGTTGTGGATGTTAAGGTGGAGATACAGATCCGTACCGTTGCAATGGATTTCTGGGCCAGCCTGGAACACAAGATCTATTATAAGTATGAGGGAGATGCACCGGATCATATACAGAAGGCGCTGATACAGTGCGCAGCCATGGTATCCGATCTGGATCAGGAAATGCTGGCGCTGAATGAGGAGATACAGAAACTCCTTGATGAAGGATAAGTTTTTCGCCTTTTTGGCGAAATATAAGACATAATACGAAAAAGCTTCGGGTCGCATTGAGGAGGTTGCGTTACCGAAGCTTTTTCGTATATTGCAAAACTAGAAAGGAGGTGTGCCCGTTTCCGGACACGAACTATGAAAAAAACAAAACAAACAGTGGTGAAAAACAAACAAACTTTTTATTTTCAAGCTTCTCTTCACTTGACATTTTTGATTTTACAGGTCAAATATGAATAGATTGTGAATAGGTAGTAAATTTCATGTTAAAATTTTATTGGTTCATGACATGAACGCCCTGTTTTAAGTGTCACGGATCATTAAGTTTTTGTTGTAAAACACGGACAGTTTTGATAAAATAATTCAGATACTATAGGCTTAGAGGACAGGCGTCCTGTCCGGGTTGGAGGTATATCATGGATAATTTTATGGATAAGCTTGCGGAAAAGTATAACGCGCAGGATATGATACGCGCAAATTCTCAGGCAGAAAGCGCCCAGATGCAGAGCCTGCAGGAGCAGGTTGAGGCTTATGAGGCTGTTCTGCAGGAGATGCGTAAACTCAATTACAAGAATACGGAGCTTACGGAAAAGATGTATGCTCTGGTTGATGAAAGCATAGAGAAAGTAAGAACACTTCAGATCGAGGCTGAGGGCGGAGCCAATACCGAGCAGGTATCCAGGGAAATGACCGATGCCGTAAACCGCGCGATGAGCGAAGCTGCCAGCAATCTTGACGAGACTGTTGTCCGTTCGCTTACCCAGACCCTGGAAACAGCTATACAGCAGCCCGCGGATCAGCTGCGTCAGTCCACTGAGGATGTTAAGAATTCGGTAGTGGCTGTACAGAGCTCTGCGGACGATATGCGAAACGGCGTTGACAGCGTAAAGAGCAGCGTTGAAGACATGACCGCCGGCATGGAGCTGGTTACTTCGGGCATGGAAAGCGTAAAGGGCAGCGTCGATCAGTTGAATGAAAACATCGGCAGCGTAAAGGATGATATAGGCGGACTGCAGGATAAACTCTTTGCCATCCAGCAGAGTGGCAGCAATACCGAGGATATGATCAGTTCTGTAGCCATCGCCGTAAAGGAGATGAGCGAAAAGGGCGGGCCTGCAGCGCCTTCACAGGAGATGCTGGATGAGCTGCAGCGTATATGCGACAGCCTCAAAGAGGTGCAGGACAACACTCTGTCGGGCATCAGCGGGCAGCTGGAAAAGATGCAGAAAGAGACGCTTGAAGGCATATCCGACCGGATGGAGGTTATGCGCAGCATGCCTTCGGAAGAGGATAGCGCAAAAGCAGAAACAATGCAGAAGATAAGCGCCAGCCTTGATGAACTGAAGGCGGACGCACAGGATAAGAGCTGTGTTGAGAAACTTGAAAGCATCAGCGCAGCTATAGAGGAATTAAAGGCCGGCGTAAAGGCTTACGCGCTCATTCAGGAAAGCCTTGAGGCTCTGTCGCAGTCAAATAACCAGACCAGAGATTCTGTAACAGAGATCAAAGCTGCCATGGGCGGCCTTAAGGATGAGGAGGCTGCCGGCAGGCAGGAGGCTCTTCTTTCAGCTATCGGTAAGATCTCCGAAGAGAATCAGGGCACGCTTGAAGCGATCAGGGCGCTTGCAGGTACGGGAGAAGAAACAAAGAGCGGCGTCAACGGATTAAAGACCGCCAATGACGAGAACAGAGCTGCTCTTGAGGATATCTTTAAGGTATTGCAGGATACCAAATCCGAGGTGCAGGAAGTTAAGGCCGGCATGGCATCGGGCATGGGACGCGGCGATGAGGAAGTGCTCAAAGCCATAAACGATCTGATGGGCAATCATACGGAGGTCAATACCAATATCCGTAATCTGAAAGCCGCAACAGACGACAATAAGAATACCTTAAAGTCTGCGATCGACAGCAGCATATACGGCCTCAAGCAGGACAATAAAGAGATAGTTGAATTCCTGCAGCGCATGAATGCGAACATCATCAAGAAGGGTGAGGATGATGCAAAAGCTGCAAAGAAGGAAGAAGAGGATGCAGCGCGCAAGGAAGAAGAGTTCAAACTCTTAGACGAGCGTTTCAAGGCAGCCGAAGACTTTATGCACAAGGAGAGCGTTAAGGTTTACCGCAACGTTCAGGCTGTCATTAATGAAAAGAACGATAAGCAGAAGGAGAGCGTTGAGAATTCAAATCTCTCCATAGAGAAGAGAATAGGTAAAGTCAAGGCTCTGGTCGTGATCAATATGGTTTTCACACTCATCACCCTTGCTACGATGATACTCTATATCTTCGGTTTCCTGGGAGCTCATTGACAGAAAATGCGCTCCAAAGGTTGTACTACAAGGCTTCATAAGATATGCAGCGTAACGCGTTTAAGGACGGCCATATTTATATGTGGCCTCTTCCTTTTGTTTATGCCGGATGTGCACTGGTGGCATGAGGAAGGCGATAACCGCTTTACTGTTTTTCTGGATGGTTTCGAGATGGGAACAGTAGAGGATGAGTCCGTGGTCACGGAGCTTTTTCGTGATGCCAGACGCGAACTGGCCGCTTCAAGGGAAGGCATGAGCTTTTTAAGGCTTACCGAGCTGGAGACCAGCGGTGAGGAGCTGATCACCGGAGATATCGATGATATTTCCACTGTCCGGAATAATATAAAGACGGCTATCTCCTCCGAGATCACCAGCGGTTATTCAAAGGCTTATTCGATCAAGGTGGGTGAGACCATGGTGAATGTGGCCGGAGCAGAGGAAGCGCGCAAACTGCTGCAGGAGACCATCGATGTATATGACAAATCCGGGGATTTTGTCGTGGATCTGGTCGCAGATCACAGTCGTGAACTGAACGTCCTGGTGCCCAGGGTCGAGCAGAAGGAAGAGGAAGAAGAGGAAGCGCCTCTTCTGGCTTTTGGCGGAGCGGCAAATATTACCGATGATGAGGAAAACTGGAAGCCGGTCGATGAGGAATTAGGCTTCGATTCTTTTGAATACGGTATCGAGGAGATGGGCTTTTCCGAGAGTGTGGAAGTGGTGGAAGCATATCTTCCCAACGACAGCATAATGGATTACGAGGAGGCCCGCGGAAAGCTTACCGATCTGCAGGAGCTCCAGCAGATCTATAAAGTCAAATCCGGAGACACGCTCTCAAAGATATCACTGGAAGTGGGGCTGCCTCTCGATGAGATAATTGCTTTGAACGAGACGCTTGATAATGAGAATTCCATCATCAACGTCGATCAGGAGCTTATAATCACCGTTCCGGAGCCGGAGCTTTCGGTCATATGGACAGAGACTACCAGGGATGACGAGGTCTTTGATCTGCCGGTGGAATATATCTATAATGACGAATGGTATACCACCAAATCCGAGACGCTGCAGCAGCCTTCATCGGGGTATCACGAGACCGTTTCTCTGATCACCCGCAAGAATAATGAAGAGCAGGAACGTGAAGTGCTCTACGAAGAAGTGGGAGTCGAGGCTGTGGCAAAAGTTGTGGAAGTGGGCACGAAGGTGCCGCCCACCTATATCAAGCCCCTTGCCGGCGGGCGCATATCATCGCCTTTCGGCAACAGGCGTGCACCCATGCCCGGAGGTTCCACGGGACATCAGGGAATCGATATAGCAACGCCCACGGGCACGCCTATCTGGGCGTCGTCCGGCGGTACGGTAACCTGGGCAGGCTGGAACGGAGGCTACGGTTATCTGGTCAATATAAATCATCCTGACGGAAGACAGACCAGATACGCGCATCTCAGCAAGATCTATGTTTCCGTAGGGCAGTATGTGAGCCAGGGGCAGGTTATAGCTGCCAGCGGGTCCACAGGTAACAGCACGGGACCCCATCTGCATTTTGAGATGCGTATAGGCGGGAAAGCTTATAATCCGCAGGACTATGTAAATCTTTACTGATCAGAGGCGCTTATGAAGCATGTACGTACGGAAGTATTGAAAGCAGGCATGGTGGTGGCCAGCGATGTCATCGCCAATGGCAACCAGCTGGTCTTTCCAAAGGGCTATGTACTCACGGAAAAGGCTATAGCCAGGCTGGAGGCCTATGAGATATATGATATACGTATAGAGGATCCGGTAGGTTATGAGGTAGAAGAGATAAAAGAAGACGAACCGGATCTGAGCAAGTTTGGCGGAATGGATCCCGCATCTTTATCGGATGCTGCCGATTCACTGATGAGCGTCCTGACAGGCATAGATGTGAAAGAGGATGCCGATATTCAGGTAAATCAGCAGGAGGAGCCTTCACATTTCGAAAAACTCAAAGCCAGTCAGGAGTTTCAGGCGTTCAAGCAGTCGTTTGCAAAGAATGTCGAGGGACTGCGCACCAATCTGAATGATATAGTCGAGAAGAATACCCCCATAAACGTGGACAATATGATAGGGGATACGATGCGCATAATCAGCGCCCAGGGCAATACCTTCGGCGTATTCGACATGCTTCATAATATGCGCGATTTTGATGACCTGACATATGCCCACAGCATGAATGTGGCCATGATCTGCAATGTGTTTGCCAGATGGCTTGGATTTGATGAAGAAAATGTCAAGCTGGCTACGGCCTGCGGCATGATGCATGACATAGGAAAGCTCAAGATACCCGACAGCATAATCAAAAAGCCCGGCAAGCTTACGGATGAGGAATATGCGGCTATCAAGTCCCATCCGATAGAGGGCTATAATATATTAAAAAGCCAGAGTATAAGCGATCATATCAAGCTGTCGGCTTTAGAGCATCATGAGAAGTGCGACGGAAGCGGATATCCCATGAGGCTGACCAGGGATAAGATCGATGGGTTCGCAAAGATAGTGGCCATAGCGGATGTTTATGACGCCATGACCGCCAACCGCGTATACCGCGAAGGAATGTGTCCTTTCAAAGTCATAGAGATATTTGAGGAAGAGGGGCTGCAGAAGTACGAGATCCCCTATATCATGAAATTCCTCGAGAATGTGGTAAATACTTATATAGATAACCGCGTTCTGCTGAGTGACGGACGCACGGGAACAGTACGCTGGATAAATAAACAGCGCCTGTCAAAACCCATGCTTGAAATGTCTGACGGAAGTTTCCTGGAGCTTGATAAAACTCCGGGATTGAGCATCAAAAAGATATTATGATCATCAGGCCAGCTTCAGTCTGGCCTTTTGTAATTCACGGTCTGAGCTGACTTTTTCGATCCTTGCGCCCAGGCCTTTTAATTTCAGTTCAAAATCTTCATAACCGCGTTCGATGAAACGGGTGTCCTCAACAATGGTCTCACCCTCAGCGGCAAGCGCTGCGATGACAAGAGCCGCGCCCGCGCGAAGGTCAGGAGCGGTAATGCTGGCGCCGCTGTAACGGGACACGCCGGTAATGACAGCCATGTTGCCCTCCACCTTGATGGAAGCGCCCATGCGCACCAGTTCATCAACGTATTTGAAACGGTTCTCAAATATGCCCTCCGTCACTATGCTGGTACCCTGTGCCAGACCAAGAGCCACGGTGATCTGCGGCTGCATGTCGGTGGGGAAGCCGGGATAGGGCAGGGTCTTAACCTGAGTGGAAGTAAGAGGTTCCGGAGCGGAAACCCTTACTGCGTCGTCATATTCGGTAATATGGCAGCCGATCTCACAGAGCTTTGCGGTGATGCATTCCAGATGCCTGGGGATGACGCCGCGAACCAGCACATCGCCGTGACATGCTGCTGATGCCATCATATAGGTTCCTGCTTCTATCTGATCGGGGATTATCGCATATTCCGTGCCGTGCAGGCGTTCAACGCCCTTGATGCGGATCACGTCGGTACCGGCGCCTTTGATATTAGCGCCGCAGCTGTTTAAGAAGTTTGCCAGGTCAACCACGTGGGGCTCCTTGGCGGCGTTTTCTATGATAGTCTTGCCGGTGGCAAGAGTGGATGCCATCATGATATTGATGGTGGCGCCTACGGAAACTTTATCCAGGAAGATATGGTTTCCGCGCAGTTCCTTTGCTTCGGCGCTGATACAGCCGTGCTGTATGCGGACCTTAGCTCCCAGGGCAGAAAAGCCCTTGATATGCTGATCGATAGCGCGCACACCTATATTACAGCCGCCGGGAAGTGGCACCTGCGCCTGTCTGTTCTTTCCTAAAAGCGCGCCTACCAGATAATAGGAGGCTCTGATGCGCTTTAAGTATTCGTCATTTATTATGTTGCTTTCTATTTTAGAGCCGTCGATAACGACCGTGTGTCTGTCGGGGCGCTCTATCTTAACGCCTATCTGCTCCATTGCTTTGAGCAGAACGTTCACATCGGTCACGGCGGGTACATTTTCAATGCGTACGGGGTCGTTGGTCATGACCGCGGCTGCAAGTATTGCAAGAGCAGCGTTTTTAGCTCCGCCGATCTGCACTTCTCCCTGCAGGGTAGGCCCACCCCAAATTGCATACCTGTCCATAAAAAACCTCAGTTCAGTTTAATCTCAGTAATTATAATGCACATGGCAGTAATTGTCAAAATTTTTTTCCTTTTCTATTGACAGGGGGCTATATATAGAGTATTCTTTAGCATGCAAACACAATATTGAGAAGTTCTCTTATTCAGAGTGGTGGAGGTACATAGGACCTGTGAAGCCACGGCAACCCCTTAGCCATAAGGAAGGTGCCAACCTGAGCGATAAGACGATATGTCTTCGAACAATAAGAGGGTCTGTTAGTTCTGATCCGCTTATTCCGTAAGCGGTTTTTTGATACAAAAGACTTATTCTTGACAGGGAACTTCGCCATTTTCCATTTGTTAAGGAGGAACAAGCGATGGAAAAGATACTTTTCACATCCGAGTCGGTGACGGAAGGACATCCCGACAAGATCTGCGACAACATCTCTGATGCTGTGCTGGATGCGCTGATGGCTCAGGATCCCATGAGCCGCGTGGCCTGCGAGACCGCCATTACTACCGGTCTGGTGCTGGTAATGGGAGAGATCACCACCAAGGCTAACGTGGATATCCAGAAGATCGTGCGCGATACCATAAGGGAGATCGGTTATGACGATTCTTCAAAGGGCTTTGACTGCAATACCTGCGGCGTTATCGTGGCTCTGGACAAGCAGAGCGCCGATATAGCAATGGGCGTTGACAAGGCTCTGGAAGCTAAGGAAAACAAAATGAGCGACGAGCAGATCGAGGCTATAGGCGCCGGCGATCAGGGTATGATGTTCGGTTTTGCGACAAACGAGACCAAAGAGTTTATGCCTTATCCCATCTCTCTGGCGCACAAGCTCACCAGACAGCTTACCAAGGTACGCAAGGACGGCACACTGTCCTATCTGCGTCCCGACGGCAAGAGCCAGGTGTCTGTAGAGTATGATGAGAACGGCAAGGCAAAGAGACTTGAGGCAGTCGTAATCTCTACCCAGCATGCGGCTGATGTTACCCAGGAGCAGATCCATGCAGACATTAAGAAGTATGTGCTGGATCCCGTGCTGCCTGCAGATATGGTGGATTCTGATACAAAGATCTTCATCAATCCCACCGGACGTTTCGTTATCGGCGGACCTAACGGCGATTCCGGTCTTACCGGCCGTAAGATAATAGTAGACACCTACGGCGGATATGCGCGTCACGGCGGCGGAGCATTCTCCGGTAAGGACTGCACCAAGGTGGACAGGAGCGCTGCATATGCTGCGCGCTACGTTGCAAAGAACATCGTGGCAGCAGGTCTGGCTGACAAGTGCGAGATACAGCTTTCCTATGCTATAGGCGTGGCTCAGCCCACTTCCGTACGCGTGGATACCTTCGGCACCGGCAAGCTGCCCGAGACTAAGATACTCGAGATCGTACGCGAGAACTTCGATCTGCGTCCCGCAGGCATCATCAAGATGCTCGACCTGCGCAGACCCATCTACAAGCCCACTGCGGCTTACGGCCACTTTGGACGCGATGATGTTTCGCTTCCCTGGGAAGCATT
>CAMOEK010000089.1:0-10398 GCA_946612125.1 uncultured Lachnospiraceae bacterium | reverse complement strand
CTGAGCGAAGCGAAGAATCTTCACAGTCTGTATTGTATCACAACCTGGAATTCCGGTTCTGCAAAAACAGGTCCAGCACGCTTATGGCGCACATTGCTTCCACGACGACAACGGCGCGGGGGACGACTACAGGATCGTGGCGGCCTGCTATGGTGAGGTTTACATCCTCACCTTTTTCATTTACGGTATCCTGAGGCCGGTAGATAGAAGGCGTGGGCTTAAAATATGCGCGCGCCACTATGGTATTTCCGTTTGATATGCCGCCGATTATCCCGCCGGCGTGATTCGATCCAAAGCATACGCGGCCGTCCTTCATGCGCATGCGGTCGTTGTTTTCGCTGCCTTTTGCGGCAGCGGCTTTAATGCCGTCGCCTATCTCTACGGCCTTTACTGCTCCTATGGAAAAGAGGGCCTGACCAAGCCGCGCGTCAAGTTTATCGAATACAGGCTCGCCTATGCCGGCAGGCACGCCTTCTATGCGGCATTCCACGATCCCGCCAAGAGAGTCGCGTTCTTCGCGGGCTGCGGCAACAGCGGCTTCGGCTTTTGCGGCCGCTTCGGCATCGGGCATGCAGGCAGCATTGGCAGAAGCTTCGGCTATGGCCTCAAGACTTAATCGATCGGCGTAAGCTTCGGGGAGCGCAACCGGGCCGATAGCCGTGGTATAGGCGCGCAGTCTGATCCCGTAGTGTTCCAATACCAGCGCTGCTATGGCGCCGGCGGCCACACGTGCCGCAGTTTCGCGTCCCGAACTGCGTCCGCCTCCGCGGTAATCACGAAAACCGTATTTGGCGTAAAAACCGTAATCGGCGTGGCCGGGACGGAAAGTATCGGCCAGGTTGCCGTAATCCTTTGAAATCTGCGAAGTGTTCTCTATCATTAAAGATATGGGCGTGCCGGTGGTCTTTCCCTCAAATACGCCCGAAAGTATGCGGACCTTATCTGCTTCACTGCGGGCAGTGGTAAGAGCGGAAGTACCGGGTTTTCTTCTGTCCAGATAGGGCTGTATCAGATCTTCGTTTAAACTGAGGCCGGCGGGGCAGCCGTCTACCACGCAGCCAAGCGCCGGGCCGTGGGATTCGCCCCAGGTGGTCACTCTGTATGTTTCTCCGAATGTTGAACCTGCCATTTTTATTCTCCTTTAAGGCGGGCAGCGCTGTATTTATTGCTGTCCGTGATAGGTATGCGATCATAGCAAACGCAATGACCGCGCATAATATAACATATCAAAGAGCTTATTACAAGCAAGCACGTTCTTGCAAATATGCTGTATGAGTTATAAAATGGTATTGCTGCGGCAAAAACGGCAGTATGTGTCTGCGGCAAAAATACATGCTCTCCGCCTGCGGGGAGGAGGATCAAAGGGAGGAAAAAGATGTTCACAGATACTGTTTGGGCCCTGTTACCGCCGCTGGTTGCTATAATTCTGGCGCTTATCACCAAGGAGGTTTATTCTTCCCTTATGATAGGAATAATAGCCGGCGGGCTTCTGTACGCCGGATTCAATCCTGTTGTGGCCATGGAGCATATCTTTAAGGACGGGATGATAGGACAGCTTTCCGATCCCTGGAATGTAGGTATACTCATCTTTCTGGTGGTGCTGGGCAGCATAGTGATGCTGATGAACCGCGCCGGCGGCTCGGCAGCCTTTGGACGCTGGGCGTCAACGCATGTCAAGACGCGTATGGGAGCGCAGCTTGCCACGTTTGCTTTGGGCGTGCTCATATTTATCGATGATTATTTCAACTGCCTTACCGTGGGGTCGGTAATGCGGCCGGTGACGGATAAGAACAGGGTCTCGCGTGAGAAGCTGGCATATCTGATCGATGCCACGGCCGCACCTGTCTGCATAATCGCGCCTATATCTTCCTGGGCTGCGGCAGTCACGGGCTTTGTTGACGGCGCCAATGGTCTGACGCTTTTTATAAGGGCTATACCGTATAATCTCTACGCCTTTCTTACCATAGGCATGATGCTTATGCTGATACTCAGCGGTCAGGATTTCGGCCCCATGAAGAAGGCGGAAAAGAACCTGCCCAAAGAGAATATGCCGGATAAGTCACTGATGGAATCGGGAATGACGGGAGCGGAAGAACAGCCGGCGCCTCCTGTTTCGGAAAAGGGAAAGGTGATACATCTGGTATTGCCTATAATCACGTTAATTTTCTGCTGCGTTATCGGAATGATCTATACCGGTGGTTTCTTTGAGGGAGAGAGCTTTGTGGATGCCTTTGCCAATTCAGATGCATCCGTAGGTCTGGTATACGGATCAATGGCGGCTCTTTTCATAACGATCATTTTCTATCTGTGCACAGGTGTATTAAGCTTTAAGGAATGCATGAATGCAATACCGGAAGGCTTTAAGAGCATGGTGCCGGCCATACTTATCCTTACCCTTGCCTGGACCTTAAAGGGCATGACGGATTCGCTGGGAGCTGCGGCCTATGTTGCTTCGGTGGTGGAGAAGGTAGCAGAAAACGGAATGGTGATGTCTTTCCTTCCGGCCTTTGTATTTTTGATAGGCGCATTCCTGGCGTTTGCTACAGGCACCTCATGGGGAACCTTCGGTATGCTGATCCCCATAGTGGTATTTACTTTTGGCGGAGATATCAATAACGAGCTGATGATAATAGCCATCTCGGCGTGCATGGCCGGTTCGGTCTGCGGCGACCACTGCTCACCCATATCCGATACGACCATAATGGCGTCTGCCGGAGCGCAGTGCGAGCATATAAACCATGTATCCACGCAGCTGCCTTACGCGCTGACTGCGGCAGCTGTTTCATTTGTAGGATATGTGATCGCCGGTTTTGTACGCAGCTGGCTGATAGCGCTGCCGGTTTCACTTTTGATAATGGGTGCGGTGATATTTGCGATTAAGAAGATCCGGACCGGGGAGGAATAGAAAGAATGAAATATCAGGTCCTTAAAACAGAGGGCAGGGCGAAGCGCGCTGTTATGGAGACGGTGCACGGAACGATACAGACACCAGTGTTTATGAATGTGGGCACGGTAGGCGCCATCAAGGGAGCTGTATCTACGGAGGACCTTGAGCGCATAGGCACGCAGGTCGAGCTTTCCAATACCTACCATCTGCATGTGCGTCCCGGGGACGAAGTGGTAAAAGCTCTTGGCGGCCTGCATAAGTTTATGAGCTGGGAGAGACCGATACTTACGGATTCGGGCGGGTTTCAGGTTTTTTCGCTGGCAGGCTTAAGGAAGATAAAAGAGGAAGGTGTTACCTTTCAGTCGCATATAGACGGACATAAGATCTTCATGGGACCGGAAGAGAGCATGCAGATACAGTCGAATCTGGGCTCTACCATTGCCATGGCCTTTGATGAGTGCCCACCTGCGCTGGCAGAGCGCGCTTATGTGCAGCCGTCGGTGGACAGGACTACCAGATGGCTTGAGCGCTGCATCGTTAAAATGAAGGAACTTAATGCGCGTGAAGATACCGTGAACCCGGAGCAGCTGCTCTTTGGTATCAATCAGGGCGCGGTGTATGCGGATATCAGGATCGAGCATGCCAAACGCATCGCAGAGCTCGACCTGCCCGGCTATGCCATAGGAGGCCTGGCCGTGGGAGAGAGCCATGAGCAGATGTATTACATACTTGATGAGACAGTGCCATATCTGCCCAAGGATAAGCCTGTATATCTGATGGGGGTGGGTACGCCCGCCAACATACTTGAGGCTGTAGATCGCGGCGTAGACTTCTTTGACTGCGTATATCCCACCAGGAATGGCAGACATGCGCATATGTATACGGGACATGGAAAGATCAATCTGATGAATGCGCAGTACGAGCGTGACGACAGACCCATAGAAGAGGGCTGTAAGTGTCCGGCGTGTCAGAGGTATTCGCGCGCATATATCAGGCATCTGCTTAAGGCAAAGGAAATGCTGGGCATGCGACTTGGTGTGCTCCATAATCTGTATTTTTATAATCATCTTATGGAAGAGATACGCGATGCGCTGGATCAGGGGCGTTTTGCGGAGTATAAAAAAGAGAAACTTGCGGCTATGCAGGGAGAATAAAATCATACTGTTTACAGCCATTCGAGCTGTGAGGGGTAACAATAAAATTCCTCTTGCGGCAGGACCTTATTTTGTGTATTATTAGAAACGATATTTTAAAACCAAAACAGGGAGGAACATAAAATGAATATCTTATCAATGTTATTGTCTGACGGTGCCGCTGCTGCGGGAAGCGCTCAGTCAGGTGCAGCGGGCGGACTGGGACTTTCCTATATCATATCCATAGTGGCAATGATCGCTATTTTCTATTTCCTGCTTCTGCGTCCCCAGAAAAAGGAGCAGAAGAGAATGCAGGAAATGCTCAAGGAAATGGAAGTGGGCGATGTAGTTGTTACTACCAGCGGTTTCTACGGCGTGCTCATCGATATTACTGAGGATGACGTTATCGTAGAATTCGGCAGCAACAAAAACTGCCGTATCCCCATGAGAAAGAGCGCTATTGCTCAGGTTGAAAAGGCAGAGAAATAAGCAGAGTACTTGATGAATTTAAGCCGAAGGCGCAGACCGGATCCGGAGATGCCGGCTTGTGAAGGCAGATAAAAAGGAGCATAAAAACATGACACTCAATATCACCTGTATACCCGGTGACGGTATAGGGCCCGAGATAGTAGCTCAGGCCAAAAGAGTTCTGAACAAGGTGGCAGAAGTATACGGCCACGAAATGAAATTCACGGATATTTTAATGGGAGGCGCATCCATCGATGCCTGCGGCGAGCCGCTGACAGATGAGGCTATTGCTGCCGCAAAGGCAGCGGATGCCGTGCTGATGGGTTCTATCGGCGGCGATACGAATACATCGCCCTGGTACAAACTGCCTCCGGAGAAGAGACCCGAGGCAGGTCTTCTTAAGATAAGAAAGGCGCTCAATCTGTTTGCAAATCTCCGCCCCGCAGTGCTTTATCCCGAGCTGCGCGGAGCCTGCCCTTTAAAGGAAGAGATCTCTGTCAAGGGCTTTGATATGCTGATAATGCGCGAGCTTACCGGCGGTCTGTATTTTGGCGAAAGAAAGACCGTAGAAGAGAACGGCATGAAGAAAGCCATCGATACCCTTACCTATACTGAGGCTGAGATACGCCGTATAGCAATAAAGGGCTTTGAGATAGCGATGAAGCGCCGTAAGAAGGTGACCAGTGTTGACAAGGCGAACGTGCTGGATTCCTCCAGACTCTGGAGAGCCGTTGTCAACGAAGTGGCAAAGAACTATCCGGAAGTTACGGTTGAGCATATGCTGGTAGACAACTGCGCAATGCAGCTGGTGCGTGACCCTTCACAGTTTGATGTGATCCTTACCGAGAACATGTTCGGCGATATCTTATCGGATGAGGCCAGCATGGTAACCGGTTCGATAGGAATGCTTGCCAGCGCATCGCTTAATGATACGAAGTTCGGACTCTATGAGCCCAGCCACGGATCGGCGCCTGATATAGCAGGCAAGGATATTGCCAATCCTATTGCAACTATCCTTTCCGCATCCATGATGCTGCGTTATTCCTTCGATCTGGATAAGGAAGCCGATGCCATAGATGCAGCAGTGGATAAGGTACTTAAGGAGGGCTTCCGCACGGGAGATATCTTCAGCGAAGGCTGCACTAAGGTGGGCTGCACGGAGATGGGCAGTCTGATAGCAGAGCGTATAGCTTGATGAAGAAGTTTCTTTTGGACGCAAAATGGGATCTGCTAAAGCTTTTATTGCTATTTATTGCCATAATTATAGGCATAAAGAAAGATAAGAAAAAAAGGAGACGGTTAAAATGAGAAGCGACAGTGTTAAATGCGGAACCGCGCAGGCGCCTCACAGGAGTCTGTTCAATGCTTTAGGTTTTACAAAGGAAGAGAGACAGCGCCCTATGATAGGCATTGTATCTTCCTTTAATGAGATAGTACCCGGCCATATGAACCTGGATAAGATCACAGAGGCTGTGAAGATGGGTGTGGCTATGGCAGGCGGCATGCCTGTTGTATTCCCCGCCATTGCTGTCTGTGACGGTATCGCGATGGGACATATAGGAATGAAGTATTCACTGGTAACCCGTGATCTGATCGCTGATTCTACCGAGTGTATGGCTATGGCACACGGTTTTGACGGTCTGGTTATGATCCCCAACTGTGATAAGAATGTGCCCGGCCTGTTAATGGCAGCAGCGCGTGTGAATATCCCTACGATCTTTGTGAGCGGCGGCCCCATGCTGGCCGGCCATGTAAAGGGACGCAAGCGCAGCTTATCATCGATGTTTGAAGCTGTAGGTGAGCTGGCTGCCGGAAAGATCACTGAAGAGGATCTGGAAGAGTTTGAAGAGAAGGTATGTCCTTCCTGCGGTTCATGTTCGGGTATGTATACAGCCAACTCGATGAACTGCCTTACCGAAGCTCTGGGCATGGGCCTTAAGGGCAACGGTACCATTCCGGCTGTTTATTCCGAGCGTATCCGTCTGGCAAAGCATGCCGGAATGAAGATAATGGAACTGGTAGAGAAGAATATAAGACCCCGCGATATCATGACGGAGAAGGCATTCATGAATGCGCTTACCGTAGATATGGCGCTGGGCTGCTCCACCAATTCAATGCTGCATCTGCCCGCTATAGCGCATGAGGCAGGCGTGGAGCTTAACCTGGATATAGCAAATGAGCTTTCGGCAAAGACCCCGAACCTGTGCCACCTGGCGCCTGCAGGCCCTACCTATATGGAGGATCTGAATGAGGCCGGCGGCGTATATGCGGTTATGAATGAGCTTTGCAAGAAAGACCTCTTATATACCGATCTGATCACCGTAAGCGGCAAGACCGTTGCGGAGAACATAAAGGGCTGCGTGAATCTGGATCCCGAAGTCATCAGACCCGTAGAGAATCCTTACAGCCCTACCGGCGGCATAGCGGTGCTCAAGGGCAATCTGGCTCCGGATAGTGGCGTTGTAAAGAGAAGCGCCGTTGTACCCGAGATGATGGTGCATGAAGGACCTGCAAGAGTATTCGACTGCGAGGAAGATGCTATCGCTGCCATCAAGGGCGGAAAGATAGTAGCGGGCGATGTAGTCGTTATCCGTTACGAAGGCCCTAAGGGCGGCCCCGGAATGAGAGAGATGCTCAATCCTACATCCGCTATCGCAGGTATGGGACTGGGATCATCCGTAGCGCTTATCACTGACGGACGTTTCTCCGGCGCAAGCCGCGGAGCATCCATCGGACATGTATCACCTGAGGCAGCTGTAGGCGGACCTATCGCGCTTGTTGAGGAAGGCGATATCATTTCCATCGATATACCTAACAATAAGCTCGAGATGAAGGTTTCCGATGAGGAGCTGGCAGCGAGACGCGCTAAATGGCAGCCTAAGGAGCAGCATCTTACCGGTTATCTTGCACGCTACCGCGAGCTGGTTACTTCAGGAAATCAGGGCGCGATCCTTAAGGTGCCGGGCAAAGCCTGACAATATGGTCCGGAAAGGATCTTACAATAAGAATATCAATAAGGAGAGTAAACTCATGGCAGCAAAGAAGACTAAGACTGCTTCGGCAGCAGTTCAGGAGCTTTCGGGTTCCCAGATAGTAATAGAGTGTCTTAAGGAGCAGGGCGTGGATACCGTATTCGGTTATCCCGGAGGAACTATCCTTAATATCTACGACGAGCTTTATCGTCATGCGGATGAGATCAACCATGTGCTGACCAGTCATGAGCAGGGCGCTGCCCATGCGGCAGACGGTTATGCGCGCGCTACCGGCAAGGTGGGCGTATGTATGGCTACATCCGGCCCCGGAGCCACCAACCTGGTAACCGGTATCGCTACGGCTCATATGGACAGCGTACCTTTAGTGGCTATCACCTGTAATGTTACCCTTCCCTGGCTGGGCAAGGATACCTTCCAGGAAGTGGATATCGCGGGCGTGACCATGCCCATCACCAAGCACAGCTTTATGGTAAAGGATGTCAATGTGCTGGCAGATACCATACGCAAGGCTTTTGCGATCGCAAGAAGCGGGCGTCCCGGTCCCGTGCTGGTCGATATAACCAAGGATGTTACTGCTGCAAAATGCGCGTATAAGAAAGCAAAGCCTTCAACTCTTAAGCTTGAAAAACGTTATACGGATGAGGATATCGATAAGGCCATAGAGCTTATAAAAGCCTCCGAGCGTCCTTTCATATATGTGGGCGGCGGTGCGATAATCTCCGGCGCTACAAAGGAAGTGGCAGAATTTGCAAAGAAGCTGGACGCGCCTGTATGCGACAGCCTTATGGGAAAGGGAGCTTACGACGGCACCGCAGATAATTATACCGGCATGATAGGCATGCACGGTACCAAGACCACCAATATAGGCGTGAGCAAATGTGACCTGCTCATCGCTCTTGGCGCACGTTTTTCCGACCGTGTGGTCTCTAATCCCAAGACCTTTGCACCCAAGGCAAAGATACTGCATATCGATATAGATGCTGCGGAGATAAATAAGAATGTGCGTACCGCTGCAGCTGTAGTGGGCGATCTTAAGGAAGTGCTCACGATCATCAATAAAAAGCTTACAAAGCAGGATCACAAGGAATGGATGGATAAGATCAAGGAGATGAAAGAAAAGATGCCCCTTACCTATCCTCATTCACGTCTGACCTGCCCCTATGTGATAGAGACTCTTTATGATGTGACCAAAGGCAAGGCGGTTATCACTACCGATGTAGGACAGCATCAGATATGGGCTGCGCAGTTCTACAAATATACCGAGCCCAGGACCTTCTTATCAAGCGGCGGTTTGGGAACCATGGGTTACGGCTTGGGGGCCTGCATAGGCGCGAAGTATGGCCGTCCCGATAAGATCTGTGTTAATATTGCCGGCGACGGATGCTTCAGGATGAACATGCAGGAGCTGGCTACGGCATCACGTTATCAGGTGCCCATCATAGAGATAATCATCAATAACCATGTGCTGGGTATGGTTAGACAGTGGCAGACCCTTTTCTACGGGCAGCGTTATTCGCAGACCGTTCTGGAAGATAAGGTTGATTATGTTAAGGTTGCGGAAGCGCTTGGTTGTACGGCTTACCGTGTTACCCAGAAAGAAGAGCTGGCGGATGTGCTCAAGAAAGCCATCAAGGCTAAGGGGCCTGTAGTTATCGACTGCGTCATCAAAGAAGACGATAAGGTTTATCCTATGGTTCCCGGCGGTCAGCCTCTGGAAGCTGTGTTTGATGCAGATGACCTTAAGGCCAGACAGGGCTGAAATAATTATAGATACTGTAAACGATGCCCGGCAGTTTTTGCGGGCATCGCTTGATATTGGGGCGTTATATTTAAGAGAAAAAGCAGGCAGATCTGAATAGAGTCCGGAAGGAGCGTGAGATAGGATATGGCAGAAGATGAGAGAATAGAATCCATATTGGCACATCTGGATAAAGAGGTGGCCTCCGGTACCATGCGCATGAGCGTAGAGGTGGATGAGCAGCGCGAAGGAGAACCACTGGTGTCACACAGAGGCAGCAGGATCTACGGAGATGATGCCAGCCGCATCGTGGCCAAACTTGACATGTATTCCGATCTTACGCTTAAGAAGGATGATGAGGAAGCATGATAAAAGTTAAAGAGTTGTTAAAACGCCTGGATAAGGAATACGGTACAGACCTTTTCTGCTATCTTGAGCATGAAGAGGCCTGGCAGCTTTTGATCGCCACCATTTTAAGTGCACAGTGCACCGACGCCAGAGTAAATATGGTCACAAAGGATCTGTTTAAAAAATATCCGTCCGTGGAGGCTTTTGCGCAGGCGGAGCTTAAAGAGCTGGAAGAGGATATACACTCTACCGGCTTTTATCATAACAAAGCGAAGAATATCATTGCCTGCTGCAAAAAGCTTATAGCTGAATACGACGGGGAAGTGCCATCTGATATAGATAAGCTGGTAACCCTGCCGGGTGTGGGCAGAAAGACAGCCAATGTGATCCGCGGAAATATCTACCGGATCCCCAGCATAGTAGTGGATACCCATGTGGGGCGCCTGGCCAGACGATTCGGCCTGAGCGAAAATACCGATCCGGAAAAAGTCGAATATGATCTGATGAAGAAGCTTCCGAAGGATCACTGGATATTATGCAATATCCAGTTCATAGCGCTGGGACGCAGCTATTGCACGGCCAGATCGCCAAAGTGCGGGGAATGTTTTCTTAAAGACATATGCCCTTCGAGGCAGGGATAGCTTACAGAACAACTATACCGCGGCGGTATTCCGAAAGGAAGCCGCTTTTTTTGAAGGAATAATAGCTGTACAGTTCAGAGGCCGAAATGTCGTTGGATAGTATAGGCAGCAGAGCATTGTCCGGGAGTTTATCCGAGTCGGCCAGCTTGGAGATAAGCGGCCGTTTGGCAGAGCGTTTGATCCGGCTAAG
>CAMOEK010000088.1:0-10485 GCA_946612125.1 uncultured Lachnospiraceae bacterium | reverse complement strand
GCCGGCACGGATAAGGATAACAAAGAAACGGTGCCGGATGGCAAATGTCAAAACAAACAAAACAAATAGCAAGAAAACAATTGACAGCAGCTGTTTATTTGTGGTATATTATGCTTGATCGACAGGCTGTCGGTTAAACGCACGCAGCAGATCAGAGGTTATTAAAAGTCTCTTTTCTGAATTATGGGTCCAAGTCAGGAAATTCAAAGGAAAACATTTTGAATAATATGCTTATTGAAAATATAGATAGAATACATACTACTGATATGGGAGTAGACAGAATAAGAAGAAACCTTGGCCTTGGAGAAATAGATGTAGTTGCCTGGTGCAAGGAAGAGATCCTAAAAACAGACGCAGATATAGAAAGGCATGGTAAGAATTGGTATGTTCACATAGATGGATGTGTGATTACGGTCAATGCGAGTAGTTATACCATTATAACCTGTCATAAGGAATAGATTACAATAACAATAGGAACACTTTTCCGAAAAGGGATAAAAAATGAGAGTCGTAAAATCTGCTGAAGAAAGAAAGGGCGAGATCCTTGATGTTGCAGAACAGCTCTTTGCAGAAAAGGGTTATGATAATGCCAGCACAAATGACATTATAAAAGAGATAGGGATAGCCAGAGGGACGTTATATCATCACTTCAGCTCGAAAGAAGAGATCCTTGATGCGATAGTTGACAGGATGATCAACAGGAGCATTGCAGCGGCGCGGACAATAGTAAAAAACAATACGATCCCTTTACTTGAAAGGATCGCAGGCGCTTTCCTCACGCTTAATATCGATTCGGGAGCAGGAGCAGAAGTGCTTGAACAGATACATAAACCTCAGAATGCCTTGCTTCATCAGAAATCCCAGGAGAAGCTTATCAGAGAGGTAGTACCGATGATCGCAGAGCTTATCGAGGAAGGAAACAGATGCAAAATGTTTCACTCAAAGTATCCTGCGGAAGCTGCGGAGATGATCATAGTATATTCAAATACTGCATTTGATAAAATGTCGGAGCTGCCACAGGAGAAAATGAAGGATAGGATAGAGGCATTCATTTATCATACAGAGAGAATGCTGGGAGCAAAAGAAAAAAGCCTCGAGGCTGTGATAAAAAAAATAATAGCAAAACAGTAACAGAGCATCATATTACGTTTTACAGGGGGCTTTGCCCCCATATATTTTAAACATATACCGACAGGTTGTCGGTATATAAAGCAGCCCGTAACAATAGGGCGGAAGGGAATGATAATGGGGAAAGGATCAAATTACAGAAGATTTCTGCTTCTCTGGGCAGGAGAATTTATCTCCTCGATAGGCGGAGGCCTGACAAGCTTCGGCTTGAGTGTTTATGTTTTTCGTATGACAGGAAGTGCCGCAGCTACCGCGCTGGTCGCCTTACTTGCATTTCTCCCGGTGCTTTTGCTCAGCCCTGTGGCAGGTGTATTTGCGGACAGGTATGACAGATGTCTGCTGATGATGCTTGGTGACGGTATGTCCGGAGTGGGACTGGTATATATTCTCATATGCATGTTTAGCGGTGAAGCAAAGCTCTATCAGATCTGTATAGGCGTATCTGTCAGTGCGGTTTTTTCTTCACTGCTGGAGCCTTCTTACAGGGCGACAGTAACGGATATGCTCACTAAAGATGAGTATTCAAAAGCAAGCGGTATGATGAGTCTGGCAGGAAGCGCAAGGTATCTTATCTCTCCGATGCTGGCGGGTATGCTTTTGGGAATAAGCGATGTAAAGCTGCTCCTTATCATAGATATCTGTACATTCGTGTTTACGGTGATCTGCACTGCCATCGTAAGAAAAAACAGACTTTCAAAGCGCAGCATTATAAAGGAGTCTTTTGGTGAAAGCTTTAAGCTGGGCTGGATGGCCATAACAGAGAAGAGAGGGATAATGATCCTGATAATCATATCTTCCGTGATCACATGTTTTATGGGTGCGATGCAGATACTGGTTGAGCCTTTGATACTGGATTTTGAAAGCAGCAGAGTCCTTGGAATAGCGGAAACGGTATGTGCGAGCGGAATGCTGGTATCGAGCATAATTATAGGGATAGCCGGGATAAGGAAAGATCATACCCGTATACTCAGTATCTCACTGGCGGTATGCGGGCTGGCCATGGTGGGATTCGGGCTTAAAGAGAACATGATACTGATATGCTGTTTCGGATTCCTGTTTTTCTTTATGCTCCCTTTTGCGAACAATTGCCTTGATTATATGACAAGGATCAATATAGATGCGGATAAGCAGGGCAGGGCATGGGGGCTCATAAGCTTTCTTTCGCAGATCGGTTATGTTTTTGCTTATGCAGGAGCGGGAGTTCTGGCAGATAAGATCGCGGAAGCAAGGCATATCGGAGTCGGACGCGGTGCGGCATGTGTCATTATGGTATCGGGACTGTTTCTGGCGGCGATGGCTGTTTCGATACTGTTTTTCAGATCGGTCAAAGAACTTGAAAGGGGGAGGGTAAATGATAAGACGACTGATAATAAATGATCTTAAGTCGAACAGGCTTATAACGATTTCAACGACTGTATTTATGGCAGTTGCGGCTATGCTGCTGGGACTGGCGGTATTCCTTTTTGCCACGCTGTATTCATCGATCTCGTCTCTTATGATAAAGGCTGAAACACCTCACTTTTTGCAAATGCATACGGGAGAACTGCCCGAAGAGAAAATAAAAGCATTTACGGAGAAAAGACCTGAGGTTGAGAAAATGCAGATATGCAGATTTCTCAATCTGGAGAACGGACAGATAAGGATAGGCGATAACAGTTTTGATAGCAATATGCAGGATAACGGACTCTCTTGCCAGAGCGATACTTTCGATTATCTTCTGGATGCAGACGACAGCATTATACGCGTTTCTCCCGGAACGGTTTATGTGCCCGTTGCATACAGGAATGAATATGATATCAATGTCGGAGATAAGATGCATATAGATACCGCGGAGCTGGACGTTGCGGGATTTATGCGTGATTCGCAGATGAATTCCATGATGGCATCCTCTAAGAGATTTCTTGTGAACGAAGCGGATTACGAAAGACTGAAATATCTGGGAAGCGAAGAGTATCTGATAGAATACAGGCTTAAAGAAGGAAGCGATGCAGGCACTTTCGCCACCGCATATAAGGATGCGGATCTTCCCTGCAACGGACCGGCCATCACTTATCCACTGATAAAACTGATGAATGCTCTTTCGGACGGGATCATGGTGATCATCATACTGCTTGTATCTGTTGTAGTCCTTTGTATTTCCATCATGTGCATAAGATATATCGTTCTTACCCGGCTTGAAAAAGACCGGCGCGAGATAGGAATGCTGAAGGCAGTCGGGATCTCAAGGATGGATATAAGAAAGCTTTATTTATCCAAATATCTGCTGCTTTCCGCGATAGGCTGTCTTGTGGGATCAGTTTTGGCTTGTGTTATAGCGGTCCCTTTGGGAAAAGGCATGAGAGAGCTTTACGGAGAAGCAGATGATCCTGTTCTTGTATATGCGCTCATGATCGCCGGAGCCGTCTTGGCCGAAGCCATGATACTTTTATCCGTGAAACGAACGCTTGTCAGGACTGAAAAGATCTCTGCCGTTACTGCATTGAGCGGACGCAGTGAGAGCCGACGGAGTAAAAACTATTGGATACCTGTTTCAGTTATCATCATGGCTGCGGTGTTTATGATGATAGTTCCCGACAGCATGAAGAAAACAATGTCGGATCCGGACTTTGTCCGTTATATGGGGATAGGAAACAGTCAGATCCGTATCGATGTCCGCCGGTCACAGGACACAGATGCTTCGGCCGGTGAGCTGGCAGCACGCCTGGCAGAGGATGACAGAGTTGACAGATATTCGGTAATGGAAACCGGAGCCTACAGATCATTCCTGTCTGACGGCAGAGCTTATGATCTGATCCTGGAAAATGGTGACCATAGCATTTTCCCTGTAAATTATACCGAAGGAACATATCCGCAGAGCGAAAATGAGATCGCCGTATCCATATTAAATGCAGAGGAGACCGGACTTGGAGTCGGAGACAGCATCACGATCTGTAAGAATACAAAGGCCGGAGAGTCAGAAAAAAGCGCATGCGTTATATGCGGCATTTATTCGGATATTACAAATGGAGGAAAGACGGCTAAAGGATGTATAAACGATGCAACTCCGCTCATGTGGAGTGTTATGTATGTTACACTCAAAGATGAAGTGCTGCCGGATGAGTGGATATCGGAATACAGCAAAGGAGTGTCGGGAACGGATCAAAGCATCAAAATAGCTGAGATAGCGGAATATATGAAAGGAATGTATGGTCAGACCATCAGAAATATAGGAAAAGCATCGCTTATGACAAAAGCTGTTGCCTGTGTGGTGATCATGGTTGTGATCCTTCTGCTGATGCGTCTTGTGATCTGGAGAGAAAGAAGAGAAAGCTCTCTTAAGAAAGCATTGGGATTTACGGCTTCGGATATACGCATGGATTATATGAAAAAACTGACATTTTATCTGCTGACGGGGCTTGCCTTGGGGATCGTTTCGGGAATGGTATCAGGTCAGCGGCTGGCCGGGATCCTGCTGGGATTTATGGGAGCCGCGGGACTTAAGTTTAAGATGGATACGGTATCGGTATTTGCGGTAGTGCCGCTTTTGGTGATACTGACATCATTTGCAGCGGCAGCAGTAAGCCTGAGAGAGACAGCAAATATCAAAGCATATGAATGTCTTACTTCAAGAGAATGATCCGGGGGCGGTATCTGAGAGAAAACGGCAGGGTTACTTATAACAGATCGGGGGAAAAATATGAGCATACTTAGAGTTAAGGACCTCAAAAAAGACGGTATATTAAAGGGAGTCAGTTTTGAGATACAGGAGGGAGAGATGATCGCGATAATGGGGCCTTCGGGTTCGGGAAAATCGACTCTCCTCTACAATGTGTCCGGGATGGATCAGGCATCATCCGGAGAGGTGTATCTTGGTGATACGGAAATAGCGGGACTTGGTGAAGATGATAAAGCGCATATCAGACTCAGGCGGATGGGCTTTGTATTTCAGATGATGAATATGCTGTCGAATCTGAACATAATTGATAATATTGCGTTTCCGGCAGTTCATTCGGATAAAAAGAATCAAAAAGCATACTATGAGCGCGCAAAGCTGCTTATGGATAAAATGAATATCGGAGATCTGGCCCAAAGGAGTATTAAGGAAGTGTCCGGGGGACAGCTTCAGAGAGCCTGCATATGCAGAAGCATGATATTGAAGCCTGAGATCATTTTTGCGGATGAACCTACGGGGGCACTTAACCGGGCAGCGGCGGCAGAGGTCATGGATGCATTCATGGAGATAAACCGTGACGGTACAACAATAATGATGGTAACTCATGATGCAGGGGTGGCAGGCATGTGTGAGAGGATCCTTTATCTTCTGGACGGTGAGATACGGGGAGAACTTGCCCTTGGGAAATACAAAGAAGCTGAGGGAAGAGAAAGGGAACAGAGAACCTTGAAATGGCTGGGCGCAATGGGATGGTAAGGGCAGGTAAGGTCCGGCTTTCAGCAGGTAAATTCCGGCTTTCAGTTTATGATTGAAAAGCTTTTTTGATTGTGCTAGAATGTTGCGGGTAAAGTCAAAGGAGGTACAGAGGATTATGAAAAAGAAGTTTGTTTTGTTTATGGCTTTTACACTTATGTTTGTGTTCCTGACCGGCTGCGGCAATAATGCGGCATCACCGGTGAAGTCTTTTTGCACAGCGCTTCAGAAACTGGATTATACAGCGATGAGCGGCTGCTTTGAAGAGGATATGATGACGGAAGAAGATTTCACCATGATGTATGATGAGTTTTCCGAGATGGGGCTGGAAGAAGCTTTTGCTGCAAATGCAAAGGCTATAAAGTGCACCGTGGGCAAACCGATGATCGATCCGGATGATGAAGAGAGCGCATCTGTAAACGTAGTCATTAAGTATAATGATTATTCTGCCGGTCACAAGCTTGCTTTTGATACCTTTTATAAGGAGTATTTTGAAGACGAAGAGGGTGTTGTGGACGAGACCAGACTGGCGGAACTCCTGAAAGAGCATTATGCATCCGATACCCCTGCAGTTAAGGAAGAAGAAGTTGTTTTCTATATGGAAAAGGTAGAAAAGAAGTGGGTTGTTTCCTATGATTATGACATGCTCGAGCGTGTAGCCAATGCGATCACAGGTAATCTTATGGACTCATGGTATGATTACGACTATGACTATGAGGAAGATGAAGATGACGCTGACGCTGACTTTGATGATGAGATAGAATTGCAGATAGATGATGACGGCAATATCATAGGCATGGCTGATTTTACCGAAAAGCCCAAGTGGTATGAGGATATGAGTGATGAAGAGATCGACGAGGTGCTCTCGGCAAACGGCATAACACGCACCGATGATACCGATCTTTCCGACTATGATTATCTCTTTGAAGATGAAGAGGATGAAGATGACGAGGATTGGGATGACGACGACTGGGACGATGAAGATGATGAAGATGAAGACCTCTATGATACCTATATGGATCGTATCTTTAATGTTGAGAGCAGCGGTACGCTGATGATAAAGAACTATGTCCTTAATGATGTTGATGAGGATGAAGATTACTATATCCTTACAGGCGATGTATATGATGTGGATATTTATAATGAATGGCTCAGCATCATAAACAGCGTGCCGGATTTTGCGGGAACTTATCCCGATATCTATGAGGATCTTGATGACGGTCTTTACTGTGAGGAAATGGATGTTTATATTCCCAAGGATATGGGAGTATCAGGCAAGTGGCCTTCAGGTTCCGGGGCCAGCAATCTGATGAGTCTGATCAATTCCGGGCATGCGATCGTATATACCGGAGAGATGGATGATGAGGCCGAAGCTGTTTATGACAGCGATCTGTGATCCATGTACAGAGGATCTGTCTTTTGAGAAGCAAACAAGGCTGAGGCACTTATAACAGGTTGAGAAAGTCGGAAAATGAATAAAAGTAATAAACTGCTGACAGGGATCATCAAGGTGATCTTTGTTCTTATAATGGTAACGAGTATTTTTCTTCAGCCTGTGGCCGCTATAAGGGCGGGCGCAGGTGAAGGCTATCATATCTATATAAATGTAGTGGCTAACGTGGTTACTGTGTATTATAACGGTGATCCGGTAAGGACCATGATCACATCAACGGGAACGGCTACACCCTTATCGGGGACTTTTAAGACTTCACAGAAATTTGACTGGGGATATTTAAACGGTAACGTATACGGACAGTATTGCACCAGGATATACAAGGGCATACTGTTTCATTCCGTGCCTTATACCAAGTATTATAATTACGGAAGTCTGAAGCACGGACAGTTTGATCTTCTGGGAACGCCCGCATCCATGGGATGCATGCGTCTTTGCGTGGGTGATGCCAAGTGGATCTATGACAATATACCTGCAAACACGCCGGTAACGTTTTATTCGGATGAGGATACTCCGGGACCACTGGGCATGCCTTATTCCGCAAAAATAGATGATTTTGGCGAGGCCTTTTCCGGCTGGGATCCCACGGATCTGAATCCGGCCAATCCCTGGAAAGCTTTTTTGGGTTCCTGCTTTAACGCAGATTATTATCTGGAGAATAATCCGGACCTTAAGGAACTGGCTCCCTGGACTGATGTGAGCTTAAAGCTGCACTGGGTTACCTGCGGCATCAAAGAGGGCAGGCGCGCCAGCAGCATCTTTAATATCGAAGAATACAAAAAACAGCTGAATTACCGTTTTGGCGATAATAATTATGCTTATGTTGCATACTATAATACCTGGGGATTTTTAGGGCCTTCCGATGTGCAGACGGCATCAAAGGTCAAGCTGATACTGCCCAGGGGATATGAGCTTAAGGAACAGCAGGATAATACGCTGACGAAACCCGTGCATAAACCGGTCGCAACACCTACGCCCACACCCAAGGCAACGCCCACTCCGACGCCGGAAGTTTCAGAGAGGGAATTGTTTAATGCAGTGACGTATGCGGACCGTTATCCGGATCTTAAAGAGGCTTTCGGATATGACCCCGAGGCTTTGTGGGAGCATTATGATACTATAGGAAGATACGAAGGCAGGATAGCTTATTAACTGATATGGCGGAAAAGAAGAACGTAAAAAAGGAAAGCGCTGTCGACTGGGTCGCGGAGGATCTTAAGAGCGGGGAGTTTAAGAATATATACCTGCTTTACGGCAGCGAGAGCTATATGCTCAACTGGAATCGTTCGCGTCTTATAAAAGCCCTTATACCGGAGCCGGATGATATGAATTATTCCGTCTACGAGGATAAGAGCCTGGATATCGAAAAGATAATAGAACAGGCTGATACCATGCCTTTTTTTGCGGAGCGCAGGGTCATACTGGTCAAAAACAGCGGCTGGTTTAAAAGCGGCGGAGACAGACTGAAGAAATATCTGCCGGAGCTTCCGCCCACGACCTATATGATATTCTGCGAAAAAGAAGTACGCAAAGGCAAGGGAACTATCTACGATTATGTAGATATCAACGGCCGTGTAGTGGAGTATGTAACTTTAAGCCGCCCGGCGATAGAGAGGAATGTTGTAGCGCTGCTTAAGCGTGAAGGACGCAGTATGCAGCGGGCAACCTTCGATCATTTTATCGACAGGGTGGGAATGCAGATGCAGGATATCAGCGTCGAACTGGAAAAGCTGGTATGCTACACCGAAGGCCGGGAGATGATAAGTCTTGAGGATGTTGACGCAGTGGTCAGCCCCAGACTGGAAGAGCATGTATTCGACCTTACAAACGCAATAGCGGAAAAGAAAAGAAGAGTTGCCCTTGATAAGTATTATGAGCTTATGGCGCTTAAGACCCAGCCTATGGGTATCATAGTGCTGCTGACCAGGCAGTTTAACAGACTGCTGCTGATAAAGAGCATGCGCGCCAAAGGCGTGGATCGTGCCAGAGTGGCAAAGGTCCTGGGCATCAGTGATAAAGCTATACCGATAAATGAGAGGCTGGCATCCCGCTTTACCATGGAAGAATTAAAGAGCGCAGTTGCGGACTGCGTGGATGCGGAGGAATCCGTAAAAAACGGACGCATGAGCGACAAACTCAGTCTTGAGACCCTGATAGTAAAATACGCATCGAATTAGGATCTTAATTATAGGAGGTATAAATAAATGCTGGAAAAGGTATTGCTGCTGGTCGTATTCTTCGGGATCATGATCGCAGTGGGACTCTACTCGAGGAAGCATTCAACCAATGTGAATGACTTCGTGCTGGGTGGGCGTAAGGTAGGACCGTGGCTTACGGCCTTTGCGTTCGGCACATCTTACTTTTCGGCAGTGGTATTCGTGGGTTATGCCGGACAGTTTGGTTACAAGTATGGTGTGGCAACCACATGGATCGGTATAGGAAACGCATTTATCGGTTCACTTCTGGCTTGGGTAGTGCTGGGACGCCGTACAAGGATCATGACCAAGTTTCTGGATGCAAAGACCATGCCGGATTTCTTCGGCAAGCGTTATCATTCCAAGGCAATGCGTATCGTTGCTGCAATAATCTCTTTCGTATTCCTTATCCCTTATACTTCATCCGTTTATAACGGTCTGTCCAGACTTTTCGGAATGGCTTTTGATATTGATTATTCCATCTGCGTTATCGCCATGGCAGGTCTTACCTGTGTATATGTTATCCTGGGCGGATATATGGCTACAGCCATTAACGACTTTATTCAGGGTATCATTATGATAGGCGGCATCATCGCTGTAATATTTTCAATACTTAACGGACAGGGTGGTTTCCTCAACGCGCTTAAGGAACTGTCTCTGATCCCTGCGGATCCCTCTGTAACAACTCCGGCCCTTGCCGGCAGCCAGGGGCTTTTCACAAGCTTCTTCGGACCCGATCCCTTAAATCTTCTGGGCGTGGTCATACTTACATCGCTGGGAACCTGGGGGCTTCCCCAGATGGTTCAGAAATTCTACGCTATCCGTGATGAGAAGGCAGTGCAGACCGGTACCATAATATCTACCATATTTGCGGTGATCATTTCCTGCGGATGCTATTTTCTGGGCGGTTTCGGAAGACTGTTTGATGATGTGGTCGCAAGAAACGATCAGGGCGGAGTGCTTTACGACAGCGTGATCCCTTCCATGCTTTCGACTCTTCCCGATATACTTATAGGCGTTGTGATAATGCTGGTGCTTTCTGCATCGATGTCCACTCTGGCATCACTGGTGCTTACTTCTTCGTCCACCATCACCATCGACCTTCTTAAGGATAACGTGGTCAAGAAGATGGATGATAAGAAACAGCTTATTACCATGAGGATATTCCTCATAGTCTTTATCGTCCTTTCTGTTGTAATGGCGCTTAAGCCCCCCGCGCTCATAGCTCAGCTCATGGGTATATCCTGGGGCGCGCTGGCAGGTGCCTTCCTGGCTCCTTTCCTTTACGGACTGTACTGGAAGGG
>CAMOEK010000087.1:0-10771 GCA_946612125.1 uncultured Lachnospiraceae bacterium | reverse complement strand
CAGTCTTTGTCTGAGCGTTTTTGCTCAATTTCTTTTCGCTTTCTTTCTTCTTATCTTTTGCAGCCATTATCACACACTCCTTTGCTTTTCACGTTCTCATACGTTTGCGCAATTCTTCCATCATGCGCTTCTGAGACAGCTTCTGATCCAGGCTCAGTCCACCCTCCGCTTTAGCTGCATCGTGATCAAAACGCTCCTGCTTTACCTTAAGGACTATATCCCGGAAAGCTTTTTCTTTTTCTTCGTCTGTCACGATGGCATCAAGTTTCGTGTGGAAGACCTCTCCCGCCTGCTGCTGTTCATCCAGCTCTTCAAACATGTTGATGATGGCAGCGGGATTGGGCGGTCCCTCCTCCATATCGCGCAGCATCCTTTCGGCGACCCTGTGATAGATCGGATCCGTAAAATCGTCTGCGTTTATGAGATCCCTGATCCCTTCATATCGTTTCGGCTCCTCGGATAACCAGGTCAGCAGCACTCTCTGGGCATACTTATCATTGTCATCAGACTTTGGACGTGCCGCGGTTCTTTCGGCCTGTCTTTCAACATAGCCTGCTCCCGGGTGAACGTCTCCTTTAAGCACCAGATTGATAACCTGCTTTTTCAGGGCATCCTGCGGAATGCCGTATTTCACGCTAACTGCTTCGATATAATTCTCCCGCTCCATCTCTTCTTCAAAGACGCAAAGCCGCTTTGCCACTTCGTTATAGAAAGCCGTCTTTGACGCGGGATCCGAAAGATCGTAATCGTTACGCAATATCCTTATCTCAAACAAAAAACCGTTTTCGGCTTTTTCAAGTCTTTTTTCGTATTCTTCGGCGCCCAGATTCTTTATAAATTCATCGGGGTCCTTATAGGGTTTCATATTGATCACCCTGCCCTGCATTCCGCAGGCTCTCAGAATGGAGATAGCCCTGAGCGCGGCATTGGTACCGGCTGCATCACTGTCATAAGCCAGCAGCACATCCCTTCCGAAACGTTTGAGCATCATGGCCTGATCCATTGTAAAGGCCGTCCCCAGCGACGCCAGTGCCTGATCAAAGCCTGCCTGATGCTGGCTTATCACATCCATATATCCTTCGCAGAGTATAAAATTCTTTGCCCTGCTGCTCCTGGCCAGGTTCAGACCAAAGAGATTCTTCCTCTTTTCGAAGATCTCTGTTTCCGATGTGTTCAGGTATTTGGGCTCGCCTTCTCCCATGACCCTGCCGCCAAAGCCTATGACCTTGCCGCCGGCGTTCATGATGGGAAACATTACACGGTTATAAAACTTGTCCCTGGCGCCGTGCTTTTCATCAAAGGTCGACAGTCCCGCTCCGGTAAGTTCCTCTATGGTAAAGCCCTGCTTTAAAAGGTACTTCGTAAGATCATCGCTGTATTGAAGCGCATAGCCAAGCCCGAATCTGCTCATGGTCTCTTCACTCAGCTGTCTGCCCTTAAAATAATTAAGCCCCAGCTCTCCCTGAGGCGCGCGCAGCGCTTTATAAAAATACTTTGCAGCTTCCGTGTTTGCCAGAAGCAGGCGTTTCCTGCGGTTCGTGGCCCGCTTGCTTTCTTCCGACTCATTAGCCTCGGGCAGTTTGATCCCCGACTTCTCCGCCAGGTACTGGACCGCCTCCACAAAGCTCATATTCTCATGTTTCATCAGGAAAGTATAAACATTCCCTGTTGCATGGCAGCCAAAGCAGTAATACATCTGCTTGCCTTCCGAAACAGAGAACGAGCCTGTCTTCTCGTTATGAAAAGGACAGAGCCCGAAGTAATCTCTCCCTTTGCGTTTGAGATTCACAAAGCCGGATATCAGCTGTACTATATCCGTGCTCTGCCTTACTTCTTCGATCAGTTCATCAGCATAATAGGGCAAAACACACCTCCTGTACTATCAGCCATGCCAAGATTTGGGTATGTACAGTTCCTCATAGGTAGTGATGGCAAAATGATCCGTCATCGATGCAATGAAATCACAGGCCACCTGTTCCGCGCTCTCCCCTTTATCCATAAGCCGCTTGTATTCGACAGGCAGCTTATCCTTATTCTTCGCGTAATATTCATACAGAGTCTTTACCAGCGACTCCGCCTTTGATTCCTCCGCCTTTACCACAGGATTCTGATATACATTCTCGAACATGAACTTTCTCATGCGCAGCATGGCCTGTTCCACTTCAGGCTCCATCAGTATATCATCCTTGTCAAGACTGGTAGCTATTATATTATGGATCAGGTGATCTAAGCGTTCCTTTGTTGCATGCCCAAGTATATCACCTATATCCTTCGGTACATCATTATCCGTAAGAACTTTAGCCCTGATGGCATCATCCATATCATGATGTATATACGCCAGCTTATCGGAATAACGCACTATGCGCCCCTCCAGGGTAAAGGGTCTGGACTTCATCTGATGATTCAGCATTCCGTCCTTGACTTCCGCCGTCAGATTAAGACCTTCTCCGTCGCGCTCAAGCACTTCCACCACGCGCACGCTCTGAACATTATGTTCAAAGCCGAAGGGGCAGACCTCGTTCAAAGCCCTCTCTCCGGCATGGCCGAAAGGCGTATGCCCCAGATCGTGTCCCAGCGCTATGGCCTCCACCAGCTCCTCGTTCATCTTAAGGGCTCTGGCTATGGTCCTGGCTATCTGTGACACCTCAAGGGTATGGGTAAGACGCGTACGGTAATGATCCCCTTCGGGATTCAGAAATACCTGCGTCTTATCCTTGAGCCTGCGGAACGCCTTTGAATGCACTATCCTGTCCCTGTCACGGGCAAATACCGGTCTTATATCACAAAGCTCCTCCGGCTTTTCCCTCCCTCTGGTATTTATGCTCAGAGTGGCATAAGGACTGAGTCTTTCTTTTTCGGCTTTTTCAAGTTCTTCACGTATCAGCATATCTTATTTGAAATACTCCACGCCTGATTCAAAGATCAGCATATCCTGTTCGCCATAGATATTCATGGCTACGCCTTCGTCCCTTCTCTCCGAATGGCACATCTTGCCGAATACCCTGCCGTCGGGAGAAGTAATACCCTCGACCGCATATATGGATCCGTTGATATTCCACTCTTCGTCCATGGTCACCCTGCCGTCCGGATCGCAGTAACGCGTTGCTATCTGGCCGTTCTCATAAAGCTTTCTGTATACATCTTCGGGTGCAACGAAACGTCCTTCACCGTGAGAAGCGGGTGAAGTGTATACACCGCCAAGAGCTGCCTTTGCAAGCCAGGGGCTCTTATTTGAACATACGCGCAGGTAAGCCATTTTTGATATATGTCTGTTAATGGTGTTGAAGGTAAGCGTGGGTGAATTCTCATCCTGGCCTACGATCTTTCCTTCGGGAACCAGTCCCAGCTTGATAAGAGCCTGGAATCCGTTACAGATGCCCAGTACCAGACCGTCTCTCTCATTTAAGAGTTTCTCAACTTCTTCTTTCATGCGCTCGTTGCGGAAAGCTGTTGCAAAGAACTTTGCGCTTCCGTCGGGCTCATCCCCGGCTGAGAACCCGCCGGGGAACATGATCATCTGCGCCCTGGCGATCTCGGCTGCAAATTCCTCTGCAGAATCCTTGATATCCTGAGCATTCTGATTTCTGAATATCCTTATCACAGGCTCTGCGCCGGCTCTCTTGAATGCCCTCGCGCTGTCGTATTCGCAGTTGCTGCCCGGAAATACGGGAATGAACACCCTGGGCTTTGCAACCTTGTTCTTGCACACATAAATGCTGTCGTACTTCTTATCGCTGCAATCAACGGCCGTTGCCGCAGTCTGTCCGGAGATGTGGGGGAATACCCTGTCAAGAGGCCTGATCCATGCATCAAGCGCATCCTTTGCATTCAGCTTAACATCACCGTGTATAAAATCGCCGTCTGTTACGGTACCGATCTTCCAGATAAATGCGTTCATCTCGTGATCCTTTATCTTCGCGAAATCTTCTTCGCTCATTTCAAGGATGATATCGCCTATCCTGCCCGCAAACAGATCGTCTGTTGTAACATCCTCTGCTATGGAAGCTCCAAGGCCGTTACCGAAGCCCATCTTGGCAACAGCTGCCGCGATGCCGTAAGAATCAACAACATACGCTGCCTTAGCTCTTCCGCTGTGTATCTGCTCGCTCACGAGATCGTATATTTCAAGTGTATCCTTGTATACCGGAATATCAAATTCATCCTTGGGCACGGAGAAGAGCACCAGCGCATCCCCGGGAGTCTTTGATTCGCCCGTTATTATATCCTGCTGCTTTGCCACATCAACCGCAAAGCTTACCAGCGTAGGCGGTACATCGATGTGGTTAAAGGTGCCGGACATGGAATCCTTGCCGCCTATGGATGCCAGACCAAAGCCCAGCTGCGCATCAAAAGCGCCCAGCAGTGCTGCAAAAGGCTGGCTCCAGCGCGCGGGATCCTCGCTCATCCTGCGGAAGTATTCCTGGAAAGTAAAATGTATGCCCTTATGGTCACCGCCTGCGGCAACTATCTTTGCGACGGAAGCCAGCACGGCATATATAGCGCCGTGGTAAGGGCTCCAGCTCGAAACATAAGGATCATAACCATAGCTCATCATTGTTACGGTATCGGAAGAATCCGTCCCGCTCATGGGCAGCTTGGCTACCATAGCCTGGGTCTCGCTGAGCTGATATTTGCCGCCGTAAGGCATATAGACGCTTGCTGCGCCTATGGATGCGTCAAACATCTCTACCAGGCCCTTCTGTGAGCAGACATTCAGATCCGAAAGCAGCTCCGTCCATGCCTTCTTCTCATCTCCGGCCTTAAGAGCTTCGGCAGCCTTTTCGCTGATGACTTTCTTTAAGGGGCTGCTCTCCTCATCGGGTATATCAACGGCTACGCTGCACTCCTGATGCGCTCCGTTTGTATTTAAGAATGCGCGGGAGAGATTTACTATATCCTTGCCTCTCCACTTGAGCACCAGTCTGGGTTCCTTTGTAACAACAGCCACTTCGGTAGCCTCGAGGTTTTCCTCATCGGCATATTTCATAAACTCTGCCACATCAGCCGGATCAACGACTACCGCCATTCTCTCCTGTGATTCGGAGATAGCCAGTTCGGTACCGTCAAGACCTGCGTATTTCTTGGGCACTTTATCAAGGTCAACGGTAAGACCGTCTGCCAGCTCGCCAATGGCAACGGATACGCCGCCTGCGCCAAAGTCGTTGCACTTGCGGATCAGCTTGCTGACTTCGGGACGTCTGAAGAGACGCTGAAGCTTTCTCTCCGTAGGCGCGTTACCCTTCTGTACCTCTGCGCCGCACTGCTCGATCGACTGCTCCGTATGCACCTTGGAAGATCCCGTAGCGCCGCCGCAGCCGTCACGGCCGGTCCTGCCGCCCAGTAGTATGATCACATCCCCGGGATCGGAAGTAAGACGCTTCACGTTCTTTCTGGGAGCCGCTCCCATGACTGCACCTATCTCCATGCGCTTTGCGACATAATTGGGATGATATATCTCTTTAACATATCCGGTAGCCAGACCTATCTGGTTTCCGTAAGATGAATAACCTGCTGCCGCGCCTCTTACCAGCTTCTTCTGTGGGAGCTTGCCCTTTAATGTTTCCGAAACAGGAACAGTAGGGTCGGCTGCGCCGGTGATGCGCATTGCCTGGTATACATAGGAACGTCCCGATAAGGGGTCTCTTATGGCGCCGCCCAGGCAGGTTGCAGCTCCACCGAAAGGTTCTATCTCGGTAGGATGGTTATGTGTCTCGTTCTTAAAGCTTATCAGCCACTCTTCGGTATAAGGATCTATGCCGTCTCCGGGCTTGATCTCTACAGGGACAACTATTGAGCAGGCGTTTATCTCATCGGATTCTTCCATATCCGTAAGTATGCCGTCGTGACGCAGCTTCTTCATTGCGATCAGCGCCAGATCCATAAGGCAGACAAACTTGTCATCCCTGTCCTTATAGAGCTCTTCCCTGGTATCAAGATAGCTTAAATAGCTGGTCTCTATGGGCGTGCGGTAAAAGCCTTCGCCAAAGCTTACATCTTTAAGCTCGGTGGCAAAGGTGGTATGACGGCAGTGATCCGACCAGTAGGTATCGAGCACCCTTATCTCAGTCATCGAAGGATCACGCTTCTCTTCTTTTGAGAAATAATTCTGTATATGCAGGAAATCCTTAAAGGTCATAGCCAGACCCAGGCTGTCATACAAAGCCTTAAGATCCTGCTCGTTAAGCGAAGTAAAACCGTCAAAGATCTTTACATCTTCCGGCTCATCATATCTGGTGATAAGAGTCGCAGGCTTTTCCATGCCGGTCTCTCGGGAATCTACGGGATTTATGCAGTACTGCTTGATCCTCTCAAACTCCTCATCGCTGATATCACCGCTTATCACATAGGTAACTGCGGTATGTATCACAGGCTGCTCATCCTCTTTAAGGAAGCGGATGCACTGCTCAGCCGAATCCGCTCTCTGGTCATACTGGCCGGGAAGGAATTCAACGCCGAAAACCCTTGCCCCTTCGGGCACGGGTATCTCTTCATAATATATCTGATCTACAGGCGGCTCCGAAAAAACCGTCCTCGCTGCGGTCTCAAAAACAGCATCCGAAACGTTCTCTACATCATATCGGATATAAACCCGGATTTCTTTAACCCCTTTTATGCCAAGATAACCCGGAATTTCATTTTCCAGTTCCCTGTCCTTTACCGCATACTCCTTTTTCTTTGCTACATAAATACGTTTTACGCCGCTCATAACGATCCTTTCTCAATAATAAATTAAATTTACAGGCAAATTCCCGGACGCATCCGTACGGATCCGTTCCGGAAGTCATATAGAGTTGATTATACCGCCATTGCGGCCGTATGTAAAGTTATGCGCTCCAAAAATCCACCAGCTCTTTCATACGGCTCACGGCGTGAAAGAACACTCCGTTCTTAACTCCTTCCGTCCACATATAAGCCTTGGTCATCCCCTTCATGCAGTAATTCGTCAGGATATCGCCGATAAGCTCTATCTCCATAATATTGCATCTGTCGATCAGCCTGTGCTCGTCCTCTGCCGTCTTCAGATGATTCCTGCTGTAAGTATAGATGTAATTCTTTTTATAAAAGCCGGTCTTCTGCACCTTTTTCACAAAAGCCAGCAGGGTTGAATCATAGGTGGGAACGCTTATGGTATTTGCTTTCCCCTCCCCCGGCTCGTATCTGCCGCCCACATCCTGGCCTTTTTTGCTTTCCAGCCAGGGCAGATAACGGCTCAGCTCCATTATGTCGGAGCGGTACTTTTCGAGCATTTTAACTATGCTTTCCTTACTGTTGTTCTCCATAGGGTTCCTCCTTTATCAAGCTCCTTGGGCCAGCCTCAGCTAAAACAGCTGCCTTATCAGTTCCAGCGCCTCATCATATTCAAATTCCGCGACAGCCTTTTTAACTTCCAAAAGCTGCCTGCGAAGGCCCGCGTCCATGGGATAGGTGAGCAGATTGTCTATCTTTCTGGAAGCCTCCGACTGTTCGAGGAGTTCCAGACTGCCCTGCAATGCATGCAGCATGTTCGAGAATTCTTCCCAGGAAAGCTCCTCTTCCCTGATCGGTATTATCTCTTCTCTCAGCATTCCCACATCTTCCAGCGCCGCCCTGATCCCGTCCAGCATTTTTTCATATTGCGCTATGAGGAAATCGCCTTCGCGGTCTATCACTTCCACCTTGCCGTCACGTCCCGCATATTCCTGAAGCCTGGCCAGCTCAGAAAGATGCGCCGCGCCTATGCCGGCCATCAGGCCTTTCAGCGCATGCACTTCATATACATACTGGCGGTAATTCTTTGAGAACAGGCAGTCGCGCATCCTCTGCAGATGTCCCGGTCCGTCGTCGCAGATATATTTGAGTATCTGCAGATAGCGGCCCATATCGCCGCCGTAATTCTTAAGACCGGCTTCCTGGTCTACGCCGGCTATATCCACACGCACATCGCTGTAATCGGCCTGCTCCTCATCCCTGTCAACGTAATGTATTATCTCGGGCGGAAGGAATTTCTTGAGCACCGCTTCCATCGCCGATAAAGCTATGGGCTTGGAAATATACTCCTGGAAGCCGCTCTGCAAAAACATCTCCCTGGTCCCGCTTATCGCGTTGGCCGTAAGCGCGATGACCGGCAGCCTGCGTATGCCCGGATCCTTGTGGCTGCGTATCAGCGCCGTAGTCTCTATACCGTCCATCTCGGGCATCATCTGGTCCATCAGTACCATATGATAATTGTTCTTTTCGAGCTTTTCCAGACATTCCAGTCCGCTCATCGCCGTATCCACGCGCACCTGATACATCGAGAGTATGCCCTGGGCCACCTTGATGTTTGTGATATTATCGTCCACCACCAGTATCTTGGCCAGCGGCGCTATAAAGCTCTTTCGCTCATGCTCGGGCTGCACGGGCAGCTCCAGATAATCATAGTTCCCTAATGGCGATGGATCGGCTATCTTCTGGATATAGTGGAAAGAGAATACGCTTCCTATACCGTAGGTGCTCTTTACCGATATACCGCCGCCCATGCCTTCGACCAGACGCTTGCATATTGCCAGGCCCAGTCCGGTTCCTTCTATGGTACGGTTCTTTATCATATCGGCGCGCTGGAAACTGTCGAACAGCGTAGGCAGGCTTTCCTCCCTTATACCGCTTCCGGTATCTTCCACCGATACCTTTATGACCGCTTCGTCTTCGCCTTCTTCTTCCCAGTCTACATTGACTCTGATATAGCCGCGCTTGGTATACTTGGCTGCATTGGTCAGTATGTTTGAATATATCTGCCTCACCTGGGTCTCATCCCCCAGGAAGGTGGTCGGCAGGTCTTCATTTACATGAACGATCAGCTCCACGTTTTTATCGGCAAGACGCAGGCTTATCATATTGCAGATATCCTTGAGCACCAGTCCCAGATTATACTCCGTTACGGCAGTCTCCACCTTGCCGGTCTCTATCTTCGAAAAGTCCAGTATGCCGTTTATGATGGAAAGCAGAGTGTTGCTGGCGTTACGTATATTATTTGCGTTCTCCTCAACATGGCTGTTGATGTTATCGTTAAGTATCAGCTCGGTCATACCTATGATGGCGTTCATGGGCGTCCTTATCTCGTGGCTCATGTTAGCCAGGAATACGGACTTTGCCTGGTTGGCCGCCTCCGCCTCATCCTTAAGGCGGGTAAGCCTTTCGGTAAATTCATGTTCCTCTGTCTTATCATTTATCCATATGGTTGTGCCTTTATAAGTATCCTTATCATAAAAAGGTACGAGAGAGACCAGATAATGCTTATCCCTAACGATGATCTCATGATGATCGCTCGCTTTAAGCTTTTGGGCAATGCCCTCCTTAGTGGCGTCATAATTCAGCTCAGGGAAGATCTCCCTGGCTTTTTCATTTACAAAAAGGACCCTGTCCATGGCATCCACCACGACGAAGCCCTCTTCTATGGTCTCTATAATATCGTCTCTGGCCATTATCATCGAATCAAACATGCGGTAGCGGAATACCAGCGCTCCCACCAGCGGCCAGCATGCCATAACAAAGAGGCCGGTAAGCGAATAAGGCAGATAATCCTTAAGCCAGAGCTGCAGCACCGCTCCCAGCGCGGGGATCAGCTCAACAAAAGCCAGCCAGCGCGTGCCCTTGTTGGTCTCTATCATTTTGTTCAGATAATAACGGAAGGTAATGTAAAAGCCAAAAACGGCTATGAATATCAGTATCGAAATATCTACGTATAAAGGCCAGTGATACTTATAGATAAAATCGTCCCCGCGCATTTCGACATCCAGAAACGGAATGCCCGAATTCGGCGCCAGAAGGACCAGAAGGATGTGGACGGCCAGCAGGCTCATCATCGGCAGCCTTATCACCTTTGGTATATCCACCCCGCAGGCTCTTATGGAAAAAAATACCAGAGCCACGATAAAGGCTCCCAGCGAAACGATCTGCAGCTGAAGGGATATAAGCATCATCTCCGGCTTATGCGAGCAGCATTCAAGGCAAAAACCTATAAGAGCCAGCGCTGCCGAAAGACCGGTAAAATTAAGACCTTTCTGAATATATGAAGGCTTTCCCTGATTGATCTTGAACATAGTCCACAGCCATAACAGAGTTCCTATGGCAAAGACTATCTGAACTATCACACCCATACCCTTAATTATACCCGAAAATCAGGGCTTTGTACAGTATTGTAAATACTGTGATCATCCGTTATAATAACAGTAGTTCCGGGTACCACCCAAAGGTTCCTGCGTTTTGAGCCTACAGTACTTTAAACGGGATTCCTATATTGCCAAGCGGATGTCAGGCCTCAGCAGTATTCAGTGGAAGGCAGATGTTTTGGTTGCGGTCGCCCACCTGGCTTAGGCTAGGAGTCAATTGGCAGGAATCGGTATCCGGTTTTTTTATGCCCTTTTCGCCTTATTTAAAGCGAAATATCAGCATATCGGACAAAGCATCTATCGCTGTATCCAGCTCATTTGCCGCGCTGCGGAATTCATCTGCCTTATCGCTGAGTTCAGCGGCAGGCCCGCCCGAAAGCGTCTGCTGTGAAAAATCCAGATCGTCATAAAGATCCTCAAGCTCATCAGCCTTGCCTCCAAACTGTTTCTGAAGCTCCTTCAGTTCATCCCTGATGGCGCCTATGCGCTCCATAAGCGTCCCGGCTGCAGCCGCGCTCTCATTAAGCTCAGCTTTGATCTCTTCGTCGGAATGGCGCAGAACGCCGGCCTGATCCGCATCTTCAAACAGTTCGTCTATAACTGCCTTATCCATATATGCCTCCTTGTTTATGATCTGCTATTTT
>CAMOEK010000086.1:0-10825 GCA_946612125.1 uncultured Lachnospiraceae bacterium | reverse complement strand
TCCCGTGCCTTTACTTCGGATGCCAGAATTTACTTTTATTTTTACAATATTATGCTTATAATAGCAGTATGAAAAAAATTTGGCTACTATTATTTCCCATACTGATATTTCTGTGTTTTCCCGTGCGCGTTCAGGCAACAGCCCAGGATTATCTGGACGAAGCAGAAGAACGCAAGGACGATCCCATAGAGAGCAATGAAACTCCCAAATGGCCGCAGGGTCCTGCCATAGGCGCGGAATCCGCGGTACTCATGGACGCCGATACAGGCACGCTGCTTTATGCAAAAAATATAGATGCGCAGCTGTTTCCTGCTTCCACCACCAAGCTGATGACCTGCCTGGTGGCCATAGAAAACTGCCCGCTGGACGAAGTGATAAGCATCAGCCAGTCAGCGATCGACGCCAATGAACGCGACGGCTCACATATGTATCTTGAAGCCGGCGAAAAACTGACTCTCGAAGAGCTGCTTTACGGCATCATCATCAATTCGGCAAATGAAGCCTGCAACGCCGTGGGCGAACATATAGCCGGCTCCATGGACGCCTATGTAGACATGATGAACGCCAAAGCTGCGGAGCTGGGCTGCAAAAATACGCATTTCGTCACCACAAACGGCCTGCATGACGATAATCATTATACCAGCGCCTATGACCTGGCTCTGATCGCCCGCGCCTTTTTCTCACACGAGATACTTGCCGGCATGGCCTGCACCACGCGTCACGTTATAGCAGAAAATGATATGCACGGCGAACATAATCTCAAATCAAAGAACAAGCTTTACCCCGATCAGGAATACGCTTATGACGGCCTGATAGGCTCAAAAACCGGCTTTACCAGCAAGTCACGCCAGACTCTGGTCTCCTGCGCGCAGCGCGGAGGCCTTAAGCTTATCTGCGTTATCATGAAGGAAGAGAGCCCCTTCCAGTTCACCGACACCACGGAACTTTTTGATTACGGCTTTGAACACTTTGCCGTCACCGATGCAGATGATCTGGACAAGCGCTTTGATGTAAGCAATTCTGATTTCTTCAGCACGGCCGGTGATATTTTTGGCGCTACTTCCCCGCTGGTCTATGTACAGAAGGGCGCGCGCATGCTGCTGCCGGACAGCTTAAGTTTAAGCGATATACAGACATCCATATCCTACAGCGATCTGCAGCCGGGATGGCTCGCAAAGGTTGATTACAGTTATCAGGGCATCTCTCTGGGCACTGCGCCCGTGCTGATGAACAGCTCTCCCGTGGAATCGGAACTGCATATCACCTCCAGCTCCTTATCCGGCAAAAATCCGAATGATGAAAAGATCTATGTTAATATCTATCAGCTTATAACCATACTGGTGGTCAGCGGCGTATCCGTTATGGTCCTGCTGCTGATAATACACTTTTCACGCATGTATCTTCGCCACGCCCGCAAGCTGCGCCGCATCAAACAAAAAAGGGAGGAGGTGCTCAAATCACGCTCCACCCTCAGAAAAGACTTCAACAGCAGGCACCGTCAGCAAAGGGACGAAAGACCTCGTCGCAGCAGACGGCCCGATTAGACATCAGGAATACTGCTTACAGAATGCTTCTATCAGCAGACGGCTGCGCTTGAAACAATCCAGGATCTGCTCCGAAAAGCTTCCTGCATCTCCGCCTACTACCATCGAATAAGCCTTATCCATATCAAATGCATCACGGTAACTGCGGTCCGATATAAGCGAATCATAAACATCGGCTATGGAAACTATCTGCGCCTCGATGGGAATGGCATCACCGGCCAGATGGTCGGGGTATCCGCTTCCGTCATACTTCTCATGATGATGCCGGCAGATATTATAGCTGACCTCGGTGTATTCCTTATTCTGCAGTTCTTTTATCTGTTCAAGTATCTCGCAGCCTCTGGTGGTATGGCTCTTGATCACTTCAAACTCGTCGGGAGTAAGCTTTCCGGGCTTAAGCAGTATGGCGTCGGGGATCGCGATCATGCCGATATCATGCAGGGCGCTGGCGCTCTCGATAATTTCTATTTTTTCCGGAGTCAGACGATATTCTTTGCCGTAGTTTTTAAGCACTGCCTCTCCGATTATCCTGGAAATTCCTTTTATCTTTTTGATATGCGCGTTGGACTCCAGATTACGGAACTCCACTATCGAACTCATGACTTCCGTAAGCCTGTCGTTAAAGGCCTTGAGCTCCCGGTTCTTTTCCTTTATCTGAGCAGTCTGCTGGCTGATGATGCTCTTTAACTGCGCGCTGCTGTGATAGAGTGAGATGGTATTCTTAACGCGTCCCACAACTATCTCGGGCGTAAAGGGCTTTAAGATAAAGTCCACAGCGCCGTTTGCATAGCATTCCTTAACCAGCTCGCTGTCAAGAGTGGTGGTCATCATGACTATAGGGATGCGCTCCGTAACCTTTTTGACCTTAAGCACCTTTAACAGCGCCCGTCCGTCAACCACAGGCATATGCACATCCAGCAAAAGTATAGCCACATCATGATGATTCTGCATAAGGAATTCCATAGCCTGACGTCCGTTCTCTGTCACAGCCACGGTATAATCATCCTGAAAAAGCTTTTTCAGATAGTTCCTGTTTTCTTCATCATCGTCCGATACCAGTATAGTAGTCCGTGCCATATAAATATCCCCCCTAAGCGTTTAAATCCTCAAAACTTACGCCTCTTCCTCTGGCAAAAAATCTGGATCTTTCAATATCTTTATCGACTAACCAGGCATTGCCGTTTATCACCATTTTTGTGTTTCTGTATGTGGTATAGGTGACTCTGACGGATACCTTGGAATCATTGTTCATCTCTTCGTCCATCTTGGCCTGGACATCATCCAACATGGCCAGTTCCTTCTTCTGCTGCTCCAGCACATCCTGCAGCTTAAGATATACAGGGTTTGTACGGCCGTTTAAAGCCCCGACCTTACGAAGCACCATATTCATGCCGTCACGCACTTTATCCATCTCCGCCGTCAGTTCTTTGCGGCGTTTGCGCAGCTTGATAAAATTCTCCTGCTGGGCGCTCATTGTGCCCACTTCCAGCTCGGTGCGCGTACCGCTTACATTACCAACCGTCCCCGTCTGTATGCCTTCCCCGGAAACGATCTTTCCGCCGCAGATAAGATTTTTCCTGCCACGGGTGCTTACCATTTTTTTACAAAAGACATTGCTGTTAAGTATATAATCGGCTTCAACATTGCCGCCGGCAACGATATTTGCATTTTCAAAGAAGGCGGCAACGACATTTCCGCCGGCTTCCAGCTCGCCTTTTCCGTCCGGATTCATTCCGCGCTGGATGACCACATCTCCGCCGGCTTTTATGATGGCGGCCTCCACCGATCCGTCTATTATGATATCTCCGCCTGCCCGCAGTATAGCGCTCTCCAGAACGCTGCCACGCACATGGATATCGCCTTCAAAAGATACATTGGTGCCGTATCCCACATCACCCTTAAACTCCAGCTGCTCTACTATATTAAGAATGCCGTTCTTTACGCTGACCAGACCTTCCTTCTTGGAAACATAAGTCAGACCGTCGTCAAGTATGCGTATGTTTTCCAGGCTGAGGCGCGAAAGATTCTTGCCCGAAACCGCAAGCAGCTCCATGCCAATAACATTCATTCCCATCTTTCCGGTGGTGGCGGGATGATACAGCGCTACAATCTGCCCGGGCTGCACATAAGAGAAATTTCTCTGCGCCATGTAGTCTATGCTGCCGTCTTCATTTACATGGGGTCCTACTTCTTCGTCATCGACGAAGTATTCATACCAGCCGTCTTCACCCATGACAGGTTCAACGCCCCTGGCAACCTGTATATCATCTCCTACTTTAAGATTCCGGGGATCGATGCCCTCTTCGTCCAGCAGCAGGCCGTTGGTTATGCCGTATATCCCCAAAAGCACCTGCAGCTTCTTTTTGTCAAAATTATCCGGCAGCGGCTTCTTTATCATTACATAAGCTTCCATGCAGCCGGACATGGTGCAGATATTGATGCCTGTATCTGCGTCATTAAACGAGAAATCAAGCGAATTGGGATCCTGCTGATATTTTTTCTTCAAAAGATCCGCATGGATCCTCTGCATATCGGGAAGACTGTATATGAGTCTTGCATAACTGCTCACATCCAGTTCCTGCATAAGTCCCAGACGTATCTCACGCATCTGGGTATCCTTGTAATACTTACTGGTATAATAAGAAACATCAACCTTGTGTTCGAGACCGATACGTATCTCGCGCATCTGCCTGAAACTGAGTTCTGCGCTGTCGTACAGCGATACATCCAGTCCCCGCTTGATGCCCTTTTCTATCTCATCCAGCTGGGGATAGCCATAGACGCTCTTGTCATAGTCATCTATGCTCTTAGTGACAGCATGTTCTTCCGCAGCGGTGCCGCCCATAATTTCATCAAGGTCGATATCCCCCATGAGCCTCTGAAAGGCTTCCTCGCTGACTCCAAGGACTGCCGTCGGATCATCCTGACCATCTTTAGCGTCCGGCAGAGTGATCGTCTCACCGTTATCCTGTTTATTCTGGATCGTCTCAAGAAGACTCAGTATATCGTCATCATCCCCCAATAAACCACCCAGATCATCATCATCAAAAAGATCAGCCATCAGACACCTCTTCCTCACTGTTTAGTTCAAACAGCGTACACTTTGCCTTATTGTTCAAAAACTCCTTAAACTCCTTAAGGTCAGGCTTGCCTGCAAATCCGCCTTTATATAAAAGCTGTACATGCTCTGCCATGCCTTCCTTCTTAAGCTGAAGAACTATAAGCTCTTCCGTTTCAAACGCAGATTCGATGGTGCTGTATTTAAAGCTGAACGCCGTTTTATTAACCTGCACATGTACCTGATCGGAATTGAATTTGATCACGCAGACTACCGCTTCTCCATGCTGCTCCTGCAGTTCACGATAGTTGACCCACTCCCTGAAACGGTATCCAAGATAAAAAATAAAGCGAAATTTCAGCTTAAGGTATCTGGATCTGTAATATTCCTTATGAAGCTTGCGCGTCAGTATAAAACGGTTTTCATACATTAATCTGGCCATACCAGGAAAATTATACTATGCCGTTCGCTGCATTGGCAAGGGATATTCTGTTAATTTGCTTGTTTTTCTGTACAAGCTGTCAGAAATAGGGTATAATCTCCTATTATATTTGTTTAGGGACTATCATCCCGAATAAGAGAGGTATACATAAATGAAGATTTTTGCCATAGACAGCCCATTCATGAATCTGCTTTCCAAGATCTCAAATCTGCTGATCCTCAATCTGATCACAGTTGTAATGTGCATACCGGTAATTACCGCCGGCGCGGCATTCACGGCAAACCATTATGTCTGCCTTAAGATAGTGCGCGGTCATGAGACCAGCATATTCAAACAGTTTTTCCATTCTTTTAAGGATAACTTCAAGCAGTCAACGATCATCTGGCTCATGTTTGTCGGAATACTCATATTCCTGGGATATGACTTCATGATCATGTCCGAGAATCCTTCAAAGATGAGCACCTTTGTATTCGGAGGCCTGATCGCATTCCTTCTGATACTTTTCTTTGGCGGCTGCATGGTATTTCCCATCCAGGCCAAATTTTATAATAAGATCTCCGTTACAATAAAGACGGCATTCGTCTTTTCTTTCAGACACTTTTTCCGCACTCTGATCTTCCTGGTGCTGAAGCTGGTCCCCCTTGTGCTGTTGCTGCTGGGAAATATCGGAATAATGGTGTTCCCGCTGATATTATGCTTCTGCTTTTCCCTTCCCGCTTATGTGGGCGCCAAGATGTATGATAAGTTCTTCCAGGAAGCAGAAGATATAATCCAGGAAAAGCAAAAGGCTGAGCATCCCGAAGAAGACGATACCCGTATCTTTACCGACGTGCCTGAGAAGACTTCTTAAGCGCGATCTCCTTAAGTTTATCCTCAATGCGCCTGCGCGCCTTATCCCTGTTCTCTGCTTTGATCAAAAAGTACAGATAGGAATCCAGCACCATGCTCTGGGGCAGTCCCCTTCCGACCAGCTTAAAGTTGCAGAAGCCTCTTTCGATATAATCATTTATCTGCGTATCCGAAATAAAGGACGGGCGCTTTTTGCAGTCCTCAAAACTCCTGATCTTTTTGTTGGGACAATCAAAGGGCGGCGCTATCTCAAATTCCAGCTGCTTAAGCGATTCATCGCGGTAATGGTCGACCCTCCTGGGACAATTCGGATAACAGATCTCATCCACCAGTATCTCCACGCGGTCTGCCACGCCCTCAAGGCTCTTAAGCACTTCCTCATTATGATTCAGATCATAATCCAGCACCACCATAAAGTAATCCTTTTCCAGCTCTTTCTTAAGGGCTTCCGGATCCGTGATCCTCTTGGTAGTGGATGATATATACTTGAAGTTCGGGTATTTCTCTCTGAGATAATCTTCAAGAACGGGACGGTTGACCAGTACCTGGTTCATGCCGTTATCAGCCAGACGCATGATAAGATTGCACAGGGTATCGTTAAGATGCTCCTCTGTAACCAGGGAATTGGTCCAGGTAAAGCGCACAGGAACGCCCGCATCGTTGTATTCTTTAAGGGTATTGATAATATCGTTTTTGGAAGAAAAGCCCAGAACCGTGCGGCCTCCGTTCCAGATTGCTCCGGGGAAGGTTCCGTATACGCTGCCTGCGCAGTATCCGTCATGGAAATAGTATGGGTATTCCTTCATCAGTTCGATGATGACCTGGTTTAAATTTTTAAGATAGCAGAATCCCGGCAGATGCCAGTAGATTTTTTTATCCATACGCAACCCCCTTTTTTCTCTCATCCCCTATCAGGGCCACTTCGACGGCCTCGGTTTGTTCACTGTGATTATGCCGGCGCTCTTTAAGTTGCCTATCAGGCGCTGTCTTGCAAAGCCCTGATGCTCGGGCTTGAGCATAAAGAAGCAATAGGTATCGATCAGCGAGAAGAGATTGGCCGTACGACCTTCTATCTTGAAGTTGTTAATGCCGGCCGGAATGTACTTCTCCCAGATATCCTCGGGTTTGATGAAGGTGGGATAATCCTGTATGGTCCAGAGATTATTGGTCTCGCCGTATTCGCAGTACCAGGGGATAAGCGGTTTCTGCTTATCTTTGGGAAGCTTGCGGTTTTCGATCGCGATGCGCTCGTTGCGGGCTTCCTGCACATAATGCGCGCCGCGTCTGGGGCAATTGGGCGTACAGCAGGTATTTACCAGCACCTCCAGTTTTTCGGGGTGCTCCACCTTATCCAGCAGATCCCAGCGATTGTTCAGGTTATAATCCAGCACAACATATTTGTAGTCTTTGGCGATCTCCGCATTCAGCTGGTCTATATCCTTTATCTCCTTGCAGGTGGAACTGTTATATGCAAAATCGGGATATTTCCTGCGCAGATATTCTTCAAGGATAGGATTAAAGATCATTACCTCGTTCATCCCGTTATTGGCGCAATCCATGCAGTAATTGCAGTAGGGATCGTCCAGATCTTTTTCGGTGATCTCGGGATTGGTCCAGGTATAACGGATGGGAATGCCTTTGTCGTTAAGGCTCTTGATAACAGCGTTGATGTATTTTCCGTCACACTGGTCAAAGCCGGCAAAACGCCCGCCCGTCCACAATGAAAGAGGAAATTCACCGAAGCAGGAACCTATCTCAACGCCCTCGCGGAACCATTCGGGAAATTGCTCCAGCATGGATATCCAGAACATGTTGAGTGGGAAATTATAACGGAGTCCGGGTAAATGAAATCGTGCTTTAACTTCTGACATGTAATATTCTCCTTTTTATGGCACCTGTGAGGACACGGGGACGGTCCTTTTTGAGGACATGGGGACGGTCCTTTTGTCCTCATTAAATTGAGGACAGTAAGGACCGTCCCCGTGTCCTCAGGACCTCCCCCGTGTCCTCACTCTGTCTTAGTCGTCTCCGGGCCGGAAATGATGATCTTGCCGTCCTGGAAGGCAACGCGTACTTTATTATCGCCCAGGTTGAGTCCCTGTATCATTTCCTGAGGCAGCTGCAGACGGCCTACACGGTCGAGCACCGCATATTCATCCTGGGTATCCTCGGATCTCCAGTCGATATCCGTCTCGGCCAGGCGGTCCTGATATGCTTCCTTCAGAACGCGCTCAGAGCTTATCTTTCCGTCACGGATGGCCACCACGCGCTTAACTTTCTTTGAAAGCGCTATATCGTGGGTAACGATAAGTATCGTCTGTCCGTTGCGGTTAAGCTCGGAAAAAACATCAAAAATATAATTTGCGGTAGCGGTATCCACGCTGCCGGTAGGTTCATCTGCCAGAAGGAGCTGGGGTGAATTGGCCAGGGCTATCGCTATGGCCACACGCTGCTGCTCACCGCCGGATAGCATGTTCATGCGGTTGGCCTTCTTATGCGCCATGCCCACCATCTCTAAAAGCTCCATGGCTTTTTCCCGCTTCTTTTTGCTGCCGGATATGTACATAGGCATCATAACATTTTCCAGCGCAGAAAGAAAGGGCAACATGTTACGGCCGTTATTCTGCCATACAAAGCCCACGGTATTTCGCTTATAGCGCACCAGCTCTTTTTCGCTCATGGTAAAAAGATTGCCGCCGGCTACAAAAAGCGAACCGGCGCTGGGTCTGTCCAGACCGCCTATCATATTAAGGAAAGTGGATTTGCCGCTGCCGGAATTTCCGATTATCGCGGTCAGCTCTCCCCTTTCCACGCTAAGATCAAGTCCCTGCAGAGCAAGCACTTCCGTTTCCTTAGTCTTATAGATCTTGACAAGATTATCCGCTTTGATCAGTACCTTGTCTTCGGATCCTTTGTTTTCTGCTTCTTTATTCTCCTTCACTGACTCTCTCTCCGTTTGCCAGCTCGATCAGATAATCTGCCGCGCCCATAAGTCCCACATCATGGGTTGTCATCAGTATCGAGATACCCTCTTTTTTACTCATTTCCGCAAAAAGGCCGGCCACTCTTGCCGCCATTGCGCTGTCCAGCTCTGCCGTAGGCTCGTCCGCAAGTATCATCTTGGGCCTGTGTGCCAGTGCCCTGGCTATGGCCACACGCTGCTGCTCACCACCGGACATTTCTGCCGGCATGTGGGTCATACGGTTCCCGAGTCCCACCAGCTTAAGGCACTCCTCAACACGCTTATCGCGCTCCTTCCCGGGCTTGATGCCGGCCATGCGCATGGAAAACTCCACATTCTGAAAAGCATTGAGAGAAGGGATCAGTGAAACCGACTGGAATACAAAGCCCATCTTTTTGCGGCGCAGTTCCTCTTTCTTGTAATCAGAAAGAGTAGAGACATCCTGTCCGTCTATACGTACCGTGCCGCCCGTAGGCTTATCCAGTGTACAGATGATATTTAAAAGCGTAGTCTTGCCCGATCCCGAACGTCCTTTAAGGATAACAAAGGAGGATTCGGGAATAGCGGCATTAATATGCTTAAGCGCCTGAAACTCGCCGCCCGGCACCTGAAATGTACGCGATACATCCAATACTTCGATAATATTACCCATCTTATTCCTCTCCCAGTTTGAGGGCCTTTGCAACATTCATCTTGAAAGTCATGAGCGTAAGCACCAGGAAGCATATGACCATCATCACGGCTATAACCGCCATCAAACGGACCAGATCCGAGCTGTCGGTGATAAGCTCCATGGGCAGAAGCTGCGTAGCCGAAGCGTACACCTTCTGCAGTATGGGTACGAACAGTCCGGAGGTAAGCTTGCCTATGCCAAAGCCCGCAAGTATCGAAAGCCCTCCGCAGAATATCTGCTCCAGGAACAGCATGTGGAAGACCTCTCCTTTATGGAAACCGGATGCGCGCAGCACGCCGAATACCAGCTCCCTCTCTTTCAAAGCCATGATCCAATAGATCAGGTAACCCACGCCGCAAAGGATCAGCGTTACGACAAATCCCAGGGTGAGCACGCCGTTGGTACCCTGCAGAAGCGGATCTGTCTGGGCTTCTTCCAGATCCTCATTCCTGTTCACATAGGTGGTCAGACGCAGGTCGTTTGCTTCTTTCCACTCATAGATCTGCTCGGCTGTTGCGCCTTCCTTCAGCTTTGCCATTACTTCGTACGGCACTTCCCCAAGCCTGTCCTTGATATACTCAAAATGCCCCACAATCATATAATTGGCCTCTGTAGACATCTTGCCGTCGGGCTGCTGCTCGGTTATCTCCGAAGCATATCCCGGCCAGTAATCAAAGAAGTCTATGATCACTCCGTTTGCAACGCCGCCGTTTTCACGCTTGTAGGTAACGCTGTCACCCTGCTTAAAGCCCAGCTTGTCGCGGAAATTAGAGGATACCAGCAGTCCGTTTTCAACCACTGCCAGTTCGTTGAGCAATTCATAATAAGCCTTGCCGTTAAGGCGTTTATCAACCCAGGTGATGCTGCCGTATTCCTTCGTATTGATGCCCAGGAGATTTACCTTAAGGCTTCCGTTGCTGCCTCCCTGCATCTCGATATCCTTTAAGCGGTATACCTTGGTATAAGAATCTATGAAGGGCGCGGTCACATATTTACCGGCATCCGGCTCGATATATACGCCGGTGCGCGCTCCGTTACGGTCCACTACCTCGGTCCATACTTCCTTCATGCGCAGATCGCAGCCATCGGTATAATCCGTATTACGGATCGTATTCTCAACTATGGTACGCGCCACGGTCGAATGGTACATGCCCAGCGAAACCGTCATTATAAGAAATAGCATGATCAGCTGCTGCTTGCGTCCGTTCTTGACATTCTCCATAAAAGCTATGAACGGAGCGGGACGCCAGAAATACTTTCCGATCGTGTATATCAGTTTGAGCAAAAGCGGCTGCAG
>CAMOEK010000085.1:0-10828 GCA_946612125.1 uncultured Lachnospiraceae bacterium | reverse complement strand
AACAAACAATCCGCCAATAACAGCCAATGCTATTATCACGCCGCTTGATACTCCAACATCTTTGACTACATCTATGTCGCCGTCTTCCCAATCATCATCTTCTTCATCGCTGTCTTTGTCCGGTTTGCTGGTAGGTTTGGGATCTGTGCCCTCATCAGGCTCCGTATCGGGATCATTTCCGCTTTGTACAGTGCCGCCGCCTATACGCTCTTCACTTAAGCCCAGATAATACAGCAGATCTGACGCATACACGTCATATCTGGGATTCTTTATGGGATTATTGAGTCCTACATTTGTGAGGGTATCCTGAAAACCATCCTGAAATTCAGCATCAACCAGTGCAAGGTAAAGATCTATACCTTCATCCCTGTCATCCAGAATGCGGTCAAAGAGTTCGAATACTGCAGCCACCGAAACCGAATAACTGATATAATACATAGGAGACTGGAATGTATGAGGGATCTGTATCCAGTCAAGGTCAACATTCTGCTCAAGATAACCCGAGGATGAAAGAGACAAACTATCGCTTAAAAGTGATGTATACTGTCCGCCATATTCCATTACCGCGTCGTAATAATACTCATTTACCTTATCAAGAGTAAGTCCGTCGGCATTTGTATATACCAGATACTGGAAATAATCCTCTTTAGCGCCTTCTACCGCTGCATATACCAGATTATATACAGTATAAAGATTCATTACATCTGCATAATCCCCGTATATATCATCGGAGAAATCCATAAACAGCATCTCAAGTCCCTGGGAATGTATCTCTGCCAGATCCAGATCGGTATCTCCGTAATACCAGCTGTCTTCAGTCATATGATAAAGCTGGTTGTAATGACCGAATTCATGGATCACAGTTCTCATATCGGAATTGGTCCCGTCAGCGCAGTTATACATAAAAGGCGCGCAATACTTGGCTACCGTTGTTGTATATCCGCCCGGAGCCTTTTTATCGCTGACCTCCAGGTCATAAAGCTCATGATCCACCATATAATCCAGAGATACCAGCATATCATTGGATATTTCGGGAAGATATTTATACATTACATCCAGCGATTCCTGTACGCTGACCGGCTGCTCAAAAGCTTCCGAAAGCTGATCCGAATAATACATGAAAAGCTGCAGTGTAAGCTGATCCTGCGCAGGTATCAGATTATCCTTTATGTCCTGACGATATGCATCCAGATCACTTATGCTGTAATCTCTGCCATATCCTTCTTCATAAGCATATTCGGCATAATTATCATAACCATAGGACTTGGCTATCTGCGTCCTGACATCCACCAGATCCAGATACAGCTGTCCCCATTCCTCGTTCTTCTGCTTAAGAATATCTGCATAGGCCTTCAGATATTCATCCCTGTTTATGGTTCCGTTGTTCATAGCTTCGGTAAGTTCATCTTTATTGTAACTCTTACCGCCCGCCGTAGCCTTGTATTCTTTATTATAGAGAATATCGTATTGAAGAGATAATTCGGTTTCCCTGGCAGAAAGATCCTTCTGCTCCTGTGTCATATCGGTATAATCCAGGATATCCTGCCAGTCATCTTCATCATCGATACGATCATGCAGTACATCGGAATTAGCCGAATAAGCTATCAGACGATAGTTCTGCATAATCTTATCTCCGACATTGTTGCTCAGCTCATCATAGAACAGCACTTCATCATCCCAGTACTTATCATCAGCCACAATGTCAGAATGTATACGCGCTATAGAGTAGTTTGAGCTGACCTCGTTGTAAAAATCTTCCATGGCGATTATCACATCAAGCACGGCATCCGCGCTTGCAGTATCATCCACAAAATCCGCCAATCCGTCGACGATCTCATCAAACTCCTTTTCATCCATGCGGGTATACTCATAATCCTTGAATTTCTTATCGGAATGCTGTACCCTGTCGGTCAGTTTCCCGTCATGCGCTCCCGCCGCGGAAGTCCACATTCCGGGGATCATTGCTATTGCCAGACCTGCGCTGACCGCTCTGTTGATAAAAGATCTCAGTTTCTTCTTCATCTTTTCCTCCCTTATTGAACTGTAACTTTGATATTTATTTTTCTTCCATGAATATTGGCCTTCAGCACGGTTTTACCCCTGCCTCTGACATAGATCACTTCATACTGGTCTACAAACACTACATTATTCTTTTTATTTGTAAAAACCGGATACTGGTACGGATGGTTAACCCAGTTCAGTTCATACGGTTCATCACCATATTTCAGTTTGAGCTCATAGTCCTTTCCGACCGGCCTGAGCTTTTCATCCGTCTTAAGCTCTGCAGAACATACATATACTCTTATATTAAATTCAAAGCCTTTATAATCTGTGCTGATAACGCATTCGCCTTCTGTGCGCGCGTTGATCCTGCCCTGATCCACCACCGCGATGTCTTCATCCGATGATGTCCATACGGCTGCATCTTTTCCCTTGTTCTTTATACCGCTTATATTAACCGGCCTTGCTTTTCCGGGCTGTAAATACATAACACGCTCAACAGCTTCATTTACACATATCTCCACATCTATGGCTTTATCCGCATCGCCACCCGGCAGAAGTCTGAAGCTGCATTCCCCGGCCGCTTTTGCGCTGATCTTACCATTTGGCTTTAAACTGATGAACTCATTTTCATAGCAGCTCACCTTACCGTTTTTGCCTGTAACTGTATTCTGCCATTCGCCTTCTATTTCGCACTTTTTGATATTTACGCCATCGATCTTTAATACTGCATTCTGCAGAGGATTAAGAACAAGCCTTACGCTGTTATCGGATACAGGCAGCTTTCCGGGCGTGATCTGATCTTTAACGGTCACTTTAACGCCTGCAGCCTTTCCGTTGATATAGGCCCTTATTACAGCACTGCCTTTTCCTATCGCCTTAACAGAACCCTGATCGTCAACGGTAACAACCTCGTCGTTGCTGCTCTCCCATATATAATTGCCAAACCTTGCACTTACATCTGTTCCGTTAACAAAGCAGCGCAAAGACACTGTTGCTTCTTCTCCGCATGCCAGAGTTTTGGATGTGATGCTCAATGCCGGTACAGCCACTATAAAGTCCATATAAGTCTCAGGATCTTCCTTTGACGAAAGTCTGGCTCCGCCGGCGTTCTTTGCTCTCACCAGGCCGTTTTTATCCACGGTGATGACTTTTTTTGATCCTGATTCCCACTTAATACCGGGATCCACATAAAAACTCTGTCCTTTGACCAGGAAAACATATCCGTCTTCTCCGGCTTTATCAGGCTGGGGATCATAAGGCGATTTGCCGGGTTTTCCCCTTTTTACCGAGAAATCCGCGCTTACGCTCTCTGAAGGATACATTCCTTCTTTTACTGCATACGCCTTTACGGATATGCGGCTTCCAACCATCTCAGGTGTAATGGTGAAAGGTTCGGAATACAGCATATCTCCGTCGCCGCTGTCCGTTCCTTCCATGGAATAGTAAATATTCGCTCCGGCAGTATCACATTCAAAGCTTATCTGCTCTCCGGCATACAGATAGTTAACGCTTACCGGCTGAATATGGACATCACCCGTTGTTGCTATATCCACGCTTATGCTTATATCGGCATACAGCCTTTCTCCGTATGCGTTGTCCGCGCTGACGCTTACCTTTGTTACGCCGTTCTTAAGACCGCCAAGACGCGCCGTCGCATCCCTGCCGCTGCTTCCGGCATGCAGAGTTAACAGCTCTTCGTCTTCCACTTTCCACGAAAAACCGCCTGCCGGCTTTTCTTCTTCCTCGCCCAGCATCATCCTGGCCTGCAGGGTAACATTTCCCGACGCCGTGGTTTTTATAACGCTGCCTTTAGGCGAGGCCGTAAGCTTTATCTTCCCTTTTGCAGGAATATTATAGCTCAGACTTATAACATCACTGGGCAACAGCCCTTCAGCCACGGCAAAAGCATTAACTTTTACGGTGCTGCCGGCCATAGCCGCATTAAAGCTTACAGGCGAAGCGTAACGCGTGCTTTCAGCGCTGACTTCGCTGCCGTCCAAAGTATAATAGATGTCAGCCCCCGGTGTTGTGCATTCCAATACCAGCTTATCCTTATCCCAGTCGATATTGTCACCGTTTTTGATATTCGCTACCGGCACGGCAGTAACGCCCTCTGCGGGTATGGCTACGGTAATATCACATTCGGCGCTGATGTCTGCATATCTGGCAACTACTTTTGTCTTACCGTTTGAAACAGCTCTGATATTTCCGATATTATCCACTGCAGCCACAGAATCGTTCAGACTTTCAAAGCTGACATAGCTGTATTCACTGGCAGCAGCTTCTTCTCCGTTGGAGTCCAGAAGCTTAAGCTTAACATTTTTGGTTTCTCCCGCCTTAGTGAGAGTGATCATTCCGGGATAAAGTTCCAGCTTGCTTACTGCGGCCTTTTTCTCGGTATCGCAGGTCATAGCCGCTATAACGAGATTTCCGGCATCTTTATCGCTGCCCTTTACATCTGCCCAGTCTTTCCTGTCAGTAGACACATAACTTTGCCCGTAATTTAAGCCCACCTTGCTGCTGATAGCATTATAATCATTTACGGCGCGCTCTATCACCACCGAAGATCCCGGTTCATCAAAGGAGATCACCACGGCAAATTTTTCGCCTTTATCCAGAATGACCGGCGAATTAAGGCTGACAGTATATACGCCCTCAAAATATACGGTTCCTTCCGTAGTAGCGCTTCTTATAAGAGTGCCTGTATCAGGCGTATTTCCCTTCAATCCGCCATATATCTTTACGGTATAATGCGAACCTTCGCTTTTAACCAGAGCCATCTCAAAACTTACAGCCTCAAGCCGCTCGCCTTCCGCGCCCGCTTCTCCGTTGGCTGTAAATACGTTGGCGTATTCGCATACATCAACAAGATAATATCCGTTATCATGCAATTGGGAATCATAATAATAATGATTATCCCAGGGGAAAGACTCCATCATCTGAAAAGTCCAGGCTCCCTTTATGGTCGAGTCGTAATAAGAAAGCCAGAAATAAGACTCAAAGCTTTCCTCATTAACGCTGCTGTGGCTGTTGCGTACCAGCCATGCGCCCTCTCTGGGCGGCAGTTTCCCATTGCATTCTTTAAAATGCTCCTGAGGGAAATTATCGTCCCACCCCACTATTGTAAGCGCGTGATTGGAACTGCTTGAATCCGTGCAGAAATAAGAATTATACTCTTCGCTGTAATAAGCCTTGTCAGCATAAACTTCTATGCCGGCGGCTCCGTTCTCGATTATCGCTTCTTTAACCAGATCCTCATTAAAACGAATGCTTATAAGATTGGCATTTTTCAGATAAGCGACATCATTGCGCTCGCTTGCAGCGCCAAGGCTGCCTCCGTCTGCAATATTATCCGCCCAGCTATAAGGTATTGCGCTTTCGGCTGCAACGCCCCTGCCGCGCATCAGGGTTTCGGCAGCATATTTATGTCCTCCGCCATTATCGAGTATGCTGTTGATCCCGTTATCAGATACAGGGCTGAACAAAACCTTATCCCTGCTGTCCCCCGCAGCTTTTGATGAGGTTCCCTGAGTATATGTCCAGTAAGCCATATGCAGATCGCTGTAGTCCACGCTTTTATCTGCAAGCCCCTTATTTATCATATAAAACTCTGCCAGGCTTATTGCCGAATGGGCCCAGCCGGTTTCATATCTGCCCTGGTCACGCGTTGCCGGATAATTCTCATCAAAATAAGCAAACCATTCATCTGTAGCCGGGAACTGTTTATCCGTTTTGCTCTGATATACTATCTCCTTTTCGACGGCTGCAGGCGATGATGCCTCCGCCATTGCCTCTTTATAACTGATATCCGCTTTAACCGGAGTTATATCATCATCACAGGCTGCAGGCGCAGCTATATCTTCCCGGTCTTTTTCTTCGTTTATATCTTCTTCATCATTTTCAACTGATGATGTTACTGCCTCATCATTGTCCGCAGCGATCGCAGCCGCAGAATGCAGTCCCGGAACATCCGAGATCATTACAGCCATCAGAGAAAACCATGCTATAGCTTTTTGCAGTCTTTTTTTCATAAACGATAATCCCCTCCGATATAAAAAACCCATATGATTTTATCACATTTGACTCTTCTCAACAAGGATTTTTAATCGGGTAAGCAAAAAGAAAAGGCGGCAGGAAAACCTGCCGCCTAAGCCATCATTTCTCAATTACTTGGGATTTACGGATACGCTCATTACCAGTTTGGTTCCGCTTCCGTCCTTGGATGTCAGTGTAAGCTTAACATTTCCGGGCTTATGTCCCGTAACTACAAGCTTGCCTTTTGCATCATCATAATATGCGCTCAGCACCTTGGGATCGGAACTCTTGACAGTCAGTCCCGATACAAATTTAGTAGGACCTCCGCCTGTTCCTATCTGATAGGTACACTTCACATCATAAGCCCTGCTGACGCCCTCCTGAAGGCCGAATTCATCGCCCATATCGATATCCTCGTAGAATACTTTCATATTCTGGATCGAAGGTACGGCAATAAATGTCTTGCTGGCTTCATATCCCATGCCTTCATCGGTCACTGCAGTAACTGTTATCGCCAGAATGAACTGTCCCTTTTCGTCATCACCTTTGACCTGATCCTTGACAACGCTGTATTTAGGCATTGTAAGGACTCCGTCTACAGGCACAAAATCAAATCTGCTCTTTAATGAATTGAAGTCGCCGTCCATTTCCTCCAGGTCAAAACCGACAGGATTTCCTTCATCATCTCTTTCTACGCTTACTGTCGAGAAGGTATATTCATAATCGATCTTAGTATTTGAAGGAGTGCCGAAAGCCTTGCCCAATACCGTATTGATGGAAACGCTCTTACCGTAAGCAAGGAAGTGGAGCTCGGTATTCTGGCCGTCCTGAGGCACCAGTTTAAGCGCCGATGCAGGAACCTTAACGGTAACCTTCATGGAAGCTTTCTTTTTTGAGCCATCCTGTGCTTTACATGTTATGGTAGCAGTTCCTCTGCCTACGCCGATAACAACAGCTCTCTTACCGTCTGCGCTGGGTTCAACCTTTGCAACGTTAGGATCCGAAGATGTCCAATCCAGTGCATACTTGCTGTCTGTCAGCAGATTAAGTCTGTTCTCCGGCCATGAGCCTCTGGGAATATTAACGGTATAAAGCCTTGCTGTCTGGAGCTTATCGGTCTTCTTGGCTCTCTTGATATTATATGTAGTCTCATCATCGATGGTATCCAGATCTATGCTCTTGGTCTTCTCGGTGCAGACAACGAAATCCATGGTGCCCTTTACACCGCTTCCGTCGGAAGCCGTAGCCACTACAGTCACACTGTTAACCGAAGGCGTACTTACGAGCTTAACCTTTCCGGTCTTTGCATTTACTGTAACACCCGCGATATTATCACTTATGCTCCAGGTAACTTTTTTATTTCCGGCAGTAGCGGGTGTAAACTCTTTAGCTTTAAAGGTAACGGATTTGCCTACTACAATAGCGCTCTGTCCTGTAACTTTTATCTTCTCTACAGGTTCGGTAACTTTTACAGTAAAGCTTACCTTTTTCCTGCTGCTGTCCGCATATGTACAGGTTATGGTTGCAGTACCCTTGCCTTCAGCTTTAAGGATAGCTCCGCCGTCTGTAGTTTCGGTTACACTTACAACTTTTGTATTATTACTCTTGAAGTTGCAGGAAAGTCCCAGATCATCACCCTTATAGTATCCTTCAGCATTGATCTTTACGCTGGTAGTGCCCTTTACTGCAGCAGGATCTTTTGTAAAGAGATTAATGCTGGTGATCGAGCCTTTCTTGTTTGATTTGATCTGATAATGCTGTGCTGTTGCCAATGTACTAACAATCAGCGTGTCGCATTTGCCCTTAAGTATCTCTATTTCCTTTTCTTCCCTGTGAGTACCTGCCTCTGCAATAACCGTAAAGCTGTCGCCTTCTTCTGCTTTGCTGGTTATGCTGAGTTTTCCGGTCTTGGGATCCAACTTAACACCGGGCACTTCCGACGCCAGCATCCACGCAACCTTATCGGTAGCGCTCTCCTTAGGCTCAAAAGCTACCAGCTTAAGGTTGTAACTCTTGCTCTTACTTACCTGATCCGGCCCGTCTATCCTGAAATGGTCCGGAACTCTGGTGACATTAACGGTTATACTTGCTTTCTTACCCGATCCGTCAAGAGGTGTAACGCTTATGGTACATTTTCCTGCCCCCTGGGCATATATATAAGCGTGGTCCCATTTTTCCTCATCCTGTTCAACAGTCGCTACATTCTCATCGCTGCTGGACCAGTCAAGGCTGTACAGCATGGTTCTTACTTTCTTGCCGTCAGAATACAAAAGCTTGTCAATACATACTTCAACGTAGCCCTGATCATCATCGGAATATGAAAGATCTGCTTTGGTCCTGTCAAGTGTGATCGTGCCTATAGGCGCCTCATCAGCAAGCGTTTTGATCTTTACTACAGCAGCGATCTCTTTGGGGCTGGTCGCCTTGCACTGAACCACAACATATCCGTCCTTGGGAGACTTACTGTCGGTTTTGGTGGTCAATACTCCATTCTGGCTTATCGTAGCCTTGCAGTTAACCGTATCCGTTATGCTCCAGCTGATGGTATTGACATCAACACCCGAAGATTCACTCTTTAACTGTATACTGTATCCAAGAGGTATGCAGGGCGGTTCTTCCGAATCAGTGGGAATGCCTTTGATGGCAAGACTCATCGGCTTGCTTACAGCCTTGGGATCAATCGTAAAGTTAACCGTAGTGGTCTTACTCATAACGCCCAGTCCGGTAACTGCAGCAGCTATCAGCGTTACCTTAACCTTGGATGAGGGATTGGAATTGTCTTTGTAGAACTCATTAAGTGAAACCGAACCGTTATAAACTTTTCCGTTGGTAAGCTCGCCGTTCTTCATCTGAGGCGCCTTACCATCTGTACTGTAGATCAGTACAGCGTTTCCTGTCTTGCCGGGTTTTCCGGCGTAATTCATTGCCTCAAGCGTGATCGCGCCGTCACCTGCAACGGTGCCCGCGGTATTGCTGCCGCCGGTATATGAAGCAAATACATTCTTGTATCCGTCATTTATCGTAACCTTGGGAGCAGCAGTAGCCTTTGCATCAGTGCTGAACATCTTAGCAGCATCAACTATATTGAGGTCGCTCTTGTTCTCCAGCAAAACCTTCTTCATAACATCGGGAGCAACGTGTCCTTTAGCACTCATATAAAGAGCCGCAACGCCCGCAACAACAGAAGCCGCTACAGAAGTAGAACTGCGGCTGAAGTAAGAAGTTCCCTGTCCGGTTGAATACAGATCCACACCGGGAGCATAAATGTCAACACTTGATCCTCTGTTGGAGAAACCTGCAACATTGCCGTCTATATTCACGGCACCAACCGAAATAACGCCTTCATAACATGCAGGATAGGAAATGATATTTGCAGCTCCGTCTCCGGCGCCCGCAATAACGGTTATGCCGTTTTTTACTGCTTTGGTTATCGCCTCCTGCTCTGCCTTAACATATACGGAACCCATATTGCCGTCGATCAGTGTATCCAGCAGGATGATATCTACTTTGTCCGCATCGGAAGAAATAGATGCGATCGAATCAATAGCGCTTGCCATACGGCTGCTGGTGATGATGCTGTCATCATCCGCAACGCGTATGCCCAGAAGTTTGACTCCCGGAGCTATACCGACAGCTTCATGTCCGTTCTGCAGTCCTGCGCCGATAATACCGGCGCTGTGAGTGCCGTTTCCGTTAACATCCTTATAAGCATACTCACCCACTACGTTGCAGACGGCTCTGTTGTTACTGCCGTCATAATCCGCAAAATCAGGGTGCGCCGCATCGATACCGCTGCCGATAACGGCTACGCGCACGGAAGGACTGCCGGTAGTGACGCCCCATGCCGAATAGCTGTGCACAAAATCATGCATCCACTGATATTCATCAATGGTTGTATTTAAGTATTTATCTCCGTACTGATCATCCGTAAACCAGTCTCCCCAGCTCTTCTTTTTCGGAACAGACTCACCTTCTTCATCATCATAGATCTCGCTTACATCTATATCCTGCACAACATTTTCCTGTGCTTTATAGATATAATCGGGCTCAACAAAATCAAAGCCTTCGGGAACATCCATTGCCATGGCCTGCGCCACCGTGATCCCCTGCAGTTCTATGATAACTATGCCGCCGTCAAAAGAATCTACTTTACCGCCATAGTACTCAGCCAGCGCAGCAGCTTCCTCTTCATCATCTGCAAAGGATACCAGATGTCCTTCGATGTAATCCACGTCCGGCACAAGCCCGCCCAGATCTGCAGCCTCGGGGGCCTGTATCTCTTCGTCGCCCGCCTGGATATCCTCTAAAACATCTCCGGATACGCTGAACCCATCAGTATCCTCTTCGGCTACTATATCAACGGCCGCGTCTTCCGTACCATTGTCATTACCCGCAGCCAACACCTCAGGCACCTGTCCCGTCAGCATGACTGCCGTCAGCAGTCCCGACAGAATTCTCTTTACCTTCCTGTAACGCATGTTATTATTTCCTCCTAAACAAAAAATGGCATAATGCGCTCTGGTTTACATAATCAGATTACATTATACCATATATTTTGTTTTTGAAAAGGGGTAATTTCTAAATATTGTGGTTTGTATTTAGTTTTTAAAGCTATGTATGGGAGCCGGTATCCTGCCCTGTCTGCTTATAAAATCTTCACAGCCAAATCCGTTAACCGGCATAACAGGCGCATAGCCCAGCAGTCCGCCAAACTCCACTCTGTCGCCGACTTTCTTTCCTACAGCAGGTATGATACGGACCGCCGTGGTCTTCTGGTTTACCATTCCCA
>CAMOEK010000084.1:0-10990 GCA_946612125.1 uncultured Lachnospiraceae bacterium | reverse complement strand
TTATCTCTTCAGATTCACAAGTTCCTCAAGCAGCGTATCGGATACGGTTATGATACGGCTGTTTGCCTGGAAACCACGCTGTGTGGTGATCAGTTCCGTGAATTCTGTTGAGAGGTCTACGTTTGACATTTCCAGGATACCGGTGGAAACCTTGCCGCCGTCTGCGGTAACATCCACGCCCACGCCGTCAAACTGGCCGGAGTTAAGGGTTGCCGCATAGAGGTTCTCACCCATCTTCTCAAGACCTGTAGCGTTTGCAAACTTGGCAACCGCTATCTGGCCCAGCAGCTTGGTCTGACCGTTATCGTAAGCGCCGTAGATCTTGCCGTCGCCCTGTATCGATACGCCGGTCATGGTACCGACCGCCCAACCGGTTCCGAAACCTTCCGCATCACCGCTCAATGCGCCGATGGTGGATTTCTTCTCGTTGTTAACGTTGGTGGTCTGATCCATATATACTGCTATGCCGGGCTTGCCCTGATCTTCTCCCTGCGCCGAATTCATTGAGAAGGGATTATCAGCACCTTCCTGCAGAGGCTCGATATTCAGGAAGAAATTCTTGAGGTCGTTCTTAAGAGCATCAATGCCCTGCAGTGCACCGCTTATCTGGTCATAACTCAGAGTAAGGACCTTGCCGTCCTGAGCGAAGTAACCGTCAACCTTCAGGGTACCGGTATCTATATCAAGAGATCCGGGTATGGTAATGGGATTCTTATTGCCGGCATCGTCTGCCTTATACAGGTGGCTGAAGGTCTCCCAGGAATCAGCGCCCCACGCTTCGGCATACTTATCCTGATCCTCTGCCTTATTGGGATCAAGAGTAACGCTGGAATCCGCCTTATTTGTAAGGGTTCCGTCAGCGTTCAGTTTCCATCTGTCGGAAAGCGTATAGGTCTTTGCACGTGCGACGGGATTCGTAAAGGTAGGAGGATCCTTCCTCTCAAATGCAGTGCCGGTAAAGATATTGGCATCATATTTTGCCTTTACGACAGTGCCGTCTTTTTTAGTCGTATCTTTGATAACGGAATCGTTATTTGCATCGCGCAGATCGTCAAGGGTGATCGTGTACATGCCCTCGTCGTCAGTGCTCTGCACCAGGAATCTTGCTGTATAGGAATAACCAAGATTGTCATATATCTGAAGGTTGATGACCTTGCCGTCGCCCATGACCTGGGGATCCATCTTATCGATGATGCCCGTCATATTTGCACGGCTGGTAACCTGAGGTTCGCTGGTCATGTTCTCTGCTTTTAATATCTGCAGTTTGCTGACATTATCCTGAACGATATCGCCGTTGGCGTCTACCTGCCAGCCCATTACATTATAACCGTTGCTGCTCATCGCAAGATTACCGGCTGCATCTACATAGAAGGAACCGTCGCGGGTGAAAAGGTTGCCCGAACCGCCGTTTACGATAAAGAATGCGTCGCCGGAAATACGAAGATCAAACGCATTGCCTGTATTCTGGGATGAACCCTGCGCAGACATATTTGTTGTGATAGCTGCGGAAACAGTACCAAGACCTATCTGCTTTGCATTGACACCGGCGCGTCCCGTATCGGCATTGGGGCCGGAAGCGCTCTGGGTTGTCTGATACATAAGCTCGGCAAAATTAATGGACTGTGACTTATAACCCACGGTATTAACATTGGCGATGTTGTTACCTATAACGTCCATCTTGATCTGGTGGGTTTTCAGACCGGCAACACCGGCGAAGAGTGATCTCATCATAAGGCAGTTCCTCCTTTATATTCCGGGGCACATAAAAAGCCCCTTTCGTTTGATTTTTATTGTTCGAAAGGAGCTTGAAATCCCTTATCAGTTTTTCTCTTCCCTGAGAAAACTTCCTCTCGCCTACATAATGTTTATCGGTGACGGGTAAGTTTTTCTTAATAGCTGTACGAAAAGATTATTATCCGGATACCTCCCGGGCTTATTCCGCCTCCAGCTCCTTAAGCCTTGCGTAGTAAGCTTCGATCTTCTCGATATTATCCTTGCCCAGATAATCCTTTGCCACATCGTTGAGTTCGTCAAGAGCGCCCTTAAGATTCTCTATGAGTTCCTTATGCTCTTCCACATTCACTTCTTCAATGGCCGGCAGACGCTCCATAGCATCTTTAATAGTCTGCGCATTTTCCTGCGCATTGTTATCCGCCACTATAGCCAGCATGCGCTGTCCGTATTCATTGATGACATCCATGGCATCAGGCTCGATAAAGCCCTTCTCATATTCGCTCATGCCGGATAAGATCTTGCCCATCTCAACCACGGTTTCCTGATCCTTTATGGTAAGCTCCTGCAGCGGAGGCAGCTTCTTGATCAGTCCCCTGATCTGATCCACTTTATCCTGAGCAGCCATATACTGCTCGGAGATAACGGTATCCAGATCGTCTATGGAATAAGGATTGCCGCCGATATAAAGGAATGCTTTGCCGTCTTCATAGCTGACGCGTTCCACCATTCCGTCTATGTAATTGGTGTTACCGGTTGATTCGGTAACTCTCATTATCACGCTCTTGCCTACAAGCCCCTGCGCCTGAACGCCGTTCATCGCATCGCCTATGGACTGGATCTCGCTTACCTGTGTGAAGGTAGCATACTGGCTGATCCATTCGGTATTTGCGGTGGGCTCCAACGGATCCTGATTCTGCATCTCCGCTACAAGCAGCGTAAGGAAAGCCTCGCTGTCAACTCCGGATTTATTCTTTTCTTCATTTGCGCTCTTAAGGGACGCGCTGGATGCGGTCTCGGTGTTCAGCTTGCCATCCACAAAATTCGCCATTAAACTGCTCATATCTTATACCTCCCGATTCGGCTGTACTTCTGCCATCTGTAACCTGACATCGCTATAGTCTGTACTCATAAGGCGCTATGCTTATACGCGATGATCCATCCTGTTGCCGTCGGCCTGCATCATTTCTACAGTAACGGCATCCGCATCATCTATGCCTTCGAGATCGCCTTCCCCATTCATTCCCAGGTCAATGCGCCTTGTAGCCCGGCGGAGTCTCTCTCTTTCCTGTGCCTCGGCATCGCTCTGCCCGTCGTTGCCCTGTTCAAGATTCTGCTCAAAAGCATGGCTTCCTACTGTCACTTCGACGCTGGTAACCCTGACGCCTGCCTGTTCCAGATTTTCCTTAAGCACCTGAAGCTGGCTTTCAAGAGCGGCTTTGACAGCCTCACTCTGTGCGGTAAACTGCGCGCTTACGCTGCCGTCCTTGCTGGTAAGATTAAGCGCCACATTACCCAGACTTGCCGGATGAAGCACCATCTCAAGGCTGCTCATATCTTCTTTTACATTAGTCTTTATCTGATCAGCCACCTGATCCAGTATCTCACGCGGATCGGTAACATATCTTAACTGCTCTGTCTGCGCCTTCAGATCTTCGGCTGATATCTGTACATCCTGCTCTGCTCCGGGCACAAACGCCGGCTGGTCTTCCCTTATCTCATGGAATTCAGCACGCTCACGCTTATCGGTCCTGTGCGAAGAAGCGCCTTCCTCCTCCGAAGCCTCCTGCTGGCCGCCTCCTATCTCCTGGCCCAGGGAATAAGGCTCCTCTGCTGCCTTCACCGGCATAACGGCGTCTGCAAGAACTTCCTCAACACCCTGCCCTGCTGCCACGGCCTCTTTCATGGCGTCGTTAAGAGCCGGCCCCATAAGGCGCTCGGCATTTTCGCCCGGCATCAGTTCTTCCATATCCGCCATGGCATCCGCAATAAGATCGTTCAATTTGGACGCCATATCAGACAGATCGCTGTCTGCCAGGAGCGATGCCAGATCACCGTCTCCGAACAGCTGCGCGATGAGCATATTGCCTGCGCCGCCGGAGAGCAGATCCGACATATTCATATTAAGGGCTGACAATGCATCGTCAAGTCCCTCCATAGTTATATCACCCAGAAGCTCCATAATATCATCAAGCAGCTGCTGCGCATTGGAAGCGATGGTAGCCATCACATCTTCTTCTGCAGAGCTGTCACTCTCCTGAACAGGCTCAGCTTTCTGCGCGCCGCTTTCCTTCTGCACTCTCTGTGCACGGTTTTCATTTATGCTTCTGTTTCTATTTGCAGCATCCATCGCCGCATTATTGGATTCCTTTCCCTTTGCACCGGCTCCTTCCGTCTTGACTGGCTGCTCCGTTTTAACGCTGTCCTTAGCGTTACTGAATGCCTGCATGAAGTCTCCCTTACTGCCGGTTCTGTTATCTGCAGAAGGGTTAGGCATCATCATACCCTGCATGGGAGTATCCATTAACGGTGCTATGGTCATATGATATCCTCCTCGATCATTAGATGTTTACAATGAGATTATCGGATGGTTACCGGATTATCTTAACCCCGTATAACAAGGTCAAAGATTATTGAGGATCCATAATACGGGTGACCTGTGCTGCGATATCCTCATTCATTTGCGCAAGGATCGCGCCGCGCTGGGCGCTGGTCATGGACCAGAGTATCTCGCCCACCAGTTCAAGCGAATTTCCCATAGTATCAAAGATGGCAGCCGCTTCTTCCGGAGGCATTGCCGCATAAGCTGATGCATAATCAGCCATCTGCGCGGACGCCGCCGTGCTCTTTACCACCAGCTGATAAAGGTATTCCGCCGTTGCAGGGTCTATCTGCTCGTAGTATTTGCGGTACTCATCAGGCCCGGGGCCGTTTTCCGAATATATTACTTCCTCGTAGAATTCCGTGCGTATGCGCTGGAATTCCTCCTGTGATTTTTCAAAGGTCTGCAGTCTTTCGACCTCGCCCTGCAAAAGGGCAACATCGGTAGCATAAGTGGCATTAGCCGTTCTTGCGCTCTGAAGCTCAAGCTCAAGCGCCTTTATCTGGTCCACAGCTTCATCCAGGGAAGTATAGCCGTAATAAGCCTCGAGATCCTCTGTCTCGGTAGTGGTATCCTTCGGAAGTATCTTATTGAGCACAGGAACATTGCCTATGACAGGCGCCAGAACTCCGCTTCCGAAACCGCCTACATCCAGCTTGATCAGTATGCCCAGGATCAGCAGCCATATCACTATGATAAAGAGCGTCACGAAGAACATGGAGATACCGCCTCCGGTGGTTTCCCCCTCCAGTTCCGCTTCCTGGTTTGCCAGTTCCCTGGCCCTCTTTTTCGCTTCCTTGCGCTGGGCATCCTGCTCTTTCTTTAGTTTCTTTTTCTCTTCGTCGAGTTTTTTCCGTTCGGCTTTATAATCTTCAGCCATTATCAGTTCCTCCTTAGGCTTTCCGCCACGTTAAGCGCTTTTATTCATCATCGTCTTCTTTGGTTCCGTAAACGTAGCTGGTAAGCTGGTCTATCTCTTTTACCTCCTCGGCGTTCTGTTCTTCAACAAAACGCTCAAAGGCCTTCTCTCTCATCTTCTCGTGTATCTTGCGTTCCTGCATCGCCGCCTGCATCTTAAGCCTGGCAGCATCCAGATTCTTTTCCGCAATGCGCACTTTGATGCGCTGCTGCTTTACTTCTTCTTCAACATATTCCTTTGCGCGCTGGTTTTCACGTATGCGGGTCACATCTATGGTCGTAAGCCTTAGCGCCTTGCCCTCTTCTACTATGTGATCCCTCTTAGCCAGGACCGCTTCCATCTTATCTTCTTCTTCCGTGAGCGCAGCCCGGCGCGCGGCGAAGTTATTCTTCTCCTGTTCCTCCAGCTTTTCCTTAAGCTCCAATATATTTTGCATCCTGTAGCGAAATCTCGCCATACTCTTCTCCCCGGTTACTGCTATGCTCTCCGGCAGGCTTCGATGCAGCCGGTATTCAGGTATGTTCCCCGGCAGTTCATCAGTGCAGATCTGACGGAGCGTTGCCGCAGCACTTAATAAGCGTGCTCTGCCCAACCTTGCCCCGCAGAACTGTTTGAACGCAGCTCACGCAATTAGCGTGAGCAAGTGAGTTTCAAGGGGCAAGTCGGTTTAAGGGCAGAGTGCGCGAATTTAGTGCGGAGGCACAGCGAAGGCAGACTGTACTGATGACTGCCGGGCACATACGCACTTTCCCTGCACCGATGACTACCGGGCACATCCTCACTTTCCTCTGCCCCCGGGCCCCTTACTCTATTTGAACAGCCCTTCTAATAGACGCTCTGTCTCCTCGTAATCGAATTTCTCATTTACATCCTGACAGAGGAATTCGTTAACCGCATCTATCTTATCAATGGCATAATCAATGTTCTTGTTCGACCCTTTTTTATAAGCGCCGATATTGATCAGGTCTTCTGCCTCATCATACGTGGCCATGACCGACTTGAGCTTGGTAGCTGCCTGACGATGCTCTTTATCCGTCACCATACTCATGCATCGGGAGATGGAGAGCATTACATCTATGGCGGGATAATGCCCCTTTGCACCCAGACGGCGCGAAAGCATTATATGCCCGTCCAGTATACCACGGGCCGTATCGGTAATGGGCTCGTTAAAATCATCGCCATCCACCAGCACGGCATAAAGCCCTGTGATGGAACCTTTATCATCCCTGCCGGCTCGTTCAAGCAGCTTGGGCATCTCCGAATATACACTGGGCGGATACCCGCGGGTTACGGGAGGTTCACCTGTAGCCAGCCCTATCTCACGCTGCGCCATTGAAAAACGCGTCAGGTTATCCATCATAAGGAGCACATCCTTGCCCCGGCTGCGGAAATACTCCGCGATAGCCGTAGCCGTCTGTGCAGCTTTTTTACGCTCCAAAGCAGGCTTATCGGAAGTCGCGCATACCACGACACTCCTCTTCATGCCTTCGGGGCCCAAGTCCCTTTCTATGAATTCGCGCACCTCACGGCCACGCTCTCCTATCAGCGCTATAACATTGAGCTCTGCCTTGGTATTCCGGGCAAACATGCCCATCAGCGTGGACTTACCTACGCCGGAGCCGGCGAAAATGCCTATTCGCTGGCCCTTGCCAACAGTTATAAGACCATCCACAGCCTTTACTCCCAGCGGCAGCGCTTCGTTTATTATGGTCCTTGTCATCGGATCCGGACTCTTTGCATCAAGCGGAAACCAGGTCTCTCCTACCGGAGTGAATTTGCTTATCGGCCTGCCAAGACCGTCCAGTATCTGTCCCAGCAGGAAGTCTCCAACCTGTACCGAAAGCGGCCTCTCCATATTCTCAACTACACAGCCGGCGCCTATGCCCTCAGTATTCTCGTAGGGCATCAGCAGGGTCATGTTATTCTTAAAACCCACGACCTCGCTCATTATCACATTGCCGGCAGTTGTGGTGATCTTGCACATATCGCCCATCTTGGCATCCGGGCCTGCGCTCTCCAGCGTCAGTCCCACCACATTCACTATTTTTCCCAGCTTGCGATAATAAAGTTTTTCTGCCGCCGCGTCATATTTTTCGAGGTTATAATCGTTCATAGTTTTATGTAAAGAAAGATCCTTCGCTTCGCTCAGGATGACACCGGGCGCGGCCTATCCGCTATCCGATATGACACCGGGTTCAGATCTATCCGCTATCCGGCATGACACCCGCTCTATTGAAAGAAAGGGGGCGTCAGCTCCCCTCTCCTACTCATAACTCAATATCTTAAGCTGCTGTACCAAAAGCGATAACTGCGTTCCCAGCGAACAGTCCCATATTCCGCCTTCGCTCTCTATCAGACAGGAATTGGGGCTTAAAGTTGAATCCTCAACTATCTCAAAATTTTCGGGCAGTATGCCTGTTCCCTTTGCAACCTGCTCTTTCTGCGCCCTTACATTTTCATAATCAACAGAGGAGACATGGACCACATAATTACGGCCGCTGTCTACTCCGGTAAGTGCCCGGTTAAGGAGATACAGCACCGTATCCCTGTCATTTTCCAGCCTGGCTCCGGTCACTCTTTCAAAAATGCCGCTGATCTTGTCCACCAGCAGTGGCTCCAGTTCCTCGCTCCTTTTATTGAAATCACGCTCCGCCGCAGCTACGCGCGCTTCACACTCCTGTTCTTTTTCACGGTACTGACGTCTGCATTCTTCCTCGGCTTCCCTGCGTCCGTCACGGTAACCTTCTTCCCTTCCTTCATCTCTGGCCGCGCCGCGTATCTGTTCAGCTTCTTTTCTGGCCGTCTCTAAAATGGCTTCCGCCTCTTCCCTGGCTTCTTTTAATCTGGCGTCCATTTCTTCGCGGCTTATAGCCCCGCCTGCCTTTATAAAAGAAGAATCCTCCTCGGGCGCCGACACCAGCCGCTCAACCTGCAGAGGATCCAGACCTTCGGAAAAGCCTTCTTCTATCACCTCCGGCGGTTCCTCAACCATCTTGGAACGCAGCTCCTCAAGCCGTTTTTCAACAAAGGTATTTGAATTTATGGTCAGCTTCTTGCCGGATTCAACGCTGACGAAGCCGCCTTTGATAAAATTAGACAATTACCTCGTCACCTCCGCCTCGGGATATGATGATCTCACCGGTATCCTCCAGCTTACGGATCACGTTGACTATCTTCTGCTGGGCATCTTCAACGTCCTTCATACGAACAGGCCCCATAAATTCCATATCCTCTTTAATCATCTCGGCAAGACGCTTGGAGAGGTTGGTGAAGATCGCATTCTGCACTTCTTCATTTGTACCCTTGAGCGCCAGTTCCAGATCTCCGTTATCCACTTCACGCAATACACGCTGTATAGCCTTGTTGTCCAAAAGAAGAATATCTTCGAATACGAACATCTTCTTTCTGATCTCGTCGGCCAGCTCGGGATCCTCTATCTCGAGTATCTCCATGATATGCTTTTCCGTACCGCGGTCGGTAGTGTTCAATATTTCCACTACCTGATCCACGCCGCCTATCTGGGTGTAATCCTGATTCACCAGATTTGCCAGCTTACTCTCAAGCACCCGCTCCACCTCCTGAATAACATCGGGGCTGGTCCTGTCCATTGTCGCAATACGCCTTGCAACATCTGCCTGACTCTCCTGAGGCAGGGCCGATATGATAAGCGCCGACTGTGAAGGTGACAGATACGAAAGGATCAGCGCAATAGTCTGGGGATGCTCATCCTGAATGAATGAGAGAAGCTGCGTAGCATCAGTCTTTCTTACAAATTCAAAAGGCTTGACCTGCAGCGAAGCAGTCAGCTTGCCGATAACATCCAGCGCTTTCTCTGTGCCCAGCGCCTTTTCCAGCAGTTCCTTTGCATATCCTATACCGCCCTCTGCGATATACTGCTGCGCAAGGCAGATCTCGTAAAACTCATTTATAACGTCTTCCTTAACCTGAGGGGATATGCTGCGTGTGTTGGCGATCTCCAGCGTGAGGTCTTCTATTTCCTCTTCTTTCAGGTGCTTAAACACAGTGGAGCTCATTTCCGGCCCCAACGCGATCAGCAGCACAGCCGCCTTCTGTATTCCGGTCAAGCTTGAATCAGCCATCTGTTAACTCCAATCTTCGTTCAACCAGTTGCGCAGCAGATTTGCTGCCAGCTCGGGGTTGTCCTCAACGAATTTCTCAACTATCTTTCTGGCTTCGGATTTCTCCTCCACGCCTATCTCATTCAGATCCGTTTCAGTCATAGTTGACTGCAGTATATCGTCGATGGAGATCTCGGGCTCCGCCTCTTCCACCCGCGCCTGGCGCATGCTGCGCAGGATGACAAATGCCAGCAGACCCAGTATAAGAACGATAAGTATTATCTGTAATACATCATTAAGCCTTATATTAAGCCCCTCGTGATCCACAAAGAAAGGCTGTTCATATGAAAGAATTGAGATCTTTCCTGATGCGATGCCCGAAGCATTCGATACAGCCATGATAAGGCTCTGCTCTACCGGCAGCTCGGTACGTATATCGTTAGCCAGCTTGTACTGTGCCCAGGTGATGCCTTCAAGTTCACCGGCTTCACGCACATCATCCTCATTGATCATCTTATAAGTAAGCAAGGTTACGGTAACAGACGAATTCTCCCTGTCGATATCACCTGCCTGCTTGCTCGTAGTCCTTATCCTCTCATCCGGAAGGAAATCCTCACTGGTCTCGATCACCGATGAAGAAGTATTTGACTGATTCTCATATACATAGCCGGTATTCTGCTCACCATTTGTATCGGTACCCGGAATTCCGCCGGTCGTTCCCTCATTGGTGCTCTGGTAAGTATCACGGCTGGCCAGTACGCCATCGCCTTCCGTCTCTGTATTCGAATAGTCGTGGACTACCTCCTCATAATTGGCGGTATCGATGACCACATGCGCTGCCACTTCTATGCCCGAAAACTGATTAAGTCCCAGCAGGGCGCGCTTTACATCTGCCTCAACAGCCCTGGACTGCTGGTCTGCGGTCGAAAGGAAGGATGAAGCGCTGCCGGAGCCGGCGCTTTCTTCCACGCCCGCATACAGAAGCTTGCCGCTTGTATCCACTATGCTTATGTTATTGGTGGTATCATTACCAAGTCCCGTAGCTATAAGTCTTGCCATAGCCGCAGCCTGGTCACTGTCACATTTGTCGGAAAGTTCCAGCTTAACAGCCGCATAGCTCTCTTTATTCTGTGCGATCAGCGTCCCGTTCTGCTCGGGAATGCTTAATTTAACATCTGCTTTACGCACAAAATCAAAGCCCTGGAGATCCTCCTCAAGAGTCTGCTCCAGATATACCAGATATCGTTTCTGGGTATCCGCTTCGGTCGAGAAAAAGCCTCCATCGGTGACATTATCGATGGAATAACGATCCGTAGAAATACTGTTGCTGCCAAGCAGCAGCACTGCCTTGGTATAATCCTTGCGGTTTATGGAAATTGAAAGTCCGTCTTCAGAAGTCTTGTAAGCGATCTCATCTCCTGTAAGCAGATCGATAACCTCCTGAGCTTCCTTCGCAGAAGACGCGGTATGGATCTTTACATATTCCGGTCTGGTGATCCATACGATCAGCCCGATAAAAGCTGCCAGTGTGAGCACTGACAACAGCACGATTATTATTTTCTGCCGGCGTGAAAACTTTTCCCACCAGTCCAGCAGCCTTTTAGGCAGTGATCTGAACCAGCCTACTATCTTATCTACCATTAACAGCGCCCCTCCTTA
>CAMOEK010000083.1:0-11090 GCA_946612125.1 uncultured Lachnospiraceae bacterium | reverse complement strand
TGGTTCCATGGTTTAATTACCGTATATTATCTCATATTTCCTTTGGGCTGATGACCACGGCGCCAGTTCATTATAATCATCATCATGGACTATGCAATGGCCCCGGGAATTTCCGTCATCATCTGTTTCAAAAAGACAACGCCCTTTACGTATCAGATCTTCGGCTGTCTCATCACCTTCAATATCACTTCCAAGTCTGTCATAGGTTTCCTTATCGATCTCGCACAATTGATAATAACCTCTGCTGCCATGTTCCGCGGTATATATATTTCTGCTTTCATCGCGGCAGGCTTTCCATCCCATGCCCATTTTAAAGAATACTTTAGGACCATTACCCGGCTCACCGCCAGCATCATTCAGAGCAAAACTTTCAAGCATCTGCGTAAACCGGTCAAAAAACGGATTAATGATCTCAGGATCCTGCCTCATAAAAGAATACAGTTTTTCCATCGTCTCAGGCTTTTTAGCTGCGTCGATCATCTTCAATAAAAACTGTTTATCCTCAGCCGTTGTGCCGGGATTCCATGGTATATCATTAATATCAAAATTGAATATACCATCACAGATTTCATGACCGACCTTGTTAAAGTATTCAATAATAGTCATCTGGGAGCCTGTCATTTCTACTGACTCCGCTGCTTTTACCATTAAAATGAAAAAACATTCCTTTTCATTATAAGACATACTTAACATTGTTTTTCATCCTTTCATCTGCTTATAATATGCAAAACTCATCTGTCCCCCTGTTTTTATACCGGTGCAGATTGGGTTAAGCGATATACTTTCTCTATCACTTCAGGAATATAGATATGTCGTTCGCATTCTTTCATGCAGCTTTTTTCTGTGCACGATCTGCAATGCTCATAGGTCTGTTTAATATCCATCTGCAGTTTACGGATAGCCCAATATTCCTTGCCAAGCATAAAATAATTGTACTGACGGAACTGCGTATGGAGCTCATGCCCATAAGGACAGATACATTTTTCGCAACGGTCGCAGGGGATCGGTTCAAAATGATCCCGAAGACGCTCCACTACTTCATCATATGAAAATGATAAGCGGGGATATTCCGTCGCAAATGCTTCTTTCTCCTGTTCAAAAGTCCCGATACCCAGGATAGCGCATGAAAAAGGATATTCCAGTATCCCTCCGATAAGCTCTGCCACACTGAAGGGACCTATGAGCAAACCTGCGGCAAACACTTTATTCAGAATAAACGCTTTATCTTTAAATGCATCTTCTTTACTGATCCGCTCGAGCATCCCGCGTTCAAGGATGTTTCCGCTTCCCTGCAAAACATCCACTCTTGGATCTTTTGCCGCACGGTACAACACATTATAATAATGGGATGCGATCCCTGTAAAACCGATCTTTCCTTCCCTCTTCAGATCATACAGAGCATCCAAAGCTCCGTATTTTCCGAACACTTCATCTGCATTGCTCTCATCAACCTGATGCACAAAATAAATATCAGGCTTAGTTCCCAGATTATCTGCAGATCTTAATACTTCCCTGTATATCTCGGCCCCGCTGTAAAATCTGGCTTTATCGGAAATGATGATATTTTTTCTGTCTGCTGTTTTAACAAATTCTCCCAGCTTAAGCTCTGCATCTCCGTACTCTTCCAAAATAGCAGTATCAAAAAAATTGCATCCGTGATCGCAGGCTTTTTTGAGTATGGCCACTGCTGTCTCCATATCCGGGCTGAAATACTCAGGCAGAACGGGAACATTTCCGCTCAGTATCGGTATGGTCCCAAAACCGATCTCCGATACCCTGAGCCCCGTTTTTCCAAGCATTCTGTATCTCATAGCTCACCCCCGGCATAGATGATCCTGATCTTGTCGCAAAAAGCAAATGCTTTATCATCTATCTTTATACCTTTGCTTACATGTACTTCTTCTAAAGCATCGCAAAAAGCAAAAGCCTCTGATCCTATCTCTTTTACAGTCTGCGGGATCACCAGCTTCTTTAACGATTTGCATCTGAAAAATGCTCTCTGCGGTATCTTTTCCAAACGCGCTGATATGTGTATCTCCTTTAGACTTGCGCAGTGTTCAAAGCATCTCTCACCCATCTGCGTCAATTCATCGGATAGATCAATGCTCTCCAATGACTGACATCCGGAAAAAGCCCGCGCTCCTATGAAACAGAGAGACTTTGCATTTTGAACGGTCTTTAACCACTTACTGTTCTCAAACGCAGATTTTCCGATACGCTGTGTGTCATCCGAAAGCACAATGCTATCCAGCAGATGACAATCCTTATAAACACCTTCACCGATGGATCGGATTCCCCGGGGAAAACTCAGTTTTGTAATATTACCGGTACTTTCCACCAGATTATTATCTTCATCAAGCTTGAAGCAGTTGATGCATTCGGAAAAGATCTGTCCTATCTTTTCCGGATAAGCTTTGTTTTTCAGATCCGAAACATCACAAAGCTCATATACCTTTCCGTTCTGATCGGTGATCCTCTTAAGATTCAGGCAGTTTCTGAAAGACAGAGCTTCTATCGCGATCCGCTCCAATGGTATCTCAAGCTCTGTGATATCAATGTTTCCCGCAAAACACCAGCTTGCCAGACGCTTAACATCTGCAGGGATCGTTACTTTTCCTTTGCAACCTGCGCCGTCCAGAAGAACTCCGTTAATGATAACCATATCTGCTTTTTCACGCTGTTTATCAAGCCAGGACGTCATAGTAAAAGCATGGCTCCCAAAGCGCCTGAGGAGCGCAGGGATATTTATTTTTTCAAGCCGTATATGGTCTCTGAAAACATCCGGTCCTATCTCTTCGATATCCTCCGGCACAGTAACCTGCGCGGCATCCTGTAAATATCCGGATAATATCTTTTTCTCACGTATATCAAAGCAGGAATAAACTGACGCTATGATCTCACGCACCGGCGCAGGATAGGGATTATCCGCATGATCGAGACCATCTGCGAATTTCGAAAAAACATATGTATGTCCGTCATATCGGATCGATGATATCTGTGTACATCCGATAAACACGCCGCTTTTAAATACAGTGTTTTGCGTGAATCCCACTTCTTTCAATGACGCGCAATCCGCAAATGCATGATAAGCGCATTCTGTCTTATCAACAGTAATCTGCTTTAACGCATCGCAGCGTTCAAATGCGCGCTCTCCGATCCTTAAGATACCCGAAAAATCAAATGCGTTTAAATGCGTACATTCATCAAAACAGCGCTCCTCAAGACGTGTAACTGCTTTTGCTTCAAATTCGCACAGTCGGTAGCATCCCGCAAAGCATTCCTGAGGAAGCGCCGAAACGCCCTCTATCCTTACCGATTCAAGCTTTCTGCAATATGCAAAAGCAGCTCTCCCCAAGTCCTTAACACGGATATATACTTTTTTAAGATTCGGACATGTCGCAAATACATTCTGTTCGATCACACAATCCGGCGCATCTATTATTATCTCTTCCAGATCTATGCAAGATGCAAAAGCATACTTTCCGATCCGCTGTATACCTTTAAGCTTCAGTACTCTGATGCCGTCTTTGCCGGCATTTGCATAAGGCTCGATGCAGTCTCCTCCGGCTTCCGTGATAAAAGCTGTCTCTGCTTTTCTTTGCACTACGCTTTCTGAACTTTCAAAATTTATTGCTTTGTAAAAAGCATAAGAATGGATCTTTGCATTTTGGGGCCATGGGGTAAACGGCTTGAGCGTTGTGCACCGGCGAAAAGCATATTCCCCGATATATTCCAAAGAATCCGAAAGATTGCATTTCAAAAGTTTTCTGCATTCTGCAAATGCTTCTCTCTCAATGCGTCTGACCCCTTCAGGCAACACGATATTCTGCAGAGTGAGACACCCCGCAAAAGCCTGCTCCCTTATTTCTTTAAGCCCATCAGGACACAGGACTATCTTAAGCCTTTCGTTACCGAAAAAACAGCGCTCCCCTATTATCTCTATGCCTTTTGGTATCTGCACCTGCTCTTCGCTTCCCATATAGCGCATCAGAACTTTGCCGCTGATATAAAAATCATCCAGCACCTGGTCACGTATCTGCGCCACTAAGCTATCAGCGGTTTCCTCTTCAAGGGAATAACTCCTATCCTTTATGCGCACTGTTTTCAGATTATTGCATCCGCGAAATGCCTTATCATCCAGAAGAACATTTTCATTTTTAAAGACTATCTCTTCAAGGCTGCCGCAGTTTAAAAAAGCATTGGCTCTGATCTCACGCACAGAACCCGGAACAGAAATTCGCACTATGCCCTTTTTATCAAAAAAACAGCTTTTTCCTATTGCCGTGAGGCCCTCAGGCAGATCTACAGATTTAAGATTTATACTGAACCTGCACAAAACACCATCTTCTATATGAAGCGAATGATAAACGCTTTTTGCGATAGAACTGATGATTGACGGATAGGTGGTGTGTGAATCCATCGCCTCTATCAGATTTTCAACTTCATACACTTCCCCTGACAGACTGATCTTTTTAAGATTAATGCATCCCTCAAAAACCTCATCGGAAAAATTTGTATCGTCAACATTGCTGTTTAACGCGACTTCACTCAATGAAAGATTATGAGAAAACACACCGCTCCCCAAATGTTTGGGCCCTTCCAATACAGCTTTTTCCAGACCGTCACAATATAAAAAAGCATAATTACCTACACGCGTAACCGACTTGGGAAATATAAGCTCCCGAAGCGCATGGCATCTGTGAAATGCATACTCCCCGATCTCGCTTAATCCTTCGGGAATGCAGATTGCTTTTAACTGCCTGCATCCCTTAAACGCCGCATCACCTATGCGTTTTAAAGTTGAAGGCAATACTACTTTGAGCAGGGATGCCATTCCTTTCAATGCGCCATCCCCTATGGTATGAACGCCCTCGGGAATGCTTATCTCGGGCGCGCTTCCCTGCCATCTTATCAATACCCCTTCTGTTATCTCAAAATGATCCTGCATCAGATCCCACTCCGATCACTGAAATATCTCTGATAATAAACTGCGAAGTTCCTTAATACTTCCACAAGCAAAAAGCGCGATCTTATACTGCTTTGTTCCCGGAAGCTTCTTCATAAAATACGATGCCAGTTTCTTTATATAAGTAAGAACGAACAATTCATCATAACATTCTTCAGCTATCGACAACTGTTCAAGTATAAGGCTCCTCTTATCATCTTCACATTTGGTTCCGGAAAGTTCAGCAAACATCAGCGGATTTTCAAAACCATATCTGGCCAGCATTATCCCGTCCGCATTTGTTTTTTCCATCATTGCATACGCCTTTTCTTTGGAATCGATGCCTCCGTTGGCAAATACCGGGATCCCTACGGAATGCTTGGCAAGCCTGATATACTCATACAGTGGTTCGCCGTCGTACATCATATCCCTGGTCCTGCCATGTACCGTGATCATGTCAGCCCCCGATGCTTCACACATACGCGCAAATTCTTCTATGACTATCCTGTGCCGGTTCATCCCAATGCGGCATTTAACGGAAACCACTTTTCCGCTGCGTTTGCATGCTTCTATGATCTTTGATGCACGCGGCAGATCTTCCAAAAGCGCGCTGCCTTCTCCGGCCTTTATCACATTCGGTACCGGACATCCCATATTGATATCGATAATATCAAACTTTTCCAGACGCTCACTTTTTACGGCCCGTTCGAACACTGTGGGTACAGAACCCAGAAGCTGTACGCACTTGAGTTTTTCTCTGTCATCCGTATACAGAAGTCTGGCTGTTGCTCTGTCATCATACTTAAGACCGTCCGCGCTTACCATTTCCGTATAAGCGCTTCCCGCGCCCAGCCGCTCTGCCATCAAACGAAAAGGAAAGCAGGTATAACCTGCCAGCGGAGCCATCAAAATATTGGATTTTAATCTGATCCCGCCTACGGCGATCTCTTTTCCCAATCCGTTCATATCCGTAGTATCTGTTTTATGCTTTATTCACGATTATAGTATAAGCTAAATTCACAATAATACAATAAAAAAAGACCACGAAGTCACCCCCGTGGTCTCGTGGTCTTTGTTCAGGCGCTTAAGCGTATGGCTTCGTAGCGTTCACAGTTTATTATCTGTCTCATTGCTTCGACAGGCGTAAGTCCTATACAGGAAAGCAGCTGCTTAAATGTTGACGCGGACTGACCGGAGCAGAGCTGCACGCCTTTTCTGCTGCTGTCCGCATGGAAGATATCATGGCGGCTGTTTACATTCCAGAAGATTATATTGGGGATCTCGTAACCGGCCTTATGGTATCTGTCGCGCATCGTATCGTAAAATGTCCATTCACGATCGCTGCAGCAGTCTATCTCCATATCCGATATCACTATCAAGGACTTTACCATATCCTCTTTTGGAGTATTATTCTTAAGCGCAAGTTCGAGCACTTTTTCAAATGCTGCCCTTAAGTTAGTATTCATTCCCCATTCGGACGTCGCTATGGACGATAATTTCTGCTGAAGGGTCTCGCCCTTTACTTTATGGATCTGAGACTCACCGCTGAAGGACATGAACAGGCCGTGATAGTCGCCGCGGTTATGCTCTGCAAAATACAGCGCCAGGCCAAGCGAACTTGCCATGGGGCGGCCCATCATGGAACCTGATACATCGGCTATCACCAATGCATTGCAGCCTTCCTCAACATAGTCGGGAAGCGCTCGCCACTGTGCCTCCAATACGGCATTATCTTTTTCAGACAGATCGGCGATCTTTAAATTCCATGAAGTAGTAAGGTACTTTTCCACTATGTCGTAAGGATACAGGGTATCCGCATTTATCTTTTCTTCTCCGCAAACTGCACGGTTTATAAACGCGCTGAAACGCTCTTCATCATTACGGAAAAAAGCATTACGATATATCATCATGGCGCGTGAAGGTACACTGCTGTAGCTTATCTCACTCCAGCGGCCTGCGCTCATCAGCGCCTCAACGATACCTATATGCTTACGCATACGGCGTACTATACGTTTAAATTCGTATACGGAATAGCCCAGTTTCTGCGCTGTAAGTATACCCAGTTTACGGGTTTTTTCCGAGCTGGCATCGGCTGTCTTTATCCACTTTGCCAGCAGGGATATGGCATGTCCCTCTTCCATATTGCGCCTGTCTTCCTCGAACTGGGCTTTCATGGCCGCCCACATCTCTGATTCGAGCTGTGTGCCTGTCAGCTCATAAAGATCGTCGTAGCGGCCATAAACGCCTATCAGATCGAGATTTGCACGCAGACTTTCAGGATGGTTCTGCGCCATGTAACGCAGCATTACCCTGAAGGTCCTGCGCTCACCAAGACCACCGCGAACATCGCGGCCATAGAATGCCAGCTTTGTGGCAAAGAGCGCATCTTCTTTATACGCATCGGCAAAAAGCCTCTCTATGCGTGTTTCATCTGCTTCACGCAGCGCGCCTATGCTGCCGAAAAGATCCAGGCATGCATCCTGTGTTGTGTTAAGCGCTGCTGCGCCGTTTTCGGTGCGTGTAAAGCCTGCTGCTTTATTAAGTACTTCTGCAAAACTCATCTCTCTGTTCCTCCTTAGATCCAGGACGCTTTTTGTTTGATCATTACCAATATCAATAAATCCACCCTTTTTGCTGATAGCGTCCCAATTGTATTCCTCCATGACACATATTCCGTTTTGCAGGATTCGAACCTGCTCTATCGCAGCCGTTCAGGCGTACGATATTTCGCCATCAGAATACTATGCTGTTTGTGTCACAAATAGCAGGGGCCGGAATCGAACCGGCTACACCGAAGCCCTACGCGATATTTGCTGTTAAGATCACTGTAATGATCTGTTTTTCTCGTGCTCTACCAATTGAGCTACCCTGCATGTTCACAGGATAACAGAGACAGTGATGATAATCATTTCAAAAAAGCTGCGAACATGCAGATCATTATAAATTCTGTTGAAAACATAAGCATCTCATAATACAATAAGGTCATGTCAGATTTTCAGGAACTCATCAAAAACATAGATAAATGCAGGGATTACGTCAGGGATTTCTTTGTATACGGATTTAAGAGCCGCAGTGATTTCCCCGGAAAGAGCGCCCGCACTTATGACGACGAACGCCGCCGCATAGTAAGCTGGCTTCCTGATTTTGTTCAGGAGGATTTTACAGAGGGCGGACGCTCAAAAAACATTTCTTTGCAGATCGATCAGAAACAGCTTGATACCAATCCGCTTTTCTCCGTCTGGCAGACAAAGAGCTTTACCGATACCGATCTGATACTTCATTTTTTTATCCTTAAACTGCTTGAAAACGCAGAAGATGCATACTCCGCCGCAGAGCTTACGGATATGATCATGGATGAATTCGCATACGAAGCGGATCTTCAGAGCGTCCGCCGCAAATGCAACGAATATGTGGACGAAGGTCTTCTGATAAGCCGCAAAGAAGGAAAAACCCTGCTTTACAGCAGAGGGATATATTTTAATGAACTGGAAAAAGCAGACGGTCTTGTCGATATGATCAAATGCTTTCAACTGGAACAGCCGCTTGGATTTATAGGAAATACTATTCTTTCAGATCTCAGCGAAAAGAATGATACTTTCCGTGTAAAACACAGCTTCCCTACTTTTACGCTGGAAGACGAAATACTGCTGTATCTTCTGTCTGCCATCCATGAAAAAAAATATATACGGATAAGCGTTCAAAACCGCAAACAGGAAGATAAGGAAGCTTTAACGGTATACGGTCTTCCGCTTCAGATTTTTGTAAGCACCCGCAGCGGCCGTCGTTTTATATGCATGTATGTTGAAAACAAAAAATCCGGAGGCTTTAATACATACAGGCTGGACCAGATCAAAAAAGTACAGATACTTGAAGAATATACAGGTAACAAAGTTCTTTCACTGAGTCTGAACAAAGCAAGGGAAAGTATCTGGGGCGTATCTTTCCGGCCTTTTTTTCCGGGCCGTGGCAGATTACAAAAGCTAAGATTAACAATACACGCTGACGAAAAATCGGAAGCTTATATAGTACAGCGGCTGATACGTGAGGGTGAAGGCGGCAGTGTCACAAAGATCGCCGAAAACACTTTCCTGTATGAACGAAACGCAGCGGATGCCATGGAAATGTTTCCGTGGATACGCAGTTTTACAGGAAGGATCGTTGAATTAAAAATATTCGGCACTGACGGAGAAAGGTTATTTGAAGAGAACAAACAGCTTGAAGAGCTCTTTTTTTCTGATATGGATAAGATGCTCAGCATTTATGATATTGAATAAATGGAAAAAATATTCTCGGAAATATACAACCGGTACTTCAGCATAGTCAAGCGCTTACTTTCTCATAAAGGAAAGATAAGCGTTAAGTTAATGACCGATACGATACTTAAATATGGCTTTGGGGAAAGCCTTCTGTTTTTATTGCCTAAGCTTTCCGAAAACAGATATGGGCTTTTTACGGAAGATAAGGGTTCTTTTGCCTCCGTAATTCCGGGCGGAATAAAAACACCTTTATCCGGACTGCAAAAACGCTGGATAAAAGCAGTGCTTAATGATCCGCGCGCTTCACTGTTTTTATCCCCTGAGGAAAGCGATAAACTAAACGAAACTCTCAGAGATATCAAACCGCTTTTTCATTATACGGATTTTTATTATTTCGATCGTTTCAATGACGGAGATGATTATTCTGACGAAACATACAGATCCTTTTTCCGTTCCATCCTTTATGCCATCAAAACCGGAAAACCCCTGCGCATAACATATTCTTCAAGAACCGGACGAAGCACAAAACTTACTATATTGCCCTATCATCTTGAATACTCCGTTAAGAATGACTGTTTCCGTCTTCTTTGTCTCAGACGGACCGCTAACACTCTTCAATATGCAATACTCCGCCTCTCACGCATTCAAGATCTGAGCATTTGCGATAATGATACGGAAACGGATATCACAGTCAAAAGCCGCGGAAAAGAAAGTGTTATACTTAAAATATATGATGAACGCAATGCCATGGAACGCGCAATGCTTCAGTTTGCCGATTACCGCAAGAATACCCGGCGCTGTGATGATAACAGCTATCTCTGCGAGATTTTTTACGATAAAGATGATGAAACCGAGCTTCTTATCGAGATCCTGTCTTTTGGTCCTATGATACAGGTCATCGAAAACGATCACTTCATAAACCTGATAAAGCAGCGTCTTAAAAAACAGGCAGAGCTTATGAATAAGTGAGGACAGGGGGACGGTCCTCTTGTCCTCATTTTGATGGCAGGCGGATCGTTTCTCCGTCTTCTCCGAGAAATACGATACGGCCGCCTTCCGGCATAGGCAGAACATTGGTCATGCCGATCACGTGGGTCGTATAGACTACCTCACCGAATTTGTTATATACATAAACCGCGCTGTGTTCAGGCCTATCCGTGATCGCGATCTCTGCATTCGCCATTTCTTTTCCTATCTTAAACCATGCCGGCGCATCAGAGGAAAGTGCGATCTCATTTACGGTAGCATCAAAGTACGGTATGTTCTCTTCCGAAATAAACTCCAGACCGTTGCTTGTTACAAGCTTAAGTCCATCCTCATCTTCTTTCAGTGTAACATCCATCAGATCGCGGTTTCTGCTGGACGGGATGTCAGTAAATGCCAGCGCATGAGTAGCATCCGTGATCTTTAACAGACGTATTCCCTGCCCGCTGTTGATAACAAATACATATCCCGGAAACTCAGCCGACGGCACCACTTCCATGAATGCCATATCGTAAGCACTTGACGAAGGCCTTTCACTGCAGATGAGGAATTCCCTGCCGTTTACCTTCTGTGCAAAAGCCTCTGCCACGTCGCACACGGGATCTTCGTCGATTTTTTCTCCAATGTAAAAATGCTGTGCCTGCTCTCCTATCCCCGGAAGTCGTGTATTCTGATCGGCAGCCAGAAGGATCCTTCCGTCAGCACCCGTCTGAAATGAAATATACATCGGATTTAAAGCAAACCTCATCTGATCCGTCCCGCTGTCTTCCACTTCATACGCCAGCTGTGCAAACCTGCCGTCTTCCGTCAGCGCAAAATCCTGACAGCTCGTTTTATACGGCCCTACACTTTCCACATGCATATATTTATGTTCCGGGAAAGAGATCTTATCGATAACGGCTCCC
>CAMOEK010000082.1:0-11267 GCA_946612125.1 uncultured Lachnospiraceae bacterium | reverse complement strand
AGAGTTTCAAAACCTGCCTGCATAAGTGCGCAAACACCGCCGCAAAGAACAGCCTGCTCACCAAAGAGGTCGGTCTCGGTCTCGGTTCTGAATGTAGTCTCAAGGATACCTGCGCGAGCGCCGCCGATTCCTGCGCCGTATGCCAGAGCTCTCTCAAGGGCCTTGCCGGTCTCATCCTGCTCTACAGCTACCAGACAGGGAGTACCCTTGCCGGCCTGATACTCGCTGCGGACGGTGTGGCCGGGAGCCTTGGGAGCGATCATGGTAACATCAACGCCCTTGGGAGCCTTGATAAGGCCAAAGTGGATATTGAAACCATGTGCAAACATAAGCATGTTTCCGGGCTCAAGGTTGGGCTCGATATCTGCCTTATATAATGCTGCCTGCTTCTCATCATTGATAAGGATCATGATGATATCTGCCTTCTTTGCAGCCTCAGCAGCGGTATAAACGGTGAAGCCCTGCTCCTCAGCACGCTTCCATGACTTGGACCCTTCGTAAAGTCCGATAATGACATTAATTCCGCTCTCCTTTAAGTTAAGAGCGTGTGCATGTCCCTGGCTGCCGTAGCCGATGATAGCTACAGTCTTGTCCTGGATAGCCGCTAAATTACAGTCTTCCTGATAGTAGATCTTTGCCATTTCTTTTTTCCTCCTGAAATGAATAAAAAATTTATAATATTCTTAGTCATCAAGCCAGACCACGCCCTGATTTCCGCGGGTCAGACCTGTTAGGCCCGTTCTAGCAAGTTCGGATATGGTATAACCTTTAAGCAGTCCCAAAAATGCTTCGATCTTTGACTGATTGCCCGTAAGCTCTATGATCATGCTCTCGGGTTCCACATCTACTATATTTGCTCTGAATATATTTGCAACAGATATCAGGTTTTCCCTGTTATCCTCTGTTACCTCAACCTTTATAAGACACAGCTCGCGATAAACCGAATCCGCAGGATCCAGAACCTTTACATTACGCACTTCTATAAGCTTTGCAACCTGCTTCTCGATCTGATCAAGGATCTCATCATCGCCCTGAGCTACGATAGTGATCCTGGAATATCTGGGATCGGCTGTAACACCGGCGGTAATGCTCTCTATATTATAGCCGCGTCTGGAAAAGAGTCCCGATATGCGGGACAATACACCTGATGAATTATCTACAAGCAACTGAAATACTTTTCTGTTCACTGTGATCACCTCTTAAAATAATTCAAAACATGTTAAAGTTTAGCAACATATCTTGTTCTTGTCAATGTTTATCACTCATCCATGCACTTGGAAAGCGCCAGCGTGCCGGTGCGCGCCACTTCCACTATCGATATCTGCTGGAGCATGCTTATCATAAGCCTGATCTTTTCCGGAGTATCGCAGATCTGTATGATCATAAGATGCTGGCTCATATCCACTATCTCTGCCTTCATCACTTCGCAGATCTCCATTATCTCACGTCTGTTACCCTTGTTATACTTAACCTTTATCAGCATAAGCTCCCTGCTGATGGCCCTGTCCTCATCAAAGGTCTTAACCTTAATGATATCCAGCTTTTTGTTCAGCTGTTTTTCTATCTGTTCCAGTGTCTGTTCGGTACCGGAACTCAATATCGTCATCAAAGACACAGCGGCATCATCGGTCTCGCCCACTGCCAGTGAATCTATGTTAAAGCTTCTTCGCGCAAAAAGGCCCGCAACTTTGCTGAGCACACCCGAACGGTTCTCTACAAGCACTGAAAATATACGTCTCATTCAAAGCACCTCCTACTATACCAGATCCATGGGATCGATGATGCATTCACAGAGATATGCTTCATCCTTACCCAGCAGTTCATCCAGCTTATCATCAAGCCCTTCCATATCCGTGATCCGCATAAATTTCATGCCGTATGCCGAAGCTATATGCTCAAGATCCGGACTGCCGGAAAGATCGACAACCGAATACTTGTCCTCATATGTAAAGTGCTGGTACTGCCTTACCATGCCCAGATAATTGTTTTTAAGCACCACTATCTTAACAGGCACATTATACTGTCTCATGGTGGCCAGTTCCATCATCGACATCTGGAAGGACCCGTCACCGCATACTGCAACAACCTGCCTGTCCGGTCTTGCCAGCTTGGCTCCGACAGCCGCAGGTATCGAATACCCCATGGTCCCCATGCCGCCGGTAGTAAGGAAACGCCCGTTTCTTACAACATGATACTTGCAGGACCAGATCTGATTCTGTCCGACATCAGCCACATATATCGCATTATCCTGCATCTTAAGGGACATGCGTCTTATAAACTCTGCCGGATCCACATAACCGGGATGCGCATCACGCACCACAGGCATCTCACGGCGGTATTTGTCCAGTTCATCGATCCATGCGCTGTAATCGCCGTCGATCTCATATTCTGCCAGATCTTCCAGTATATATTTTGCATCGCCTACGATAGGGATCGTTGCTCCTGCATTTTTTCCTATCTCCGCAGGATCCACATCAATATGGATAAGCACCGTATCTTTCATGACACGCTCGGGCTGATTTACCGCGCGGTCTGCCACTCTGGCGCCAACCATCATTATAAGGTCGGCTTCCTTCATCGCCTTATTGGCCCAGGGAAAACCGTTATTGCCGACCATGCCGTAATACAGCTCATGCTCGGTAGCCATCACGCCTATGCCCATCATGGTAGAGACCACAGGTATGCGGTATTCCTCGACCAGTTTTCTCAGCTCGTCTTTGGCATTAGCCAGACGGACCCCGCCGCCTGCGCAGATAAGGGGTTTCTTTGCCTTTTCAAGTTCCTTTACTATCTTCTTTATCTGAAGCGCATTTCCCTTTACGGTAGGCTTATAGGTACGCAGCTTTATATCATCCGGATATTCGAAGTTCTTGATCTTCTGCTGCTGCACATCAATGGGCACATCGATCAAAACCGGCGCTTTGCGTCCGGAATTGGCAATATAAAAAGCCTCTTTGAATATCCTGGGAATATCATTTGCATCTTTTACCAGATAGGAATATTTTACAAAGCTTTCAACAGCTCCGGTTATATCCGCTTCCTGAAATACATCCGAACCGATAAGCTCTGAATTTACCTGTCCGGTAATACATACCATGGGTATAGAATCAGCAAAAGCCGTAGCTATACCGGTAATAAGATTTGTTGCTCCCGGGCCGGAAGTAACCGCGCACACTCCGGGTCTGCCTGTAAGTCTCGCCATGCCGCTTGCCGAATGCGCCGCATTCTGTTCAGTCCTTATCAGTATAGTCTTTATATCCGAATCCAGTATGGCATTATAAAAAGGACAGATAGCCACTCCGGGATATCCGAAGACATAATCCACTCCTTCCGCCATAAGGCATTTTACCATTGCATCAGCACCGGTCATATATTTTGTCCTCCCTAATAAGCATTAAACCCACTTGCAAAAAAAGGTTCTTTATGCTACCTTTAATTAGTTATGAAAAAGATTATCCACACAAAAGAGTTGTTTGTCAAATCGTTTTTGTGCCTCTCTCTCCTATTATCCGCCTGTGGAAAAAAGGAAGATCCCGCGCTTCCCAAATATAAGGAAAGCATGGAGGCTTATACCAGCGAGATCATCAATCTCAGTTCTACTCTTGATTCTCTGGATCCCGAAGCCGCCGATTCCGTAAACAAGCTTTTAAAGACCGTGGACGAACTGGCTGCCACTCTGCACAATATGGCAGCTCTCGAAGTACCCGCAGACTATTCCGACGCCGGTAATATGGCCCAGGAAGCATATGATCTCATGAATGATTCTGCCACCCTCTATCACAGCGCTTACGCCGGTGAGGTTTATGATGAAGAATCAGCCGCTCAGGCACAGCAGCAGTTTCAGAATTCCATGCAGAAAGTTACGGCAATAGGCGAATATCTTATGACTACCGGTCAGTAAGATCCTTCTTTGTCTCTTCAGGCTTTTTGCCCTTAAGCTTATTTTCGGCAGCAACCAGTTTACGGTTAAAAGCCTTGCCCTTCTCCAGCACCCACTTAAAGCCTCTTATAACAGCAGTTTTTTCCACCTTGCTTTTCCATACATTTATGGCATCGAACCTGCGCTGTTTCCAGGCGATCACCTTATCATAAGCAGCCGCTATAGGCTTATTCAGCTTCATATTGCCTATGGTGGTCCATATCATGTCGATTATAAATATGCTCCACAGCGTAATACATATTATAAGGCGTATATTATCAGGTATCTGCTTTATCAGACTGCTAAGGCCCGGATGGATGAATTTGACCATGACGGTAAGCGCCACACCAAAGAACAGTCCTGCCACCACGCTGATCCTTCCGTCCAGGTTAAGCGGGAAATAACTGTAATCCCAATAACGCTTATGGAACAGTGCCTCCATAGTTATACTGGTTATAAGCTCAACAATGCTGGTCACCGTACCTGCCAGCAGTATCATCAGCCAGGGATTTTCTATAGTATGAAAAAGATCGTAACTGAAAGTACATACCATGCAGTAAATGGGACAAAGCGGTCCTATAAACACGCCCCTGTCCATAAACTTCCCCTGCTCGCAAAGCGAAAAGATCGTGGATTCATAGAACCAGCCGATAAACGCGTAGATCAGCGCTATGATAGTCCATGAGGGAAAGTCAAGTCCCGCAAATAAAGTCTCTACCCAATTCATTTTAATCTGTCTCCTATAGTTTCTCCCAGCGCGCAGATCTTATCCGATATCATAAGTATCCAGCCTTCAGGGGTAAATGGCGGCACCAGCGTCAGCGGAAACATGTGATGGATGATCATATCCTTCTCTGTCTCTGTAAGGTCAAAGTCCTTTTCCGCTTCTTTGAGCGCATAACCGGGATGAGTATATCCGTGGATGGTATTTACCAGCGATAACTCATGCCAGTCATAAAGGAAATAATCATGCAGCAGCGCGCCGCGGATCAGCGCTTCTTCATCCACCTTAAGCTTGAATTTGCATGCGATATAAAAGGCGGTCTGCGCCACATGCAGGCAGTGCGTCCGCACGGTAGTATCACCGTGCTGCATAAAATTATCCATCAGATCAAAACGCGATGACGGATTCTCACGCACACGCTTTAATACTTTCCTGAACAGTTTCTGTTTTTCTTCCGGTAAACTTTTCATCTCTAAATATACCCTTATTTCTTATTTGTTTTATAAAACGCAGCAGCATAATCAAAGCATTTGCGCAGTTCGTTTGCATTTTCCAGCCGTTTGACATTCTCTGTATGCCTGGTTACAAAACTGTTTAATTTTGTTCTGTATTCATCGGTGGATACGCTGCCGTCCGCCACTCCCGACAGCCCCAGTTCCCAGCTGGCGGTAAGCTTTGGATTAAGCATCGAAGCTATGGAATAACGCACAACATCAAATATCATCTCTCCAAGCTGCGTAGGCGTGATTATCTGGGTCTTTCTGTTAAGCGAAAGATATTTTTTTGTCACCAGCTTTTCCAGTATCCCTGCTCTTGTCGCGGATGTTCCTATGCCGCTGCCCTTGATCTGAGCACGCAGTTCTTCATCCTCGATAAGCTGCCCGGCATTCTCCATAGCCAGTATAAGACTTCCCGAATTATATCTTGAAGGCGGCTTGGTCTCGCCTTCTTTTATGGAAAGCCCTGCGCAGTCCATCACAGTACCTTTCTTCGCCTTCGACAAGACCTCCAGAAAGGCCGGATCTGCCACAACCTCTTCTTCATCCTTATCATCGCTCTTTTCATCCTTTGCCTTATCGCTCTGGAAGGAACAGCGGCTCACAGCATACCATCCGGCAGACTGCTGTATCTTAAAGCCGGCAAAGAAATGCTCGCCTTCCATCAGTATCTCCATATTCAGCTTAAGGAAAGTCTGCGGCGGATAAAATATCGCCAAAAAACGCCGCACTATAAGCTCATATACTTTAGCCGCAGTCGGACTGACGCTGCCAAGCGCCCCCAGCCCCTGTCCTGTAGGAATAATGGCATAATGGTCTGTTATCTGCTTATCATTTACGTAACGGCTCTTGGCGAGGTTTTTATACAAACCCTTATCCAGAACATCCTTTGCATAACCGGAACACTGCGGATAAGAACACAGTCCCTTGATATTATGATCTATCACCTTGGCCACTGCCGTAGACAGTACTCTGGCATCGGTCCTTGGATAAGTCGTAAGCTTCTTTTCGTACAGCTCCTGCGCTATCTGCAGCGTCTCATCAGGGCTTATCTTAAACATCTTTGAGCAGGTATTCTGCAGCTCCGCAAGGTTATAAAGCAGGGGAGCATTCTTTTTCTCCGTCTTCTTTTCGCTCTTAAGCAGTTCAGCCTTTTTATCGCTTGTATAATTGCCGTTTTCATCCGGGCCTGTGCCGCCGAGTGCGGCGATCAGTTTTTCCGCATCTTCTTTTTTCTTAAAGCCTTTTTCATTATACAGAAGCGGAGAATTGAAATAGCGCGAACCTTCTACAGCTTTCCATTCGGCATTTATCTTCTTATCTCCCAGGCTGAATACAGCAGGCACACGATAAAACGGCGTTTTATTAAAACTCCTTATCTCGCGCTCCCTCATAACGACCATGCCCAGCACGCAGGTCATGACCCTGCCCACGGCAACGACCGGTCTTTTCTCGCTCCTTAAATAGTTCTGCAGGGCGCGTCCGTATTTTAATGTAAGCACGCGTGAGAAATTAATGCCCATGAGATAATCTTCCTGAGCCCTCAGATAGGCAGCATCCGCAAGATCATCATAAGCCGAAAGCTCCTTGGCTTCCCTTATGCCGCGCAGTATCTCTTCTTCTGTCTGCGAGTCTATCCATACGCGTCTCCGCTGTTTACCCTTAACCTTTGCCATCCTTTCCACAAGACGGTAGATATACTCTCCTTCGCGTCCTGAATCGGTGCAGACATATATCGTCCCCACATCGGCGCGGTTAAGCAGACCGCTTACTATGTTAAACTGCTTCTTGGAAGATTCGATAACCTCATATATATATTCTTTGGGTATAAAAGGCAGGGTATTAAAATTCCATGCCTTCAGCGCTTCATCATACGCCTCGGGATAACTCATTGTAACAAGGTGTCCGACGCACCAGGTAATAACAGCTTCATCGCTTTCCATGTAGCCGTCATTGTTTTTCATATTATATTTTAAAGCCTTGGCAAACTCCCTGGCCACGGAGGGTTTCTCCGCTATAAAAAGAGATTTCAGAGTATCTGACATATCACAAAGTATCTATATCCACAAGCTTCAAGAAGCTGTTGTTTGCTGCATGATCTTTTAGTTCATCCGAAAACCTGCCCGTCGCAAATATATAAAGATGATCGGGAGTAAGTCTGGCTTCCTTCGCAGTGGCAAGATATGACTTGAGCCTGTCCGTATCGATCTCATCCGACATCCAGTCACAGAATGCCAGAAGGCACTCATCCTCTTCATCCTGCATCACTATATCTATGGTGCCGTTCTTTCCGACCCATTCGCCTCTTTCACTGACTTTTATGGGCAGCATATTGTTCTGATTCAAAATTTCAAGGTATTCTCCGCAGACTTTGCAGAAGTTCCCCTGATGGAATTCTCTTATCTGTTTTTCCACATGTTTCCTGTAAAATTCTTCGGGCGTAAGCATCTCCAGATCACTGCGCTTTGAAAACATAAAGCGGAAATAAAACTCAAGCAGACGCATGCTTATACGATAGACTCCCTTTTTGGCATTCAGCCCCGAAGCATTATCATAAGGGAATACTTTTTCAACAAGCTCTCTTTCCATAAGGTTCTTAAGATAAACACTTATCTTGGCCCTGGAAAAACCGCTGTGAGTATGCAGTTCATTTAGTTTATTCATGCCGCCGGAAAGACAGTTGAGCAAAGTCGAATATACATTCAGTTCACGAAGTTCCGCAGATACTATCCTCTCACCTTCATAATAAAGCATCCCCGACGGCGATAAAATATGCTTTATGATGTTTTCTTCTACAGAAGCCCCCGGATCAAGCGCATTCCAATAAGCAGGCATGCCGCCCGTAATGCTGTAGATCTCCATGCATTGTCTGGTGGTGTAATCTTTGAAATAATTAACGCAGTCCATAAAGCCCAGCTCATTAAGTTTATAGAAGGAGCTGATGTTCAGAGCCATTGAGCCTACACGCGGCACAAAATCGGTCTCGACAAAGCTTATCGAAGACGAAACCAGTACCACCATGCAACGGACATTATCGCTCTTGATATACTTTATCAGAGCAGGCATAAAGTTTTCCGAATATCTTATAAGATTCTGAAACTCATCAATTACGATAAGGTGTTTGCCCTGAAGCTTTACTCTGATGCTTTCAAAAACCGCGTCAAAATCAGCCGTCTTTTCACCCAGAGCGTTTCCCCACAGCAAAAGCTGCTCACACTCTGCGCAGGGTCCGGCCGAATAATAATGATACCTTCGATCTGCAGCAAAATTAAGCATAAGGGAGCTTTTTCCGACTCCCTTATGCCCATATACCACCAGCAGCTTATTTGCCATGCCGGCGAAATTATCTTCCAGAAACTTTAATTCCTTTTTTCTGCCGACAAACATTTATTTTTCCTTAATGAAGTCCTTTGCTTTAAGCAGTTCTGCGCAAAGTACAGCGCCGCCGGCAGCTCCACGAAGGGTATTGTGGGCAAGTCCCACAAACTTCCAGTCATAAACGGTATCCTCACGAAGTCTTCCCACAGAAACACCCATACCGCCTTCATAGTCAACATCCAGTTTTACCTGGGGACGATCGTTCTCCTCAAGATACTGAATGAACTGCTTGGGAGCGCTGGGCAGTGCAAGCTTCTGAGGCTCGCCTGCAAAGGTTACAAGCTTCTGAATAAGCTCTTCCTTAGTAGGCTTTTTCTTAAATTTAACAAATACCGTAGCGGTGTGTCCGTTAAGAACAGGAACACGTATGCACTGGCAGGTAATGATGGGACCGGCAGCAGGTACGATAACGCCGTCCTTTATCTCTCCCCACAGGCGCAGAGGCTCCTTTTCGCTCTTTTCTTCTTCTCCGCCAATGTAAGGGATAATATTCTCTATCATTTCCGGCCAGTCCTTAAAGGTCTTGCCGGCTCCGCTTATAGCCTGATAGGTGCTTGCCACTACTTCGTAAGGCTCATACTCCATCCATGCCGTAAGTGCAGGAGCATATGCCTGGATCGAACAGTTAGGCTTAACTGCAATGAAGCCGTTTTTCGTGCCCAGACGTTTCTTCTGGAATTCGATCACATCCATATGGCCCGGATTGATCTCAGGCACCATCATGGGAACATCGGGCGTCCAGCGGTGAGCGCTGTTATTGGATACTACAGGGGTCTCGGTCTTTGCATAGGCCTCTTCTATCGCCCTTATCTCATCCTTGGTCATATCAACTGCAGAGAAAACAAAATCAACCTCTGCAGCCACTTTTTCAACCTCATTAACATTCATAACAACCAGTTTCTTAACAGCCTCGGGCATGGGCTTTTCCAGTTTCCAGCGATCGCCCACTGCTTCCTCATAGGTCTTTCCGGCGCTTCTGGGGCTTGCTGCAACAGTGGTCACCTCAAACCAGGGGTGATCATCAAGGATAGAGATAAATCTCTGTCCCACCATTCCGGTTGCTCCTAAAATTCCGACTCTTAACTTACTCATTTTATTATCCTCCCGTTAGGTTTATAGATTATCATTATTTATTCTGCATCACGGCTGTTATAAAGCTTTTCTGCCGCTTTTGCTTCTGTTTCCAGATATTTTTTATATGCTTCCGTAATCTTTTTCATCTCCGACACCCCGGGGGCGCCGGTGGTCAGTCTCCTCTCAACACAGGTCTTTAAAGATACGGCATCATAAATATCTTCTTCGAATACAGGAGAGATCTCCTTTAATTCTTCGAGGCTCATCTCTTCTATGCTCTTGTCCTTTTCGATGCACTTCAGCACCAGCTGTCCGATTATCCCATGCGCATCCCTGAACGGAATACCGTGCTTAACCAGATAATCTGCAGCGTCCGTAGCATTTGTAAAGCCCTTCATTGCGCTCTTTGCCATGACGTCTTTTTTGAACTTCATGGTATCGACCATCTGCATAAACATGCTCAGGCATTCCATAACCGTATCATATGCATCGAACATCCCTTCCTTATCTTCCTGCATATCTTTATTATATGCCAGAGGAAGGCCTTTCATGGTGGTCAGCATGGCCATCAGATGCCCGTATACACGGCCTGTTTTACCACGTACCAGTTCGGCGATATCGGGATTCTTCTTCTGCGGCATTATCGATGAACCTGTAGAAAATGCATCATCTATCTCGATAAAGCCGTACTCATTTGAATTCCAGATTATCACTTCTTCCGAAAAGCGCGAAAGATGCATCATTATCATTGACAACGCGCTAAGCAGATCGATCACATGGTCCCTGTCCGAAACCGAATCCATTGAATTCATGGTAGGCGCTTCAAAACCAAGGTTTTGAGCCGTATACTCTCTGTCAAGAGGATATGTGGTTCCGGCAAGCGCGCCTGCTCCCAGAGGGCAGCTGCCTGTTCTTACATAAAGATCCCTGATACGTGAGCGGTCGCGTTTTAACATTTCAAAATAAGCTCCGAAATGGTGCGCCAGTGTAACCGGTTGCGCCTTCTGCAGATGGGTAAATCCCGGCATATATGTCTCAAGATTTTCCTCCATCACACGAAGTATTATCTTTTGAAACGCTTCGAGCTCCCCATCAATCGACCTGAGCGCGCTTCTTACAAAAAGCTTTACGTCAAGAGCCACCTGATCGTTGCGGCTTCTTCCGGTATGAAGCTTTTTGCCCGCATCACCGATCATTGCAGTAAGCGTAGCTTCCACAAAGCTGTGTATATCCTCATATTCATCCGTGATAAGCAGGCTTCCGTCTTCTATCTTTTGCTTTATCTCGGCAAGACCCTTGCGGATCGCTTCGTTTTCTTCTTTCGTAATGATACCCTGCTTCGCAAGCATGGCCGCATGGATCACGCTTCCCTGTATGTCTTCTATATACAGGCGTTTATCAAAATCGATCGAAGCATTGAACAGATATACATCACGATCTGTCTCTTTGGTAAATCTTCCGCCCCAAAGCTGTGCCATATATCATTCTCCCTTTTTGTCAAATTTAAATTAAATTCACAGAATTATAGCATAGCAATATTTGGTTTTCAAGTATTGTTTGTATCATCTGTATTATTCTTCAGATTCTCAAGGTTCTGAAGGAAAGGGTTAGGGGCAGTGTTGGGCATCTGGGTCTTTAATTCACCCATAGGTGAAGGTGAAGGCCTGTCATCATT
>CAMOEK010000081.1:0-11274 GCA_946612125.1 uncultured Lachnospiraceae bacterium | reverse complement strand
AAGCTCTTTAAGCCACTTTACCCCAGAAAGTTCTTAAGCATCTGCCTGCCTTCCGGTGTCAATATGGATTCCGGATGGAACTGAAGTCCGTAAACCTGTTTGTCCTTATGTTCAACGGCCATTACTTCGCCGTCTTCCGTTCTTGCCGTTACTTTAAGGCAATCCGGTATGGTATCGGGATCCGCCGCCAGGGAGTGATAACGCGCCACGGGGCTCTTCTCATTACAGCCTTTAAATAAAAGGCTGCCTGTATCCAGCTTTGCCACAGACTGTTTGCCGTGCATAAGCTGCTTTGCATATGTTACCGTTGCGCCGTAGGCCGCGCATATAGCCTGATGCCCCAGGCATACGCCCAGGATGGGGATAACGCCGCCCAGTTCCTTTACGCAGTCTATGATGACGCCGGCATCCTCGGGCCTGCCGGGTCCGGGAGAAAGTATTATCCGTTCCGGCGCCAGAGCTCTTATCTCATCAACGGTCATATCGTCATTTCTGATCACCTTTATATCCGGGTTTATCTCCCCAACCAGCTGATAAAGGTTATAGGAAAAACTGTCATAATTATCGATAAGAAGTATCATCACAGCACCTCGCTTTCCGCGCTCTTAAGAGCTTTTACCACAGCTCCGGCCTTGTTGAGACATTCCTGGTATTCCTTTTCTGGATCCGAATCCGCAACTATGCCTGCGCCTGTCCTTACAAAAACCTTGCCGTTCTTCTTATATGCTATGCGTATGGCGATGCAGGTATCCATGTTACCGCCAAAATCGATGTAGCCTATCGCTCCGCCGTATATGCCGCGTTTGCAGTTTTCCAGTTCGCCTATGAGCTGGCAGGCGCGGATCTTGGGCGCTCCGGATAAGGTTCCCGCGGGCAGCACCGCTTCTATCGCATCCAGTGCATCCTTATCCTCGCGGATCTCACCACGCACTGTGGAACCTATATGCATAACATGCGAATATCTTTCTATCGAATGAAGCTTTTCAACCTGCACTGTCCCAAACCTGCTTATCCTGCCCAGGTCGTTGCGGCCTAAGTCTACCAGCATGTTGTGCTCTGCCAGTTCCTTTTCATCAGCCAGAAGTTCTTCTTCAAGCGCCTTATCCTCGGCCTCTGTCTTGCCGCGGGGTCTGGTGCCTGCCAGGGGGAAGGTATGGAGTACGCCGTCCTCAAGCTTAACCAGTGTCTCGGGTGATGCGCCCGCAACTTCTACATCGGTGCCTGAGAAGTAGAACATGTAAGGCGAAGGATTGATGGTGCGAAGGCAGCGGTAAGTATTTAAAAGGCTTCCCTCAAAAGGAGCACTCATCCTGTTTGAAAGCACTATCTGGAAGATGTCACCCTCACGTATATAGCTCTTCCCCTTCTCAACCATCTCGCAATACTGCTCTTTATTAAATAACGGCTCGACCTCACCCAGAAGCTTTCCGGGCTGTTCAACATTCTTTTTGCCGTTCTTTAAAAGCTCTGCCATGGCTTTTAACTCTTCACAGCCCTTTTTATAGGACTCCTCGGGATCATCCAGCTTGATGTTCACGATAAGTATTATCTTCTGCCTAACATTGTCGAAAGCAATAACCTTGTCAAAAAGCATCAGATCCATATCCTGAAAGCCTTCGCTGTCTTCGGCGTTGCAGCGGGTCGTGGGCTCGCTGTAGGTCAGATAATCGTAAGAGAAATATCCCACAAAACCACCGGTGAATGCGGGAAGCCCCTCTATCTTAGGGCTTCTGTAATGAGACAGAAGCTCTCTCAGATATCCCGAAGGATCGGGCATATCCACGGTCTCCTTCTGACCGTCTGCATACTCTATGCAGCCCTTTGAATCCCTGCAGCTTACAGCCAGCTTGGGATCATATCCCAGAAAAGAATAGCGCCCCCATTTATCCACCGATTGCGCAGATTCCAAAAGATAGCAGTGCTTTGATACCGCTTTAAGGATCCGCAGTGTCTCGATAGGGGTCGTAAAATCCGAGAGTATCGATGCGCTCAAAGGCAGTACGTCGTATCTCCCGTCTTTTGACAGACGCTTTACTTCTTCAACATCCGGCGTAATATTCATGCTCTCATCTCCTCCTTACTGCATTAAAAAAGTCCCTGACAGAAATATACTTTCTGTCAGGGACGAATAATCTTTTATCCGCGGTGCCACCCTGTTTTGCGACAATATAGCCGCACTCTTTGCGGGATACCAGCATATCCCCGGCAACTGACGTATGCCTACACGTTGCAGAATACTAAGCGCCCCGCGCTTTTCCCTGCACCCTCCGCGGCCCATTATGACGGCTTGTTTCTCTTCCGGCTCTCACCATCCCGGATTCGCTGTGGAGGCATCATCGCCTTTACTTCCGCATCATTGGTTTATTAAGCTAGTTACGAATTTTAGCACTGCTTACTCATGATGTCAATATTTTTTTATGCGCAGCTGCCCTCTTCGAGAAGCTTCATCTTCTCGCTGTAATATGCAGGGCTCATATCAAGATAGTGAACATGAGGATTCTCAAAACGCTGTTCCTCTTCCCAGAGCTCGTTCTCAAGCTGCTGTTTTAAGCGGTTTCTTATCACAGCCATGGTCTCGGCTTCCATGCAGCGTTTCCCTTCTTTCATCATGCACTGCTGCATCTCCTTGAAGGTATAATTGTCTACAGGATATTTCTTCCAGGGCTTATCGGGATCGATCAGCGCATTTATGGAAGAAGCCTCCTCATCATACTTGGCCAGAACATCGCATATGCTGTGTCCATCGGCATTATATACGCGGTATACCCTCTTAAGACCGGGATTGGTAACCTTTTCGATGTTTTCGCTTATCTTGATCCTGGGCTGCATCACACCATTTTCTTCAACAGCGCAAAGCTTGTAAACAGCGCCAAATACAGGTTCCGACCTGGCTGTGATCATTCTCTCGCCTACGCCGAAGGCATCAATGCGTCCGCCCTGCTCGATGATGGAACGGATGGTATACTCATCCAGCGAGTTGGAAACTACTATCTTTGCTGCGGTAAAGCCTGCGGCATCCAGCATCTTTCTGGCTTTTCTGGAAAGATATGCCAGGTCGCCCGAATCAAGACGTATGCCGTAATTCTTTGACTCTATGCCCTTATCCTTCATCTCCTGAAATACTTTGATCGCATTGGGCACGCCGCTCTTTAACACATCGTAGGTATCCACAAGAAGAATGCAGTTATTGGGATATATATCCGCAAATTTACGGAAAGCGATAAGCTCATCTTTGTAGAACATTACCCAGCTGTGAGCCATGGTGCCGCTTACGGGTATATTGAAATCCTGGCCGGCGCTTACCGTAGCCGTGCCGTTTACGCCGCCTATATAGCAGGCTCTTGCCCCGTAAATGGCTGCGTCATTATTATGGGCGCGTCTTGCGCCAAAATCCGATACCGCTCTGCCCCCGGCTGCGCGCACAATGCGGCAGGCCTTGGTGGCTACCAGACTCTGATGATTGATCTGTGCCAGAAGCTCGGTCTCTATTATCTGAGCCTGCACCAGATCCGCCACCACAGTGATCACGGGCTCACCGGGATACATTACCGAACCCTCAGGAAATGCATATACATCACCTGTGAAGCGGAAATCTCTTAAGTATGCAAGGAACTTGTCGTCAAACATATTAAGGGAGCGAAGGTATTTCACATCATCATCCCCGAAATGCAGACCTTCCAGATACTGCAGTATCTGCTCAAGTCCCGCAAAGACCGCAAACCCGCCGCCGTCGGGATTACGGCGGTAGAACACGTCAAATGCCACCCTGCACTTGGAGGCCTCCTGCAGATAATAACCGTTGGCCATGGTGAGCTCGTATAAGTCCATCATCATGGCGATGTTTCGCTCGTCGTAGACTGTTCTTGTCATGGTGTATTCTCCTTGTCTGTTAAGATCCCGTGCATCCCGCTTATGCTTTAAAGAACAGCTGCGGGCCCCGGCGGATCAGCCCCTTAACTTCTTTAAAAACTTCTCCATGCGCTCCAATGCAGCTCTCAGAGCTTCGATCGAATATGCATAGGATATGCGCAGATAGCCCTCGCCGCAGTCACCGAAAGCGGTTCCCGGCACTACCGCAACATGCTCTTCCTTCACAAAGCGCATCGCAAAATCATCGGAGCTTAAGCCGAATTCCTTTATACAGGGGAAAACATAAAACGCTCCGTACGGTTCAAAGCACTGCAGTCCCATTTCCTTAAAGCGTTCCATAAGGAAACGTCTGCGCTGGTTGTATGCATCCCTCATCTGCGCCACATCTTCATCACCGTTCTTAAGCGCTTCCACAGCAGCATACTGGCTGGTGGTGGGCGCGCACATTATGGCAAACTGATGTATCTTGAGCATCTGTTTTAAGATCACGGAAGGCGCGCAGGCATAACCCAGTCTCCAGCCTGTCATAGCATAAGCCTTTGAGAAACCGTTGATCAGAACGGTGCGCTCTCTCATGCCCGGCAGCTGCGTAATGGATACATGATCGCCTTTGTAGGAAAGCTCGGAATAGATCTCATCACTGATCACATACAGGTCATGCTTCTCGATGACCTTTGCCACTGCTTCCAGATCGGAACGCTCCATTATCGCGCCGGTAGGATTATTGGGGAAAGGCAGCACCAGAAGCTTGGTCTTTTCGGTGATGGCTTCTTCCAGCTCCGCTGCCGTCAGACGGAATTCGTTTTCTTCTTTCAGATTGATGACCACCGGTTTGCCACCTGCCAGTATACAGCAGGGCTCGTAGGAAACATAAGAGGGCTGGGGTATCAGCACTTCGTCTCCCGGATCCAGCATGGCACGCATCGCTATATCTATGCCTTCCGAACCGCCCACGGTCACCATTATCTCATTATCCGGATCATAGGATACGCCTATGCGCCTGGTCAGATAATTATTGATCTCCGTACGCAGTTCCTTTAAACCTGTATTAGATGTATAAAAGGTGCGGCCTTTTTCGAGGGAATAAATACCCTCATCCCTTATATGCCAGGGTGTGTCAAAATCCGGCTCGCCCACGCCAAGAGAGATGACATCTTTCATCTCGCTGGCAATATCAAAGAATTTTCGTATACCTGAGGGTTTTATGCCCTTGATCGCATTTGATAACGGGTCTCTCACGGTGTGATCACCTGCCTCTCATCCTCACTCTTCTTAGCCATGATGGTGCCGTGATCCTTGTATTTCTTAAGGATAAAGTGAGTTGCCGTACTGAGCACATTCTCCAGCGTGGAAAGCTTGTCCGATACAAAGCTGCTGACTTCCTTTATGGATTTGCCCTCAAGGGTGACCAGCAGATCGTAGCCGCCGCTTATGAGATAAACGCTCTTAACTTCGGGATACATATAGATGCGTTCCGCAATGCGGTCAAAGCCCTGGCCTCTCTGCAGGGTGCAGCGCACTTCGATCAGCGCAGTAACACTTTCCATCGAAGTCTTTTCCCAGTCTATCATTGTATGATATCCGCAGATGACTCCTTCTTCCTCCATCTGCTTCATCTGTGCCGCCACTTCCTCATCCGCGGCCCCAAGGCGTACCGCCAGTTCGTGCAGATCTACACGACTGTCCCTCTCTATATTTTTTAAGATCTCTTCTCTAAGCATTTTGTCTCTCCTTTCGTATCATCCTCTTTCGGGGGGCGTCAGAAATCTCTCCACTTCCCCGTAAATGATAAGCCTTTTTTTATCCTGCGAAGTATGCCCTATCAATTGGGCATCCGTATATCCTGCTGTTCTGAGCTCCTCTAAGGCGCTTAAGCCGTTCTCCGCATATATCAGAAACTGTCCTTCCGATCCGATCGTATAAGGGTCGGCGTCAAGGGTGTTGCATATCTCTATGGTATCCTGAAATACGGGTATGTCATAGAGCTGCACCCTCAGCCCGCAGTCAAGCTCTTTAGCGCTCTCCCACAATGCGGCGTATATGCCGCCATCCGCGATGGGTCTTATACTCTTTATGCCTTTAAGCGCCGGCAGCACCGGCTCGGGATCCTTACGCTCCAGCGCTTTCCTGATATAGCTTTCGCTGTATCTTTCAAGCAGCTTCTGCATATGCTGCTTTGCCAATTCGCGCGCCCCGCCTGATGCTATGCATCCGCTTACCAGTATATCATATGTCACGGCTGTCCATCCTCCGCAGCAGCAGCTGCTGCCTCGGCTTCCGCCTCCATTACCAGATCCATTATCCCCGGATAATCCTCGTAGCCTTCAGGCACCGAAGGGGGATATAATTCTTCAAGCGGAAGAACGAAAACACTCTCACCGCTCTTGACAAAATCATATCCGCGGCTCATAAGCTGGCTTGCGGATTCGGCTGTATTAAGGGTCTGGCCTATCCTGCCAAGCTTAACCTTTTTAACCCCGCCTTCCGTCACCAGTTCCGAACCGGTCATCTCTGCATCATAAATGCTGCAATTCTTCTCAAGCCAGCTTATCGCAGCCTCTTTATCAAGGCTTACTTCCAGAGCTATGTCCATGCCGGCCTGCTCAATATCCTTATCAAGCGTATAACGCGCCACCACATCACGCCCGTCTCTGGTATGCGCCGCCTCTTCTATTGCCTCGGGATTGACCCAGTATGCGGAAAGCTCTCTTAAGCTGACCTGTACCTTCTTATCCTGAGCCACCATCACGCTGAAGGGCGTATCAAATATGCTGTCCAGATGCTCCTGCACCTTTGCCTTTGCCTCAGCCACGCTGAGTCCCGATACATCAACATCGCCCACTCTGGTGTTTTCAAAAAGCAATACGCTGTTTATATCCTCTACCTTATCCAGACGCCCTGTATATCCGGAGGTATCAACCTGGGTAACATGGGTGCGGATAACATACCCGATTATCAACAGCAGACAGAACACGATCAGAGCCGCCGCGACAACAATATTAGAAAGACGCTCCCTGTCCGCTTCGTCATATTCAAAGCGCGCGGTGGAGCGGCGTTTTGCATAAGTGTTATTCTTCATCTCTATTATCCGTGGTCCTTCACCGGCGCATAATGCCAAACTTGCATCCTGCGCAAAAATGTTTTAAACTATCAACTACCCAGGGCAGCGGCTATTGTAGGCAGCACCATGGCCAGGGTAAGTATGATTATCATAATGGTGGTAAAGACCTTTCTCTTTTTGTTATTGAACATTTTTATCACCTCACATTTCGGAGTATATTTTATATGTTTATGCCGGTTTTAGCAAGCTGTTTTCTGCTGGTTGGCGCCATAGCCATAATGGGCAAAAAAGGCGAAAGAAGCATGAAAGAGAAGCTTGAAAAATTTCAGGAACGTGAGCGCGCGGCAAATGAAGTCCGCCGCAAACCGCTGGATGATCTGGACTATCTTACCATCCCCGATGAATTCTTTGCCTTTCCGTCTGACGAGACATCCCATGACTCTACGGAAGGCAGGCGCATACTTGACAGCCTTAAGTCCGAAAAGATCGTCAATCTGACCGGTCTGACAAATACAGATCTTAAAGAACGCTACGGAGTTGCCAATCTGCCCGATCTTATGCGCTTTGACCAGAACTATACTTCACTGGTAAGAGCTTTGCAGATGTACGCCGTATATCTGTCAGGCGCGGGGTACGATGCCGAAGCCGTTAAGCTGCTGGAATTCGCCATCGAAAGCAAAAGCGACGTAAGCGCTTCCTACCGGCTCTTAGGTGAGCTGTATGTAAGATCCGGCCGAAGCGCAGAGCTGGACGGCCTGATCAAAAAAGCTTCGGAGCTCAATTCTCCTTTATCTTCTTCCATTATGCGCAGCCTCGAAAACATGAAATAGCTCAGGGCGCCTTTATGCCCCAGATCAGATTTTTCCACTGTTCCAGCTGCTCTACCGTAAGGAAGCCGATGGATGTTCCCACATAACCTATCTTATATGAAGCAAACAGCATCGCATCCTTGATCGCTGACGTTGAATCCCCGTTTTCCAGATAGAAGTGCAAAAAGCAGGCCAGAAGCGCATTTCCGGCGCCGGCTGTATTCACAACCTCATTTGTCTGCACAGTGTTGTAATGAACATTTATATTGCGCTTACGGTCATAGAGTATCAGCCCCTTGGCGCCCTGTCCCAGTATTATGATATCCGTGCCGTATTTATCCGCAATGCTCTTAACAAAATCAAAAGGGTCTTCGGCAATGGTATCATCACTGAAATAAAGCACCGAAGCCGCTTCCAGGAAATCCTCGTTGTACTGCTCTTTTTCGCGACGAAATTCATGGATATTAACGGCTACCGGCTTTTTAAAACGTTTGGCTACTTCTATGAAAGGCCTGCAGAAATTGGCATTTGAAAGAACTACCATATCACTGCCGGCAACACAGGGAGCCACCATGGACATATCGTAATCGATATCACGCAACCCCTTTATATCTTCAAATATCTGCTGTTTTCTCTCTTTATCGCATAGTATAACCTGCATGGGTATCTGTTCCACCAAAGGAAGCAGATATTCCGTGGAAATAGAGACCTTCCGGCCGGGAGGATTTATCAGGTTCATGTCCTGTTCTCTTCCGATAACCGACATCAGCTGCGCGTTATCTCCAAGCCAGGCCAGCGCAAGAGCTTCATTGTATGCATCACCCCCCGCAGAAATATGTATGGAATTGGGCACACAGGTAAGCGGCTCATAAGCTATGGGAAGCTTTTCCACATTAACTATAGTTTCAACCTGGGTAATACCTGCCACAACAAAATTACTCATAGGCCTCTCCTTTGATCAATATGTCTTGATACTATTAAACTCGTCTCTCAGCTCATCTCCGGAACTCTCAGGCAGTCCCAGCTGCTCCAGAATATCCACTAATTCATCAAGATCACAGTCTCCGACATAAGGCAGTAATTCCATAGTGCTGTTGATCTTTACAGTCTCCTTGTTGGCCGGGAACTCTATTTCTCCCGCTTTTGAAAGCTTGAACATATAACTTATGCCTATCTGCTTCTCGCCGTCGTTTTCTATATAGAAAGACTGTGACCCTTCAAGCTCGCTGCTCTTGATCTCGAGCACCAGCTCACCTTCCAGTATATCCATAAGATCGTCAACGTAATCGTCATCCGCTTCATCACGGATAATATCGCAGATCGGCTCCAGTTCCATGCGGAAGGTTCCGCCCTTGTCAGATACATTTTCAACAGAGAAGGGGATCTCCAGCTCGTCGGCTTCCTCGATAAAAAGCGTGCCCTTCATGTTTACGCCGTTAAGACCCACGCTGCCTTCTCCCTTAACAGAGAAAAGCTCATTTTTGCCCGATACGGCACTCACTTCAAACCAGGCTTTAGTGCCCTTTACGATATAGCCGAACATAAGCGAATCCTTTCCTTCTTCCATGCTGAATCCGACTATATTGCCCTTATTATTTACATAAATCTGTATATCCGGCTCAAAGCTTGTAGTATAATCATCCAATTGGGTTTCAGCATCTTCAAGCCCTTTTATCAACTGCTCCCAGATCATGTCGGGATCAACGCCCTGAGATTCCACATTCGCTTCCTTCATAAAGTTATAGAAAAGATCTTCCAGGTCGCTGTCATTTATCATCTCTTCGATCACAGCCTTTGCTATCGATTTCTGGAGCTCTTCATCAAATTCAACGGTTAAAACAGTACATTTCATGCTCTGCCCGTTTACTACCAGCTTGTCATCATTCATATCAACATCATCTACCTGATCAAGTACGGCAGTAAGATAACGTTCTTTCATGGACTTGAGCGCCTTAGGTGAAGGCAATGCACTGTATCCGCCACCGTTGCTTGCAAAAAGGCTGTTGACCATATCAAGCTCATCGTCTTTAAGGAAATTGCTCAGATTGATCGCAGCATAATCCTCATTTACCTGGGGGATGCGGATATAAGCCGTAGACTTGTCGGCGTCATACTTCTCCTCTAAGGTAATGAGATAATCCTTATCCTTAAGCTGCACCGCCTGCATCGCTGATGCACCCTGCTCTCCGCGCTGTCCTTCAAACTTGAGCGCTATATCCTGCCATGCATCCAGTCGGATATCGGTCTTGCCGCTGTCATCATCATCCCAGTAATAGGTATAATAAGAATTCCTTTTTTCTATAGCCTCCTCGATCAGCTTTTCCGTGTTATCCAGCATATCATCGGACATCTGGAGACGCATCTCACCCTCCATCTTCATCTGATCAATTTCGCCAAGCTGCTTGTATGCTTCCTCATATCCCTTAAGGCCCTTATCCCAATCCTGCTTTTCAACCACATAGCGCAGATATTCCTCGGGTGTCTTGCTGGATTTTGCAATGCTGTTTGCGATAACATCACGCATAAGGAACAGGATAACTCCACCGCCCACAAGCACAAGGGCAACCAATCCCACCACCAGCGGCCAGATCTTTTTCTTTTTCCCTGAAGGCGCAGGATCTGCAGGGGGCGTCTGCATAAAGACGGGACTCATATAATCAGATGAAGTCGGATTAAAAATGCCTCCCTGAGGGGCAGCGTCCTGTCCGCCCGATACACCCGGCATGCCAAAATTCTGCTGCATGCTCGCTGCATCCGGCGCTGCGGTATTCTGCGGCATTGCTGATGATGCATCCGGCGCTATGCTATTCTGCGGCATTGCTGATGATGCATCCGGCGCTGCGCTATTCTGCGGCATTGCAGGTGCTGCGTCAGGAATTCCCGCATTTTCCGGCATTCCTGCTGTATTCTGCATGTCACTTCCGTTTTGCATACCCGGGTCGCCCGAATTAACGGGCATGTTATTATTATCGAATCCTTCCATAATCTCCCCTCCCATCTATAAATATAGATACAATCCATAATATTATATTCTCACAAAAAAACCTTGTCAATCTTGCAGTAAACAGGGCTTTATGCTAGAATGTGATTTCCCGGGATCGTAGCAGATCCCGGAATAATGATCTGCTCTATTATAAAGAAAGGAAGACATCGATATGTTCGGTTTCGGAAAAAAAGAAGATAAGAAAAAAGATATTAAAACAGATGCTGCTGAAACTTCCAAGGAAGAAAAAGTCGTTATCACCAAAGATATGCTGGTGACCGACGCCATGCTGCTCAACCCTAATCTGGCTCCCGTCCTCATGCAGGCCGGCATGTATTGTTTTTCATGCCCTGCCTCCATGGGTGAGACCATAGAGGAGGCCGCAATGGTCCACGGTTTTGATGTAGATGACATACTTGAGGCCGTAAACAAACCGGAGGCGGAAGGCTGACATTTCCTTATCAAAACATTTAACAAAAAAAGCTGTATCTTTCGATACAGCTTTTATTATTTATAATTTCCAGGACGGATCAGCTATTACTCAAATATTC
>CAMOEK010000080.1:0-11283 GCA_946612125.1 uncultured Lachnospiraceae bacterium | reverse complement strand
AGCCCGCAGCAAAGAAAGAAACCGTAGCAAAGAAAGCGACCGCAGCTGCAAAGAAAGTTGCTGCAACAGCTAAGAAGGCAGTAAAGCCTGTAGCAAAGAAAGCAACTGCAAAGAAAGAGACCGCAGCTAAGAAGCCTGCTGCAAAGAAGGCAACTGCAAAGAAAGAGACCGCAGCTAAGAAGCCCGCAGCAAAGAAAGCAACAGCAAAGAAGGAAACTGCTGCAAAGAAGACAACAGCTAAGGCTACTACCGCAAAGAAGCCTGCAGCTAAGAAGTCAAGTAAGAAGGCAGAGGGTGATAAGTAAATATTTTTTTACATAGTATCATTTGAGCTTAAAGTGCCGGAACCAGTTAGTTTCGGCACTTTTATAAAATAAGACAGAAGGTAAGGAAAGATGAAAGACAGAAAAAGAAAAAGCGGCATACTGCTTCCGGTAACATCATTACCGTCCAAACACGGAATAGGATGTTTTTCGAAAGAAGCATATGCGTTTGTAGATTTTTTGAAGGAGGCCGGACAGAGCTACTGGCAGGTGCTTCCGTTAGGCCCGACAGGTTACGGTGATTCTCCGTATCAGTCTTTTTCTACATTTGCGGGTAATCCTTACCTTATCGATCCGGAAGAACTGATAGAGAAAAAATGGCTCAGTGAAAAAGACTGTGCAAAAGTTGACTGGGGAAACGATAAACAGAAAACAGATTACGAAAAGATTTATAACAATCGTTTTAAACTTTTAAAAAAAGCTTATGTAAAAAGCAATATTGAGGATAATAAAGATTACAGAGATTTTGTAAAGGAAAACTCTTTCTGGCTTGAAGATTATTCTTTGTTCATGGCTATAAAAGAAAAATATAAAGGGAAGAGTTATTCGCTTTGGGATGATGAATTGCGTCTTCATAAAAAGAAGGCGATTGATAAAATAAAAAATGACCCGAAGATAATGGCTGAAGCAGCATGCTATCGCTTTATACAATATCTTTTTTTTGAACAGTGGAGCAGATTAAAAAAATATGCAAACGAAAAAGGTATTGAGATAATCGGTGATATTCCGATCTATGTGGCGTATGACAGCGCCGACAGCTGGTCGCATCCGGAATTGTTTCAATTTGATCCCAATGGATTTCCGATAGCGGTTGCGGGATGTCCTCCCGATTATTTTTCGGCAACAGGACAATTGTGGGGTAACCCTTTATATAAATGGGAGTATCATGCAAAGACGGGATTTGAATGGTGGCTTAAGAGAATAGAATTCTGTTTCGGACTTTATGATGTTGTACGCATCGATCACTTCCGCGGATTCGAAGCATACTATTCGATCCCCTACGGAGATCCTACTGCTGAATTCGGTCATTGGGAAAAAGGACCCGGTTATGAATTATTCAAAGTAATGAAAGAAAAACTCGGTGAAAAAAATATCATAGCAGAAGATCTGGGATTTCTCACACCGGGTGTAAAACGTCTGGTTAAACGCACGGGATATCCGGGAATGAAGATACTGGAGTTTGCTTTTGACAGCGCAGAAGATAATGATTATCTTCCGCACAATTATGACAGCAATTGTGTGGTTTATACGGGAACGCATGATAACGATACTGCTATCGGCTGGTATAAAACGCTTGCAAAGAAAGATCAGTTTTTTACGCGCGAGTATCTGGGCATAAAGAACGCAAAGAATATAGGATATGAATTGATAAGACTGGCGCTGAGCAGCGTAGCCGATACAGCTATAATACCACTCCAGGATTATCTGGAACTGGGAAGCGAGGCAAGGATAAATACGCCGTCTACGTTGGGAAACAACTGGAACTGGCGTATGAAAGAAGATGCGCTTGACTCAAAGCTGGCGGCGCGCATCAGGAGATTATCCGAGCTTTACGGACGCATTTGAGCAGGATCCGCAGTAGAAAGATAAGAATTGGTATAGAGCCGGTTGTTTGTAACATCTTCTTTAAACCAGGCGGGGGGCGTAAAGCTCTCCGCTTCTTCTATGGAAGCGAATTCCACCTCGGCAATGATCAGGGGCACGAATACGCCTTCAAAGATATCCAGCTCTATGGTGAGTGAGCTGTCTTTTATCGGGATAAGGTATCTTTTCTTGCGTATGATGTTTCCGTCGGCCTTGGCCAGAAGATGCTCGTAGGCGTCACGATTAAGAGGCAGATTATATTCCTCACGCGCCAAAAAGCCTTTGCCCTTATAAGTCATATAATACTCATCATCCTGTCTGCGTACGCGTACTACGGGATCGGTATTCAGATATCCCTGTTCGATCAGATGGAAGGGATAAGCATCTAAATTACCGGGAAGTTCTTTTATCAGAAACTTGCGTTCTATTTCCATTTGGGGCCTCCTTGTGATCAGGTAGTATCAGTACCGGCGAAGAAACTTTTTAAACTCTGCCATATGTGATATAATTATACAACGGACGGACCGGGAAGGTCAAAAAATTTAATTTATGCCCATAAAAAACCATATGATGGACCGTATGGATATCAGAAGGGCTTGACAGGGGGGAAGTCTTGAAAGAAGAACAGTTTGCGCAATGCATGAAACGTGTTGCAGGTGGAGATAAGGACGCTCTGAGGGAGATCTATGAAGAATACCTGGGCTATCTTTATTCGGTGGTATACGGTGTTCTGGGACACAAGGAAACTGCGGAGGACGTCACAAGCGATGTGTTCTTACGCATCTGGAATACTGCGGATAAATTCAAACCGGGTGGAGGACACAAGGCCTATCTGGCGACCATAGCCAGGAATATGGCGATCGACGAATTGCGAAAACGACGACGGGAGGTCCTGATGAGCGGCGATACGGGAGATGAGGATGACAGCGGACCGGATGAGATAGGCAGGGCAGCGTCGGAAGAGACAGGGCCGGAAGAAGAAGTAATAGAGGATATGAGTCTCAAAGCGGCGCTGGACACATTAAAACCCGCAGAACGCGAAGTTGTGAGCATGAAGATCTTATCTGAGATGACATTCCAGGAAATAGCGAATGCGTTGCAGATACCGATGGGAACAGTAACATGGAGATATCAGGCAGCTATTAAGAAGCTGAAGAGGTGCGGTTATGAATAAGAATCTGGAAAGTGAATATCAGAATATGATCCGTGCCGAAGTGCCGGATATATGGAATAAGATAGAAGCAAAGATAGATGCGCAGGAAGCGCAGAAGAAGGTTGTTCCATTTACCAGGAAAGCTTCGAGATGGAAGTATTATGTAATACCTGCAGCTGCAGCTCTGCTGTGTGTTGCGATCGCAGTTCCTGTTATGTTGAACATGGGTGGAGGAAAAAATGCTGCTACTTCGGCCGCACCGATGGCGGATAGTGCTCCGGCAGCAGCGGATGGAGCTGCAGAGTCAATGGCAGTTTGTGATGCGGAAGAAGAATACGATTATGCAGAAATGACGGATAATGCCGTTGAAGCGGAATCAGAGTCTGATGTCCGTGGGACATCTGATAATAAAGATAAAAATTCATTCTATTCAGCGAATTTAGGGGTTAATCATGGAATGCAGGAGATAACAGCCGGGGCAGCAGAAAGCGCTGCTGCTGATGATGAGGCATATGAAGATGACAGCGTAGAGGCTGAAGAGAATGACGGCGGCACCGTGTTTACGATGATCACGGGCGGCGGCATACCTCAAGAGCTGATAGAAAAAGCGGTAAAGACGCTGGGCCTTAAGATACGCGAATATGATCCCGACAATAATCTGTACAGGATAGTTTCCGACTATGAGCTTGATGAGGATATGATAAAAGACATCATCGAGAAACTCAAAGACAGCGGCTTTGTAAAAGATATCCATTTAGGTGAGTGATATCAGATTATACGGTTTCTTTTTTCACCTTTGAAAAAGGCAGTGATATTTTCATAAGCTTCCGTAACGACGCGCCTGCGGGCTTCAAGGCTGCCCCAGGCCATATGCGGAGTGATGATGAGGCGTTCACTGTCTTTTATGCTGTTTAAGGGATTGTTGACGGAGATAGGTTCGCCTTCGACCACGTCAAGACCTGCAGCGCGTATTATGCCTGCGTTAAGGGCTTCGGCCAGCGCTCTGTTATCAACCACGCCGCCTCGGGCGACATTTATAAGTATGGCGCTTTGCTTCATCAGTTTTAATGTATCCGCATTGATGAGATGCTTTGTATCTTTGTTGAGTGGACAATGCAGGGAGACGAGATCGCTTTCGGAAAGCAGCTCCTCCACGGATCTTTGTTCATAGCCTTCGTCGCGGGTGCTGCCGGAAGTGGAAGCCCATATAACTCTGCAGCCGAAACATGAAGCTGTGGCTGCAACCTTTCTTCCTATGTGACCCATGCCGATGACGCCCCAGGTCTTGCCGGCGAGTTCATAGAAGGTGTTTTGGAAGTGCGTAAAGCCTTCCTGAGCAGCCCAGGAGCCGCTTTTGACGTAGTTATCGTAGTAGGGCAGGTGTTCTGACAGATAAAGTGCCAGAGCGAAAGTATGCTGCACTACAGAGGGCGTGCTGTAATCGCTGATGTTGCATACTGCGATATTGTGTTCCCTGCAGTAATCGAGATCGATATTATCATAGCCTGTGGAAAACTGGGCCAGAAGCGATACATGTGAAGCATCCTTTAAGGTATGACGGCTCAGAGGCATCTTGTTGGCGATGATGACATCGGCATCTGCTACGCGCTGCGCTACCTGAGTAACTTTGCTGTTGTCGTAGACAGTGACATTACCAAGTTCATTTAAAAGATCTACGCTTACATCATTGCCTATCGTGCCGCGCTCGAGGATGACTATGTTCATTTTATGCATGCTCCTTAATGTTTTTTATGATTATATGACTCCGGGCTGCGGCTGGCAAGATGGTTTTCATTTAAAGGGAAGTGTGATAAAATAATAAACTGCTATTGAGGCGATCAGAGGGAGGAGAACTATGAAGGCTAACAGATTATTAAGAGGAATGATGCTGTATCTGGGAACAGCAATGTGTATAGGGCTGTGCGGCTGTACGGATTCAGGAAACACTTCCAGAGGAACCATAGATGATGTAAGGGATGATGAGACGGCTGAGGCCACGCCTGCCGATACGCCTGCGGCGCCGGATATCATAGATCCCAATTTTGATGTTTATACGCAGGATCTGGATTATACCTCGGAAAAAGCTCTTATGGAATTTGTGAGCGGCGAGTGGTATCTGGCGGATAAAAAAAGCGGTAAAGATATCGGAGTACTTACCATAGGGACTGACGGAAGCTGCGAGTATATACGCATTGGCGGAAACGAAGCATGTAAAGGAAGCTTTGGCTTTAAGCACGATTATTATAAGCGGACCGAAGGACTTGATCAGTATGAGATAACATTAAAAGATCTTCCGCAGGAGTATACAGAAGGAAAAAGCGTAATGCTCAGCGGATCGGATGGGTATTTTCATATAGCCCAGTCCGCAGGGCAGGATTATCTGTATCTGGAAGAAACAGGAAACGGCGGATCGGAACTGGTTTACTGCGTATTTAATGATCCGGCATCTGATGATTTTGTCACAAGATGGGTCTTTCACAGGGATAATGAAGTGACGGAAACAGCCGCTGTTCAGACCGGGAGACAGTTTTATGCAATGCTCTGGAACAACGATGGTAATGAACTGCTGCTGCAGGAGATGAACGAGGTAAGTTTTGAAACTGCCGGTGAATATTCCGATTTCAAATATATGGGAGCAGTATTTGACGAAAGCGCCCATCCCGATGCGATACGCTATGAAAAAGCGGCCACGCCGGAACTGGGCATGGTCATGAATAAAGATATATATAATTCGTATTATCCCGGAAAGATCTATACCGTGATAACCGATGCAAACGGACAGGTTACGGAATTGGCTGATGTGAATGAGGCAGGTTACGGAGAGTATGAGCTTTATGCGCTTGAGCAGGATATATCCTATTCCGGTACCACATTTACCTGCAATGGAAGAAACTACAGCTTAGAAGAACTGGGCAATGTCGGAAATGCGATAGAGGATGTAACGACCTATGATGAATATGCCATAATACAGGCGCATATGAATCCTCATATCAGCGTATATACGATTTTTGATATGAGGATACCGCAGCCGGTAAGAACCGTTGCGGGCGGAGCGTTTCTTGTCGGAGATAATATCTGGGATTTCTTTTATTCGAATATGAATCAGGTATATGACGGTGACGACGAGCTTATCTTTGAAGTTGACGGAACGGAGATAGTAAATCTTTCTTTTACGGATGATGATCAGCATATTAAGGTCGAGTATTGGAAGGATGATTATACAACGGTTTATGAGGAGATCATAGACAGACCGGAAAATATAAATGCTCCCTGCTATGCTTATGCGGCATACAGACATTCCAGAAGATCCGCTGACTGGGCAGAGCTTATGAAATATGCGCCTGATGATGCGAAGCTTATGGTAATGGTCAATCCGACTGCAGGAATTTGGGAATTCATGCAGCCGATGCCGATGCCGCAGATGGACATGGGAACCGATACGATATATGTTATATCACTGCAGGATGATATAGAGGTAAGCTTGGACGGTAAGGATAAGAGCGTTCTGGATAGAGGAGCAATGGCGGAATATCATACAGTGATCCCTGAAGGCATGGCTTCTGAATCCATATTAGGTGAGACGGCTGATGGCTATATTGCAGAATGGCCGGTAATGATAATAAGCGGAAAAGACAAAACCAGATGGATGTTTGTCAGATAAAAGGAGGCTGTTATGAAAAAAGGTAGCGGAGGCGCATTGTTTATTGTTCTTTTGCTGGCCAGTGTGGCAGTTATAATAATACTTGCGGTATGGTCGGCTAAGAAAGATGTTGACCAGGTTCAGAAGATAAAACAGACAGAGATCATACAGGAACAGAAGGCAGAGGAACTGGGAGATGCCATGCAGGGCATAAAGGATGATATCGAGCAGGGATATCAGGACCTGGATGATCAGATAGGACAGTAGGAAGATCATGAAAAAGAAAATGTTTATCGCGCTTATGTGCGCTGCTTTGTTGTCAGGCTGTGCGGATACGCAGAGCGCATCAAAAAGAAATGTAAATTCATCCTCAACAGTGGATGCCGTTATTCAGGCGCAGATAGAGAAAGCCAATGAGGAAAAAGCCGGGGATGATAAGGTGGTGATAGCGCCGCCGGATATTACGGTACTGGGAAAAGAACAGACTGAAGAAAGCGATCCCACGCCGACACAGGCTGAGGAGAAGGAAGAAGAGACAATCTTAAGTACGACTGAGGGCATAGATATAGACCTTACTTTGCTTTCTTCCACGATGGTCTATTCGGAAGTTTATAACATGATGTATCTTCCGGAAAATTATGTTGGCAAGACAGTCAAGATGGAAGGTACCTACAGTTTTGTGCATGATGACTTAAGCGGTATGGATTATTATGCCTGCATCATACAGGATGCCACTGCCTGCTGCGCCCAGGGTATAGAATTTGTTCCGAATAATCCCGGAGCTTGTCCGGAAGAAGGCGGCAACGTTACTGTTGTAGGAGTTTTTGATACCTACATGGAGGGCGAAGCATTGTACTGCACTTTAAGGGATGCAGAAGTTTTATAAAACTACGGAGAGATCTGATGGGTAAGAAAAAAGAAGCGCTTTTACGACAGACGGATGCTGATATCGAAGAGAGGTATGAGTTTTGCTGGCCGGGAAAACGCAAATGCATGGAAGAAGCGCAGAGATCCTGTAATGCGGTAATGGAAGAAGATGAGAGCAGCGGACTCTTTTCCGATAAAACGGGGAATCTTTATATTGAGGGCGATAATCTGACCTCATTAAAACTGCTGGAGGCTGAATACGAAGGAAAGATAAAGATGATCTATATCGATCCGCCCTATAATACGGGTAGCGATCATATTTATATGGACCGCTTTACCGGAGGTGATAATACAGCAAAAGCCGGCAGCAGTTCAAGATCGCATGCTGCATGGTGTTCGATGATATATCCCAGACTTTATGTGGCGCGCAGGCTCTTATCGGAAGACGGTGTGATATTTATTTCCATCGATGACAATGAGGAATTCAATCTGAAAAAGATCTGCGAAGAGATCTTCGGAGAAGCGAACCGCGTAGGTGAGATCATCAGAAAGACCAAGTCAATGACTGCCGATGACGGCAGCGGTTTTAACCTGCAGCATGAATTGCTGCTTATATATGCAAAGGATAAGAGCAAACTGCGGCTTAAAGGCGAGAAAAAGGCTTTTGCAAATTATTCCAATCCCGATAACGATCCTAAAGGCGACTGGTGCGCCGGCGATCCCAGCGCAAGGAGCGGAGGGGCTACGACATATTTTGAAATAGAGAATCCGTATACTCATAAAAAAGACCTGCCGCCGTCCGGCAGGTACTGGGCTTTTTCAAAAGAGAGCCTGAAACGCTACATAGAAGAAGGCAAGATCAAATTCAAAGAGAAGTATCGTGAAGGTGAAAGGGGCTTTATCTTTAAAAGATACAGAGCGGATGCAAAGAGTCAGTACGAACCTGTTCACAGTCTGTTTGCTGTAGAAAATGAATTCATGAATCAGGCGGCTACGACCGAGCTGCGAAAGATATTCGGCAGTGATGTTTTCAGTTATCCAAAGCCTGTAGCATATATACAAAAACTGGTGCAGTTTTGCACGGGCGAAGGTGATATGGTACTCGATTTCTTTTCCGGAAGCGCGACTACTGCGCAGGCGGTAATGGAACAGGTGGCTGAAGACGGGCTCAAAAGAAACTTCATTATGGTACAGCTGCCCGAAGAAGTTGATAAGAAAAGAGATGCGTATAAGGCAGGTTTCAGGACACTCTGTGATGTGGGCAGGGAAAGGATAAGACTGGTAGCGCAACGCCTGAAGGATAAGGCGGACTGCGGTTTCAGATCCTATGTGATAAAAGAAAACGAGAAAAAATAAAAAAGTTCTTGACAAATCTTTTTACAGGGTCTATTTTATTTTACATAATTTGATATTGCAAACGAACGAAGGCGTTCCGAGATGATCGGAGCGCCTTCTTTTGTATGCTCAGAAACAAAGATAAAAAAGCCGCAAACAGCTGGCCGCGTGTGGGAAAAAAATTTAAATGTATCCCGCATGAAAAAAACGAGAGGAGGAAGGAAAGTATCATGAGTGAGAATTTCAATGTGGAGGAGATGTTTGGAAAGAACGTATTCACCATCGAGAAGATGCGCGTACTGCTTCCCAGAGCCGTATACAAGGAAGTACGTAAGGTGATGGCAGAGGGCGGTGAGCTTTCACGCACATCTGCAGATGTAGTTGCAAAGGCAATGAAAGATTGGGCTGTAGAGCAGGGGGCTACACATTACACGCACTGGTTCCAGCCTCTTACAGGTATAACCGCAGAGAAACATGATGCATTCGTGACACATCCGGATGAAGAAGGCAGAATGCTGCTTGAGTTCTCGGGTAAGGAGCTGATCAAGGGTGAGCCCGATGCATCTTCTTTCCCTTCAGGCGGATTGCGCGCTACCTTTGAGGCAAGAGGATATACTGCATGGGATATCACCTCGCCCGCATTCATCAAAGAGGATGCTACAGGAAAGATACTTTGCATACCTACAGCATTCTGCTCATACACCGGCGAGGCTCTTGATAAGAAAACTCCGCTGCTCAGATCGGAAGAAGCTGTAAGCCAGCAGGCGCTGCGTATAGTAAGACTCTTTGGCAACACTGCAGCAAAGAAAGTTACCGCATCAGTCGGACTTGAGCAGGAATACTTCCTGGTAGACCGTGAGAAATATTTAAAGAGAGAAGACCTCATCTTTGCCGGACGCACGCTTTTCGGAGCGCCCGCTCCCAAGGGACAGGAACTTGAGGATCATTACTTCGGAGCTATACGTGAGCGCATCGGCGCTTATATGAAGGATCTGAACATCGAGCTCTGGAAACTGGGCGTGACCGCAAAGACACAGCATAACGAAGTGGCGCCTGCTCAGCATGAGCTGGCACCAATCTATGAAGATGATAACGTGGCAGTCGATCACAATCAGCTGGTAATGGAGACCATGAAGAAGGTTGCAGGACGTCACGGACTTACCTGCCTGCTTCATGAAAAACCTTTTGCAGGCGTAAACGGATCAGGCAAGCATGATAACTGGTCCCTGATCACGGATAACGGAGTAAACCTTCTTGATCCCGGCCAGACGCCCAATGATAATATACAGTTCTTGCTGGTTCTGGCCTGCCTGATAAAAGCAGTTGATGAGCATGCAGATCTGCTCCGTCAGTCGGCAGCCGATGTAGGAAACGATCATCGTCTGGGTGCAAACGAGGCGCCTCCTGCGATCATCTCGATGTTCCTTGGCGATCAGCTGCAGGATGTGGTGGAACAGCTGGTTTCCACCGGAACCGCAAAGAAGTCGAAGAAGAGCGGAAAACTTGAGACCGGCGTTTCCACGCTGCCCGATCTGGATAAGGATGCTACAGACCGTAACCGTACTTCGCCGTTCGCATTTACCGGCAACAAGTTCGAGTTCCGTATGGTAGGTTCAAATGATTCTGTAGCAGGACCTAACACAGTACTTAACGCCATCGCTGCAGAAGCTTTTTGCGAAGCTGCGGACAGACTTGAGAAAGCAAAGAATTTTGATAAAGAAGTACATGATATCATCAAAGAGTATATGACTGATCATCAGAGGATCATCTTTAACGGTGACGGATATTCACAGGCATGGGTTGAGGAAGCAGAGCGCAGAGGACTCCCCAATATCCGTTCAATGGTAGAAGCGGTAGATGCGCTGCTTTCAAAGAAGAGTGTTAAGATGTTTGAAAAGTTCAAGATCTTTACCAGGGCAGAGCTTCAGTCAAGAGCAGAAGTTACTTACGAGACCTATGCAAAGACCATCAATATAGAAGCGCTCACCATGATTGATATGTCGAAGAAGCAGATCATACCCGCGGTTATGTCCTACAGCGGCAAGCTGGCAGAGAATGTGCTCAAGATCAAAGAAGCAGGCGGAGACGAAAGCGTGGTAAAAGAAAGCTTAAAGAGCGTAACCGCTAAGCTGGTTGAGATGAAGGCCGCTCTGGATAAGCTGGAGAAAGATCTGGCTAAGGCATCTTCTATATCAGAAGAGAAGAAGCTGGCATTCTTCTATAAGGATACGATCTTTATGGATATGAGCGCATTAAGAGCTCCTGCCGATGAGCTGGAGATGATGGTAGACAAAAAGGTTTGGCCTATCCCTACATACGGAGATATGCTGTTTGAGGTATAAGAGTCACAAGAAGGTGGCCCGAAGGGCCGGATGAGGTGT
>CAMOEK010000079.1:0-11348 GCA_946612125.1 uncultured Lachnospiraceae bacterium | reverse complement strand
ATCCGCCGGCAGCAGGCGCAGGTGGAAGGCTTTAAGAAGATGGAGAGCCGCCGTATCCCCGCGGATATCGATTATGATGATGTAAAGAGTCTTCGTCTTGAAGCAAGGCAGAAGCTTAAGCTTTTCAGGCCCGAGAGCGTGGGCCAGGCTTCCCGCATAAGCGGCGTGAGCCCCGCCGATGTATCCGTTCTGCTGGTCTATATCGAAGCCCGCAGCAGAAAGTGAACCACGGGTCGCGGGTCTTGACAAAGGATATATTTCGACTAAAATAAAGTTAGATTTTAGATTAGTCGAAATTCGGAGGGCGTCATGGCATATATAAGCAGGGCAATAACTCCTGTACTCAAAAGAAGGATCGCGGAGAGTAAATGCCTGCTGGTCACAGGCGCAAGGCAGGTCGGAAAATCGACTCTTGTTAAGCATGTTTTTCCTGAGTTTAATACGGCAAACTTTGATGACAGACTGACGAGACTGCAGGCTAAAGAAGAACCTAAACTCTTTTTTCTGAACAATCCGCGTCCGTTATTCATAGATGAGGTACAAAAAGAAAACAGTATTCTGGAAGAGATCAAGCTTATCGTTGATTCATCTGACGATAGAGGACAGTTTATCCTGTCAGGATCGCAAAAGCTTGAACTGATGAAAGGAATGAGTGAGTCACTTGCGGGAAGGGTTTCTGTAAGTGAGCTGTGTGGCCTTTCATTAAGAGAGATAAACGCTGTCACTTTTAACAGGCATTTTGTGCCGACTGATGAATATATCAATGAAAGGGAAAAAGATATAAAGCCCTGCTCCGATCTGTGGAGGATCATTCACAGGGGGAGTTATCCCGAATTATATGACATAGAGAGAGATTGGCAGGACTTTTATGCATCCTATGTGGCGACATATCTGGAACGTGATATCAATGAGCTGGTTGCTGCAGATAGTCTGACCTTTACAAAGTTTCTGACCGCCGTGGCAGCCCGGACCGGAGAAATGCTCAATTTCGCAAATATAGCAGGCGATATCGGGGTCAGCGAGCCTACGGTCAAAAACTGGATCTCTATTCTGGAACGTACCGGTATCGTCTATATACTGCAGCCTTACAGCTCAGGAGCGCTTACAAGGGCGATCAAAACCCCTAAATTGTATTTCAGGGATACGGGGCTGGCCTGCTATCTTACAAGATGGAATTCGGCAGATGCGCTTAAGAATTCCGCTGTGGCAGGAAATATGTTTGAAACCTTCGTTGTCTCCGAGATATTAAAAAGCTACTGTAATGAAGGTCACGATTACAGATTCAATGTGTTTTATTACCGTGGAAAGGATAAAAGCGCGGTAAAAGAAAATGAAATAGACCTTATCATAGAAGAGAACGGAGTGCTGTATCCGGTAGAGATCAAAATGACGGGAAATCCTAAAGCGGATATGGGGGCGGCTAATCAGATCCTTGACAGGATACCCGAAAAAAAACGTGGAATGGGCGCGATAATCTGCCTTGTGGATAAAAAGTTATATCTGCGGGATAATCTTATCGCTCTGCCTGTAGAATTTATATGACACCCAGCAGTATAGCTTATTGGACATTTGAGGAAGATATACCGTATCTTGCCGTGATCGCTGTATTTGCGGTCTTTTTTGTGTTGTCGCTGATATTTGAAAGAAAGAAGAGCGGCTGGAAGAAATTCTGGCATGCCTTCGCCGTTGCGGGACTGGTGGCGTGGATAGTGCTGATACTGATGCTGACTATCATATACCGCAGGGATAACGGATACAGGACTTATAATTTTGATCTGCTGCGGACCTATCAGCGTATACTCAATGGCAGCGACCGCACCTTTAAGGATGTGGGCTACAACATGCTGATGCTCCTGCCCATGGGACTCTTCATCCCCATCATATGGGATAAAGTGAAGTTTATCCATGTGCTGCTGATATGCGGCGGCTTCTCACTTTGTATCGAGATCACGCAGTTCATCACCTGCCGCGGCAGCCTGGAGCTGGGGGATCTGCTTCACAACACGATGGGCGCACTGATCGGCTACTGGATGTGCGCGGCGGTTAAAAGAATTGTTGGTCGTACACAAGGGTCACAAGACGATCTTCCCACCTTTTAAGCGGCATCAGGTACCTCCCGCGTTGCGGGTCCCTCCTGATACCAAAAGGCGGGCCCCTTCTTGTGACTTGGTCATTCTGAGCGAAGCGAAGAATCTTGAATATAGTGGCATTTTTTGATAAAATATATCTTTAGTTTTTTACGGAAAGGAACCATTTCAGATGATAATAGGTATCGATCTGGGAACAACTAACTCCCTGGTAGCATATTACGGAGATGACGGCCCCCACATAATACCCAACCGCTTAGGCGGCAGGCTCACCCCTTCGGTAGTGAGCGTGGAGGGCGAGCATATATATGTAGGCGATGTAGCGAAGGAGCGCATGCTCACGCACCCCGAGGACAGCGCGGCTGTATTCAAGCGCACCATGGGCACAGATGCGAAGTACCGCTTAAGCGGCAGGCTTTTCCGTTCGGAGGAGCTGTCTTCCTTCATACTGCGCTCATTAAAAGAGGACGCGGAGGCTTTCCTGGGTGAGGAGATCACCGAGGCTGTTATCAGCGTACCCGCATATTTTAACGACGCCCGCAGAAAGGCTACCAAGCATGCCGGCGAGCTGGCGGGGCTTAAGGTGGAGCGTATCATAAGCGAGCCTACGGCAGCAGCTGTGGCATACGGCCTGTACGATATGCAGGATGATGCAAAGGTGCTGGTCTTCGATCTGGGCGGCGGTACCTTTGATGTGTCAATACTTGAACTCTCCGGCACCATACTGGAAGTGCGCGCCGTGGCAGGCGATAACTATCTGGGCGGCGAAGATTTTACGGCTGTCATCGAAGATATGTGGTATAAGAAGGCAGAGGTCGACCGCGACAGCCTTGACGAAAAGACTCTGCGCCATGTGCATAAGCAGGCAGAGAACTGCAAGCTCATCATTGATAAGGAAAGAATGGTGGACATGAAATGCATGATAGGCGATGAGGAAAAGGAAGTCCGGATCAGGCTGGATGAATTTGAGAAAAACTGCGAAGAGCTGCTTGAGCGCATCAGGATACCCGTAAGGAAGAGCCTGTCCGACGCCAAGCTTAAGCTTTCCGAGATAGATAAGGTAGTGATGGTGGGCGGAGCTACGCGCCTTCCGCTGGTGCGCCGCCTGGTAGGCAAGCTTTTCAGGAGCCTGCCCGAAACATCGGTAAATCCGGATGAAGCCATCGCCGTAGGCGCGGCCATTCAGGCAGCCATGAAGGAGAGGCGGGAGAGCATACGCGAGGTGATCCTTACGGATGTCTGCCCCTTCACATTAAGTACCGAAGTGAGCATAGAGCGTGAGGGCGGCGGTTTTGAGAGCGGCCATGTATGCCCGATAATCGAGCGCAATACGGTCATCCCCGCCAGCCGCACGGAGACGCTTTATCCTCTTTACGATAACCAGAAGAGCATAAGGGTAAAGGTGCTGCAGGGCGAGAGCCGCTTTGCGGAAAATAACTTAAATCTGGGCGAGCTGGAGATACCGCTGCCCAAGCGCAAGAAAGAAGAGAACAGCGTGGATGTGACCTACACCTACGATGTCAACTCGATCCTTGAAGTGCAGGTGCGCGTGAATCTGACCGGTGAAGTAACAAAGCAGATACTCAAAGGCCGCGATGTCGATATGAGCGACGAAGAGATAGCGGCGCGCATGGAGGAGCTGGCTTATCTTAAGATACCGCCCCGCGAGCAGGAGAAGAACAAGCTGCTTCTGGTAAAGGGCGAGCGCCTTTATGAAGAGAACTTCGGCGAGGACCGCCAGGTCATCGAGCACTATATAAGGAAGTTTGAACAGGCCCTTAATTCCCAGGATCCCAAGCGCATCGACGCTGCCAGGGAAGAATTCCGGGAGTTTTTGGAGGAGTGGGATAAATAAGCGTTTTAACGAATATATGAAGGAGGATGTACATGCTGGCTTTTTTACATATGTACCAATTAACGATCATGCTGGTGCTGATCGGCATGTGTATTCTGACGGCATTTTTTGCTCTTCTGATGGTCAATACCAGTACCAAAAGAAGAATTATCCTCTTCGTAATGGATATGGGCGCGGCGTTTTTGCTGATCGCGGACCGCTATGCTTATATATACCGCGGCGATGTGAGCGACCTGGGATACTGGATGGTAAGGATATCCAATTTTGCAGTGTTCTTCATGACGCTCTTTGAAGCTCTGATCTTTAATTTCTATCTGGAAGATCTGTATACGGATGAAGGCGGACTTGAAAAGGTACCGCGCAGATTGCACATAGTGACCGGGATCCTGACCGCAGGCATTGTGATGCTCTTTGTTTCCCAGTACAGCGGGCTCTATTATTATTTCGATGAATTCAATCAGTATCACAGGGGCAGCGGCGTCTGGCTGAGTTTCGTATTTCTTTATGCTTCCCTGATCCTGCAGGTGATAGTGATCATACAGTATTATAAAAAGCTCAGCCCGGGTATTTCCATTTCGCTCGTACTCTTCAGTGTCCTGCCGTTTCTTGCGGGTATAGTCCAGTATTTTGATTATGGTGTTTCCGTCATAAACATGACTATAGTTGTTATGGTCGAAGTCATCTTTGTATTCGCGCTCCTTGATATGAGCCGGCGTCTTCTGGCGCTCAATGATGCGGAAGTGGAGCATTTCCGCGATCAGAACGAAAAGATGAAAAAACTCTTTGAACAGACTGCGGAAGCACTTGCCAGCGCCATCGATGCAAAGGATTCATACACAAGAGGCCATTCGGCCAGAGTGGCGGAGTATTCGGAAAAGATCGCGCGTCTGGCCGGCAAAACGGAAGAAGAATGCGAGGAAGTTTACTATGCTGGCCTTTTGCATGATGTAGGAAAGATCGGTATCGATGACAGCATCATAAACAAGGACGGAAAACTGACTAATGAAGAATATGCGCAGATCAAAAGGCATCCTGTTATAGGAAAACAGATCCTCTCAAGTATAAGCGAATCGCCCTATTTGAGCATAGGCGCAAATTATCATCATGAGCGTTACGATGGCAGAGGCTACCCGGAAGGCTTAAAAGGCGACGATATTCCCGAGATCGCCAGGATAATAGCCGTGGCTGATGCTTATGATGCCATGACTTCCAAACGAAGTTATCGTAAGACCATACCCCAGCAGATGGTGAGGGAAGAGCTGGTCAAGGGCATGGAGACGCAGTTCGATCCCAGATTTGCAAAGATAATGCTGCATCTGCTGGATGTGGACGAAGAATATGTAATGCAGGAGAGAGATGAGAAGGAGGGCCTGGCAGGCAAGATAGAGCTTTCGGTTAAAGAACCCCGCTCCGTTATATCGGAAGGCATACTGGTAGACCGCTCCGTCACTAAAGTCTTCTTCCGCTGTGAACCCGTGGAGGGTTATGTAGAAGGAAACTGGGGACCTTCGTTTTTGATCTTTGACGCGTTGGACGCCCGCACTCACGAGCAGGACGGCAAGGCGAAGGAAATGGTCTATGACGTGTACGGCGAGATCAGTCCCGACGGAACGGTAAAAGACGGATCGATAAGAAAGTCGCAGAGTACCGCCGGCAAGGATGAAAAGAGCGCGATGATCGGAAAGAAAGGCTTTTATTACAATATCGAATGCGTAAAATACAGGGATCACGCGATGTTCACGATCAGTAACGGCGATGAGATGCATCAGGTGATCTTTGCACTTAAGGACAGTTCACGTTATGTATATCTGGGCCTGACCGGCGAAAACTGCCATATCTATGATGTGAAGATAGATAAGACGGAGGAGCAGATAGGAAAGGATCACATCCCCAGGATCGCAGAGGAGATCAGCTATATCGATGCGCCTGAAGGCGATATCCCGAATGTGCAGATCGACGCTTGGAGAACGGCATCCTCAAAGGGCATCGAACTGGACAGCGATATGGAGATCACGCTGCACAGCTTAAGCCTCCCTACGGCAAGACTTCTGTGGCACTGTCCTTTCGTTATACTGTATTATTCCGCAAACGGCGAGATGAACGGTCCGGATTTCCAGGAATTCGCTCTTATGCGAATGGATGGAGAAGGCTGGGAGATGCACGAAGGCGTAGCATCAAAGATATCCGTGGTCAAGGAGGAGGATTTTGAGGACTGGGATATCTGGAAAGCAAAGCAGAAACAGGGCGTGGACTGCAGCGTAAAGATATTTAGAAAAGATAATACCGTTACGGTATATACCCTCAACGAGGGCATACGTTTAAAGGATACTACCAGGATCGATGTTAAAGTACCCAGGATCTATGCGGCTTTCAGCGGCGACCAGTGCGCGATAACCGGCATAAAGATCCGCAGGCTGGAGGGGCAGGATAAATGAGCGACAGACTGATACACGGACTTTCGGAAAATAAGGAATTAAGATTTATAGCGGCATATACTAAGGATACTGTCGAAGAGGCGAGACGCATACATTGCGCTTCACCGCTCTGCAGCGCTGCATTGGGACGTCTGCTCACGGCCGGCGCCATGATGGGCAGCATGTGCAAGAGCGAAGAGGATCTGATCACCTTAAAGATAGACGGGGACGGCCCCATCAGGCAGATGACGGTAAGCGCGGATCCGCAGGCGCAGGTCAAAGGGCTGATGTATGATCCTTCGGTCGAACTTCCATTGAAGGCAAACGGCCATCTGGATGTAGGCGGCGGCATAGGAGCCGGCATGCTTACGGTTATGAAGGATCTGGGGCTTAAAGAGCCGTATACCGGGCAGACGCCGCTCACTACGGGAGAGATAGGCGATGATCTGACATATTATTTTGCGGTGAGCGAACAGACGCCTTCGGCTGTGGGCCTGGGAGTGCTGGTAGATACGGATGGCAGCATAAAGCATGCCGGCGGTTTTATCATACAGCTTATGCCCTTCGCCTCGGAAGAGACCATCAGCATGCTTGAAAAAAACCTGTCAGGCATGAGCTCCGTCACCGACCACTTTGCTGCCGGTGAGACCCTTGAAGATATTATGAGGGGTCTTTTAGGCGATATCGAGGTGGAGGGGGAGTTGGTGCCCCGTTATCACTGTAACTGCAGCCGTGATCGTGTGACAAAAGCCCTTATCAGCCTTGGCAGGGATGAACTTGATAAGATGATCGCAGAGGACAAGCCTGTTACCCTTCACTGCGATTTCTGCAATAAAGACTACACTTTTGAAACAGATGAGATCAAGACGGCAATGGGGTCTGACCCCAATTATGTAAACTGATAATGGAGAATAACATCATGACGATCGATCAGGCATGGAAAATCCTGCAGATGGAACCCACGGACGACGAGTCCGCCATCAAGAAACAATATAAATCACTGCTTCCGCAGCACAACCCCGAGGACGACCCCGAGGGCTTCAAAAACCTGCGTGAGGCGTATGAGCTGGCTGTCAATCCTCCGAAGGAAGAGGCAGAGCCGGAACCCGATGACGATATAGCGCGCTGGCTTAAGAAGGTTGAATCGGTATATAAGGACATCTTCCTGCGCCGCGACCCCAAGCAGTGGGAGGAGCTGCTGTCCGACCCGCTGTGTCAGGGGCTTGATACTTCTTACGAAACGAGAGAGCGCCTGCTGGTGTTTATCATGAGCCATCAGTACCTGCCCAAGAACGTGTGGATCCTTCTTAACGATACTTTCCGCTTTGTAGAGGAAAAAGAAGACCTGCTGGAGAAATTCCCCGAGAATTTCCTGGATTATCTGATATATCAGGTGGAAAAGGAAACCTTCGGAGATTATGATCTGTTCGACAAGACGGGAGAAGGGGAGCCGGACTATGACGGCTATATCAATCTGTTTTATGACATAAACAGAGAGATCACCGGACTTGATAACGATGTGGAGCAGGAGCGCGTAGAGGGCAGCAAGGGCGATATGCGTGACGGCCCCGTGGTGTTCCTTACTTCGGAACAGATATTTGAAAAAAATGAGGACCTGCAGGAGAGCAGAACGCAGATCCATGAAAAGTTCGATGAACTGCACGCCAAGGGAGTGTATCATCCGTATGAAGATGTGGAGGCCCTGCGCCTGGCGCTGCTTGAAGAGAAAACGGAGCTTCCCGATGGCCGCAGGATAGATGAAGTTGCGGCTCAGATGCGGGGAAAGTATGATGACGCTTATGTTCTGAGGGTGTGCGGAGAGGCGCTCAGCGCCTGCGATAAGTGGGAAGAGGCGCTCGAATGCTGGAACAGAACGCTTGAGCTGGTGCCCGATCACGCAATGGCGCATTTTGATATGGCGCGTTATCAGCAGCATCTGGGCGATTATGAAAAGGCAGAGAATATAATAAGGGATCATATTCAGCATCTGAACGGATCGCCCAAGGTAAAGAACTTCTTTATGACTGTGCAGTGCTCGAGAGAAGCGCATTATCTGGAAAGATTAAAGAGTGATCCCGATGACCTTGACGCGTGGATAGAACTGTGCTGGAGCCGCTTCCATTCCGACCGCATCAGGGAAACGCTGGAAATGCTGGATCAGAAGACCTATACTCCGGGAACCTCCGAGTATTACGACTATGTGGATATGAAGGGCCGCTGCCTGCTGGAGACAGAGGATTATGAAGGCGCCCTGCACTATCTTAAGGAGTGGGAAAAGGCGCTTGAAGAACTGCCGGACGACGGCAGCGATAAGTATAAAAAGCGCAAGAAGACTCTGGGCTATCAGAGATATGTCCTGGCGCAGTGCTACGGTTTTCTGGCGATCTACCGTAAGGATCCGTCACTGTACGAAACAGCGCTGGACTATGCGCAAAAGGCTATTGAGGTGGAATGGGACGAGTCCATGATGCTGCCTTACCGGGATCTGATGCAGAGACTGCGCCTGCGCAGCGGCAAGTATAAGGAAGTGGTGGACGACTGCGACGAGCAGATAAGAGAGGACAGGAATAACCTGCCTGCATATATGCGCCGCCAGGAGGCTTATTACAGACTGCATGACGGTCAGGGCGTGGTTGATGATTATCATTCCATCCTGGCTCTTTACAGGGATTATTACCGCCCGTATCTGCTGGCTCTGCGTGTGTTTATGGTATATAAGCAGTATGAGGATGCGCAGGCAGTGATCAGGACGGCGGAGGAAAATAAGGTCAGGCATCCGGCTCTGGCGCTGGAGGAGCTCAGACTGATGCACGAAACCAACCTGGGCGAAAAGATCGAGCTCTTCCGGAAAAAGGCAAATGCCCTGCTGGAGGAGGTTAAGGAAGCTGAGCCGCCCAAGCCCGAGGCCTACGAGGACGAAGTGGTCACGGAGGATATGGTGGGCTTTGAGATAGCCAGGGTGCTCACCGAGGAAGAAAAGTATGATGAAGCGCTGGAGATGGTCGAGGGCTACATAGAAAAGGGCACGAAGCTCCGTAACCTGTATATGCTGCGGGCCAATCTGAAGCGCATGAAAAAGGACTATGCGGAGGCTATAACATACTATAAGGAGATAGCGGAGAACGAACCGGATAACCCCGCGCCGCTGTATTATCTGGGCGAGTGCTACAGGGCTACCGAAGGCGATGATGAAACAGCCATCTCATGGTACAAAAAGATACTCGAGATGGATCCCGAAGAGGACCGTGCCGTGTATGAGCTGGCGCGCTGCTATCAGCGCCGCTACGAAAAGTACGAAGCATTAAAGGATTACGAGGAATCAAAGAGGTATTTTGATAAGCTGGTAGAGATGAACCCCACGCCCTTTGTGATGGCGGCAAGAGCCGATCTTCTGACCCACAGCGGAGACCTGGATGCTGCGATCGCGGATCTTCAGGCCGCGCTTGATAAGAGCGAAGGGGGCGAAGACGATGCGTATGACGATTCCTTCCGTCTGTACAGGATAGGCGATATGAACTATCTGATGCGCCGCACCGACGAGGCCGAAAGGATATTCCGCGAGTGCATCGATAAGTATGGTTCCATGCAGACGGCGCCCATATATCAGCTGGCAGATACTCTGGGCAGCAGGGGGCGGTGGAACGAAGCTCTGGAGGTCCTTAAAAAATATCTTGAAGAATATAAGGACAAAGGCAATTATATCAATAAGCTTGCCGAGATCTATGTATGCTGCGGCGATGAGGAAAATGCCAATAAATGCTATGACAGGCTGCATGAGATAGAATACTTAAATGACTGGCAGGTCATAGATGCCAAGTTTGAGACCCTGATGCAGATCCGCCCTCAGGATTTTGATAAGTGCTTTAAGGAATTCGACAGGAAGATGCGGGAGATACTGGGCGTAAAGTGGACGCATTTACATCTGCTGCCTGAGATGTGGTATAACAAGGACAGGCAGGAAGAGGCGAAGAAGGTGGCCAGATACTTCCATGTAGTGGGCGATAAGCTGCTTTATGCAAGGAAATACAGGAAGGCTTTTGATTATCTTATCAAGGCCTGCGCCCTGCAGAAGGATCTGGGACAGAGCAGGATAGGCGTGTTCCGCAGCCTGGCTCTGTGCTGCAGGCTGGCGGATGTTTATCTGAACGGCGGTAACTGGAAATGGAGGGCAGAGCTTTATGCCGGCGCAGAGATAAAGGAATGCTTAAATGCAAAAAATCCTCCGAAGCATATAAAGGAAATGCAGGGCGAGCCCATGAACACGGAGGAGTATTACTTAAGATCCCAGCGCGCCGACAACGCCATAAGATATGAGCGCCTGGCGATGATGTATCTGTTCAAGGGAGACCAGAAGCAGTGCCTTGAATATCTGGAGCATATAGAAGACGGATGCTTCTGCCTGTCCTGCAGATATCAGGAATGCTACGACAGACTGATAGTGCTGGGCTATCTGGCAGAGATAAACGGAGACAGGGCCAAAGCCCGGGAGTACTTTGAAAGAGCTGCAAAGATAAATCCCACGGACATAGAAAATACCATGGGTCTGTGGGCAAATTCCCAATAAGAAAGAACAACAAAGAGAGGAGATAAATCAATGGTAAAACTGTACGAAGGCGGCGCATTCCTTGCAGGCGGTGAACTCTTCACCGACGAAGCTGCCGCAGCAGCCAAATGCGGTAAGGAAGTAAACGCAAAAGAAGCAAAGAAAGGAACGATAGCTTACGGGATACTGACCGGACACAATAAGTCGGGCAATGACGAAAAGCTCAATATCCGTTTTGATAAGCTCACTTCCCACGACATCACTTTCGTGGGCATCATCCAGACCGCAAGGGCTTCGGGACTCAAGAAGTTCCCCATGCCTTATGTGCTCACCAACTGCCACAACTCACTCTGCGCGGTAGGCGGCACCATAAATGAGGATGACCATGTATTCGGTCTTTCCTGCGCAAAGCGTTATGGCGGCGTGTATGTTCCGCCCCACATGGCTGT
>CAMOEK010000078.1:0-11367 GCA_946612125.1 uncultured Lachnospiraceae bacterium | reverse complement strand
AAGGCGGAGATCTGGAGATGTCTCAAAAGATTTCTGAAGACTACAGGCGGTTCTGCGGAGCGCACGGAAGATAGTTTATTGAGTCATGAATTGACTCGTTGACAATCAATAGTGTAACAAATAAAATATTAGTATTGTGTAATGATCAGATTTAAGGATCTATTACGAGTAGGAGGAGCAAATGGACGAATTTGAGGATTTGGCAGATAAGATCATCAGTGAAGGAGAAAAGGTTTTTTCAGATGAAGAAAAGCCTGAAGATGACAGGATCATGCAGATCCTGTTAAACTCCCGTGAGCAGGGACAGCTCATGGAAAGCATGATCAGGAACCAGATAACCGTTAAAGATGAAATGATCGATAAGCTTCACAAAGAGCTGGATTATTACAAGCAGGATGCGGCAGACAGATTTGTTGACCAGCTGATGAAAGCGGTTATAAAAGTCAGGAAGGATATGCTCAGGCTTATCGGATCCGAAAAATGGAGCAGCCTGTCCGCGGAGGATCTGCAAAGAGAATACCAGTATATTTTTGAAGATCTTACGGATCTGCTTGAACAGCAGAATGTTGATGAGTACAGGACTGCCCCGGGGGAAAGCTTTGATGCAGCGATCCATCAGGCCAAGATTGAGCAGACAGACGATCCGGCGCTGGATAAGACGGTAAAAGAGAGTCTCAGCGAGGGATACAAAAAAGGAGAGAAGATAATACAGCCGGAAAGAGTGGTTGTATATCAATATAAGGTGTAAAAAATATATTATAAGGAGATATTTTAAAATGAGCTATGTATTTGGAATTGATCTGGGAACAACTTATTCATGCATTTCATACATTGATGAGTATGGGAAGCCTGTTGTGTTAAAGAACAGTGACGGCGATCATACTACGCCTTCGGTGGTCATGGTGGAGTCGGCAGATAACATCATTGTAGGTACAGAGGCAAAACGCTCCATAGAGATCGAACCCGATAAAACCGTACAGTTTATAAAAAGGAAAATGGGTAAAGAGAACGATACGGTTACACTAAACGGTACCACATATCATGCTCCGGAAATATCTTCTATGATCCTTAAAAAAATAGTTAAAGACGCAAATGATGAGCTCAGGCAGACCGGAGTTCTTAAAGATGGCGAAGAAGTTAAGGATGTGGTTATCACCTGCCCGGCATATTTCGGTATGAACGAAAGGCAGGCAACCAGGGCAGCCGGTGAACTTGCAGGCTTGAATGTTCTTAATATAATCAATGAGCCTACGGCAGCAGCTATCAGCTATGGTGTTTCCGGAGTTGATAAAAATGAAACGGTTCTTGTATATGATCTGGGTGGTGGAACCTTTGATATAACGGTCATGAATATTTCCGGCAGTGATATTTCGGTTGTCTGCACCGGCGGCGATGATCAGCTTGGCGGTAAAGACTGGGATGAAGCTCTTATGGAGTATGTGACTCAGCGTTACGAAGAGGAGAATGGAGAGGATCTCTCAGAGGATCCTGAGACGGTAGCAGCATTATATGTTGATGTTGAGACCTGGAAAAAGGCGCTTACATCTAGAGAAAAGGTAAATATTTCCGTAAATGGTCCTGCCGGACGTTTTCGTGAGGAACTCAGCCGTGAGAAATATGAGGAACTGACAAATGATCTTTTAAACAGGACCAAAAACCTTCTTGATGATGTTCTGGCTACCGCCGAGAAGCAGGGGTATCCTATTTCGAAGATAGATAAGGTTCTTCTGGTAGGCGGTTCATCAAGGATGCCTCAGGTTGCGGCAATGATCGAGCGTGATTATCATGTTACGCCGGTTTTATCCGATCCTGATGAGGCGGTTGCAAAGGGCGCAGCGATCTATGCAAGTAACGAAAAGGCTTATAACGATTTCGTGCAGATCGAAGCTGATAAGGCGGGCAAGTCTGTTGAAGAGATTAAAGAGCAGAACCTCGTGACCGGTGAAATGGATAAGAAGTTTGCGCTTACGACAGGAGGATCAGCAGGCGGGGCGCTGAAGATCAATATTACGAATGTTCTGTCCAGAACCTATGGATTGGAAGTTCAGGACGATGATGGACAGATGCGTATTTTCAATATGCTTATGATAAATGAAAAGCTTCCGGCTAACAAGACAGATCAGTTTTATACAGTTGCGGACAATCAGAGCACGGTCGATATCAAGATATATGAGAGCAGGGTTACGGATCGTAAAATGGACATAGAAGGAAGGGTGCCCCTGACTACTATCGAGATGAAATTTAATAACAGAGTTCCTAAGAGTACCCCTGTCATCATGACCACTGCATTGGATAATTCCGGTATACTTCATATTATAGCCGAAGAGCAGTATGGACACACTAAACTGGATACCACCTTCCAGCTGTCAAATCAGATGTCTGATGAGGAGATGAAGAGCGCGGCTCTTCGTATGAATAAAGCCAATATAGAATAACGGGGGTGTACAGTGGTTGCGTTTATAGTGTTTTGGTGCGCCCTGTTTTGTGTGATATTCTTTCTTCTTGGAACTGTTTTTAAGGGGCTTTCATCATTGTTCACAGGGGCTATAACATCGTCGGTTTCTGTTATTGCTATTGCGGTATTAACAGCACTTGGAGTGATCGCGTTATATGCGATCTATGGCATTGCCAGTGGGATACGCATATCCGGTTTCGGACATGTTCTGGGAATGTTGGTTATGCTTGTTATAGAAATAGGTATTATAGTGGCTTTAGTAGGCGGAGTGGGAGCCTGGGTTTTTGAAATAGTAGTAGCGGTTCTGGAATTTGTTATAGATCTTATTTCAACAGTTTTAGAGGCGGCAGCAGCATTTTGTGAAAAAGCATATGTTCATTTTCTTATGGCGATCATAAAAAGACTGGATAAATGCTAAGGAGGAGAATAAATGGCTGATATACAGGAAAAAATCCTTAGCAAATATGATATTGATATTGCCGGGGAAAATATATTTAAGCTTTATAAGATAGATAAAGCCGACCTGACTCAGGATGAGCTGGAATCACTTATAGCAGCAACCAGAAAGCGCTGGACGCAGAGTATAAACGGCGCCAATGAAAAGATTGCTGAAAGAGACCGCGCCAGACTGGAAAAAGCTGATAAATATGAGGCTATTTTAAGGGATCAGAAGCTTTTTAAAGCCGTTTATGATTTCTATAATAAGGGCGCTGAAAAAAAGACCCAGTCTGCTGCGGGAGGCAACGCAGGCGGAGCTGTTGAGTTTGCCCGTGATTATTTTAATCTGATCGCTACATCTAAGAAGATAAAGAAAGATGATGTTGAATTCTTCTTCGATTACTATCAGTCAGTAAGAAAGAATAAAAAAGCCATCCTTGAAATGCTGGAGAAAGAATTCAAGGTAATAGCTTTAGGAAATGAAGAAAAATATGCTAAAGAAGACGAAGATAAGGATGTAAACGGAAAAACAAAGGATGAATCCAGTCCGCTGATCGTTAACCTGTTCCAGGAAGCAACTATCATTAAACTTCGTAAATGTGTAGAGTTTTATGAAAAAGCTCTCCAGAGTAATGATGTGTGTCAGAAATATCCATCTTTAAAAGAGAGTCTGTATGACTTCCTGGAGTTGAAGAGTATTGATACGATACAGCAGTTTTCGGAGTATGTTTCTTCAAGACAAAAAGAGGTCTTTGCGGTAAGGCAGGAAAGAGGAACGGATTTCGTTCCGCTCGTGGATCTGTTCAATACTTTACAGACAATAGCAACATACAGAGATGTTGTGGATAACTTTTCGGAAACTAAACTGCTTATAAAGTATCCTACTCTGACGCCGTATATGTATTCGATCAGTGAAATGAAACCGGGTACATTAAAAGGGATCATCTCCATTGCGGACAGGGAATATGAGTTTAGGGATGATACGGATTTTATATTGAATTATTATAATCCGGTTCATGATAATTTCGGCATTATAAACAGCGGTATTGCAGGGATCATCAAAAAAGCCGAGAAAAAAGCAAATCAGAATAAAGTACTTAAAGCAATCGATGAAAAGATCGGCAGGAAAAAGAAGCGGGAGATCCCTATATGGGCAGAGATCATACACTGGCTTGCGTATTGGCCAATTTTCCTTGTTTATATTATCTTTGAGATATTTAAAGTGATCTTTACGAACTTACCGAAACTTACAATACCAACGTTTGTCATTGCTTTTATCGCTGAAAACTGGATGCTGCCTAAATCGGCAAATATAGAGAATCTTCTGTATCTTAGAAAAATCTTTATCAAAGCAGAGTGGATACGGTATATAGAAGGTTTTACAGGAGAATCACCGGGGAATGCATTTGAGGCGATATTGCTAACTTTGATCGTTATTATCATTTTACTTGCTATATATGTACTGCCACCGCTGCTTATTTCCATGTTTGTTTCGGAAGCGTCAAAAGAGTTGAATGAACACTACGACTGGATCGGTTATGAGAGAACATTTAAGGAAGTATTAAAGACGCTGAAAACAAAGACGGTTGAGCAGTTTAAAACTAATGAAAAATTTTTTGCAAAGAAAAAAATACCTGCGATCATCATTAATCTGATCTGTACTGCGATAGTTATTGCACTGATCATTCTGACGCCCATAGGGTTTAGAGCATTCAGTGAGAAAACGGGGTATTTCCAGAAAAATACAGAAACAGAAGTTGTGGAGGCCGCTACAGATGATGAGATGTACATGACTACAGTTGAGGCAGAACCCGTTGAAGAGACCGAGGAAGAACCTGAAGAAGAGGTTGAGGAGCCGGTGTGGATGGTCATTACCGTACCCGAGGCTAATATCAGATCGGGAGCCGGAAAGGACAACGGCATTGTTACTATGGCTCATGAGGGGGATACATTAGCTGCTACAGGAAATGAGGAAGTATCAGCCGATGGAGATACCTGGTATGAAATCTATCTGGACGAGGACAGGCAGCAAACGGGATGGGCAAGCCAGGTGGTTATAAAAGTTAAAGAAGATGAATAATGTAAACTTTGGCTGAAAACGGTATTATCCGGCTGTGATATCTTATAACTAACAAGAGACAAGCACAAAAAGTGCAGAAAAGAAAGGAGATTAGTTATGGGTTACTATGAAGCAGCATGGGAAGAGAGAAAGGGTTTTCTGGTAAAGTCGGTGATCATCGGAGGGATCATTGCACTAGTCACTGATATTATGATGGCTGCAAGCGGTGCCTTCAGTAACGGCGGGATCATGACACTGGTCGGAGGATTTATACTGGTATTCCTGGTTTTCTCAATGGTATTTATACCGATGGTGGCAATTATCAGGATGATGCGCGGTAAGGCAAAAGGCTTTGGGATAGGAATACTTGGTGGCCTTTGGACAATGATCGTAAGCTCCATATTTGACTTTGGTCCCGGAATGGTACTTGGAGTATTAGAGCTTATGCTGTTCGGAGTGCTGTTTATGATCGTAGCGCTTGGCTACAGCGTATATCTTCCGGTTTCATCAATATACTACTTTGTCAGATGCAAGATGGAGAAAAAGGCAGCTGCACAATAAAACCTGAATATTGTGAGATTTCAAGGATCCTGTGGCATGGAAAAACAGCCACAGGATCTTTTATATAATAACATTTTCACATACACTTGATCCCGATTAATCTTTTTCCCTTCAAAATATCTTGCTATAAGTATATAATTATTTATGTAAAGCAGAATTCAAAATTTCGAACAAAACGCCCTTTTTCGATATCTCTGTATTTTTATGAAATCTGACTGAATATTCTCAACTCTCGTATCGATATAGGCTTTATTCATGCGTTTTGGCTGTATATTATATACAAAAAATATCTTTTATGGCACTAAGCGACGTTTTTGGGAATTAAAATAAATCGAACGAAAAATCATAATTTTCGATAAATGACTACACATAAGCCCTTGTCAAAAGGCGATATTTACGGTACAATCGAGGAGCTAACTGTCCCTTTCTGAAATTTAATATTGGAGGTGCTGTATAATGGCGGTCAAAGATAAACCCAAGACTATAGTTAATGTTGTCAAACGCCCTGAAGATATTGTATCCGGCAACTTAAAGAAGTTTATCATAAAAAACGAATTAACGCAACGGGAACTTGCAGAAAAGCTGGGAATAACCGCATCTTCCATGACCGATTATGTAAAAGGCCGCAGGATGCCGGGGACAGATTTCCTGATATCACTCAAGCGGCTATACAATATCGACATCGATGCTTTCCTGACAAAAGACATATCCCCTACAGTTACTGCCACAGTAACGCAGAACACGGAGGACAGCAGCAAGACAGAGATGATGGATAAATTCTGCGGACTCTATTATGTCTATTACATAGATCCCAGTCCCACTACAGGAAGAGATGTAAAGCCTCCCACGGAATCCTTGTTATACGGGATACTTTACGTTTACAAAGAGTCTTCGGCTCACACGGATAACCCCGTATACAGCTGCGCAGCAATCCTTGGCATCAAGGACCGCGGAAATGTAACCGAGATCAAAGAAAACCTTGAAAAGCTGGAAGAGTCATATATGGTGATCGAGCGCATAGGCATGGATTTTAAGGAAATGGCATATTACGGAGACTTTGAGTTGTCCGGAAACAATGTATTCATTTCTTTAAGACACGAAACCACCGACAGAGCTTTGGTAATACTCAATAAAGTAACCAGCAACAAGGAATGCTATATAGGAGGACTTGGAACCATAAATTCCGTATCAAAAGGACGTCATCATGTACCGGTCATACAGTATATCGGTTTTTCGCGCTATATGCTGACCATGTCCGGAGAAGAAATACACCACAGTCTGCTGCTGGGACAGCCCGATATCAAAGCATCCGCTGAAACAGACGAATTGATAAAGCTCTTCAAGGCACTGTACATGGATCCTAACCGCAGCAGCGAGCTTACGGAATACCAGAAATCGATCATGATACGCTCCACACTTGAGCGTTTCATAAAGCAGAGCCTTGAAAGGAATGTATTCAGATACGGAAAAGTTGATGATGATGAAGATGATGATTTTTACCATCTGGTCAAACACATGTCAGTGAGAAAAGATGTATAAAACCCGGAGAGGAGGAAAGCGTTATGTCGTATATTCTCGATGTAAACATTGACGAGATAATCGATATCTATGCCCAAAAGCATACTATGGCCGGTGGTAAAAGGACTATCCGCAGGGCGTATGATTACGCCTCCGCTAAACATGCCGGAGTCAAAAGAGGCACGGGTGAAGATTATATCTGTCATTGTCTCCGCACAGCCAGACAGCTGGCTGAACTTGGTTTCGATTACGAAGTAATATCCGCAGCAATCCTTCATGATGTGCTGGAGGACAGCGATGCTACTTTTTCGGAACTTAAGAAAAGATTCGGTAAGGACATTGCGGAACTCGTTGACTGTGTAACCTCTTTAAGCGATAAAGACTATACAGACCATACCCTGACTAAAAAGCAGAAGAACCTTCTTTCCGACATACGTCTCCAGAGCAAAATGAATGCGCAGGCGCTCTATATAAAGCTGTGCGACAGGATCGATAACCTGAACACGCTCTCAGGAGTTCCCGAAGCAAAGCGCATACCCAAGTGCGAGCACACCCGCGAGATCATCATACCCATGGTCGAGAGTCTTAAAGCATATTATTTTGTGAGCATTCTTGAGGAGCTCTGTTTTAAAACAGAGCACGCCAGTATGTATGAAGAGATCCTTCGGCAGTTCGAAGCTATCTGTGCTGAAAACAGCAGAAGCTGTAAAGCTACGATTGATACGCTCATCAACATTTTTGACCCTGCAACAAACAATGAAACAAAAGAACTCGAAAAGGATCACAAATTCATTTTAGGTTTCAGTTATGCCAAACGTTCCTGCATAAGCATTTACCGCCAGGTGGCGCACATGGCTATAAATATCGATGCAGACTGGAAAAAGCTTCTCAACAAGAAATACATAGCGCTTTACGATATGTATCTGATAGTAGACGATGAGCTTCTCGCAGAGAACTCCGGATCCACCCCCAACGATGTCTTTTTCTCGTATTTTGAAAATTCGCTTTCAAAACGCGGATTCTATCTGCTCGATTATCTGAACACAACGCATAACGATGCGAAATACTTCCTTCTGGCTGACGAGATGGATAACCGCTACCGTTTCTTTGTACGTACCCAGACAGAGTCTCATCGCTATACTTACGGCAATATCATCGATGCGGACAGAACCTTGCTGGTGCAGGATATCAATGAGATAGATCCCAGAGACAGCTATAAGGAGAAGATAACCATATTTGTCAGAAACGGAAACCATATGCTTATAGATAAAGGCGCAACGGTTCTTGATCTGGCATTCTATCTTGATAAGACGATCGGATACCATTTTTCATACGCGCTTATCGACGACTGCGAGACGAAGCTTCCCGCATCTACCAGGCTTAACGATGGAGATAAGATCACCATAAGATCCGATGATAAGATCTCGCCCGATATTGACTGGTTTATGGATGTAAAGACCACTAAGGCCGTTCATCATCTGGTTGAGTATTTTAAAACCCACAAGATAACACAGGAATAAGTATACATTTCCCTGTATATAAAGATACGGAAATTATGTTTATCATACAGTTATATAATACAAAAAAGGAGGCGGGAATATGGTACGTCAGCTTACGTTAGGGTTCAGCAGGATAGGCGAAGCGGTGATCTGTCTTATTTACGCTTTTATAACAGGGATCCCCATCACTCTGGTAACGACAAAAAACAGCAGAAAGAAAAGGATCTTTTCCGAAATGATGAATATGCTCCTTATGGTAATGTTTATCCCTGTGTTTGTTGCAGGTGCGTACATGGTATTAAACGTCGAGGTGATCTACCATGTGGATTCGGCAGTAATCGCATTTATAGATGATCTTTTGTATGAGAACACGGTATTTTATGTTGCGGTGATGTGGATAATACCGATCCTGCTTGGAGTATTCTTGCATGAACTGGCCCATGCAAATGCCTGCCGCGCATGTAAAGGAGGACGCGTTTACGAATATGGTTTTTTAATGGGGCTCATACCCGGTTTTTATACGGCTATTGATGAAAGCGGTATATCAGGCCCCGGAGCGCGCTTCAAAAAGATCCAGGTAATGCTTGCAGGTGTAGAAGCAAATATCCTGTTTGCCGGTATAAGTCTGATCTTATCCTGCCTGATATTTAATCTGAATGAAATATTCATCCACTGGGCAGATATAAATATAACACTTTGTTTATTTAACCTTCTTTTTTTTGACAAACTTGACGGTCAGCGCGCCATCGCCCTTATTCTGGGACTTGATGTATTGAATAATGATTTTATAAGAGCAAAGAATGTTGTTAGAAGCAGGCGGATGAAGAAGGAGCTATTAAAAAAAGGCCCCGTAGGCCTCATGAAGATAATAGCATGTTATGCATTTGAAGTCTTCAGCTTTATGTATCCGCTGGTGATCATAATGAATATTCTTATCATAGGAGGGCTGTTCATATGCTTTTGAATATGGTCGAATATCGCTCAAAGGAGCTGATCTTTTCTCTGGTGCTTACAGGGATATTGATACTCATATCTTTTATCTTCGTTAACAGTTATCGTAAGGTACGGAGATATGAAAGCCTCGCCATTTTTGTATTGCTGCTTTTGGCTACCATCCCGTTTAATGTGGTTGTCTGCCATATTTATTACCGTTATTTCCTTATGTTAGATGGGGTATTCTGGATCCTTATACGCCCTGTCATAACGATAATGATCTATTTGATGCTCCTGTCTGCCGAAGAGTTGATATTCGGGATCATAGGAAGAAAGATCTGGAAGCGACAGAAGGATTTCTTTGAGTGAATGCGGATGAATCAAGTAGGGAGGGAGAAAAAATGATACTCAGAAATATTATCAGACGACTGTTTGGCTATAAACCCGGATCCAATATGAATTCGATCGTATATGGGCCTCCGAGTGATCTGTATGAAGACGAAGAATCTTCATGCGATAAGGAATTTAATCCGGCACAGAATATAGGTCCAATTGTATATGGGCCTCCGATCCGGCGGCGGAGTAACCATCCGATCCGTCGGCCCGGTAACCATTCATACATGGATGAAAAGGATTATTCTGAAGATGATAACGACACAGAAAATACCGGCCAATCAAACGGAAAACGGAGAGTTTAGGGAGGCGAGGACATGATTGAATATTTATCATATGAAAGATGCAAGGCAAATAATAAATCACGATATTTTAAGCTCTTCCGGAATCAGGATGGATTCTATATGGAGATGGGGGCCGGATATCGGGGAATGTATATAGTCGGAAAAAATCAGCTTTATCAGTGCCAATCTGACTCCATAGAGTCTATCACAGAATTGATCTCAGAGCTGATCGAGCCACTAAAAATATATACATGGCCGAAATCAATTCCCTCCGATTATGTTCCCGGAAAACACATCATGGGTTCTGATGAGGATTCCTGGTCTTTAGAATATAAGGAAACGGAAAAGAAGACTACGAAACATATTCGGGGAAGAGGGAGCTTTCCTGACGCTGATCCGTATCGGAAATTTTATGATTTTTTATGCAATGTAATACCGGATGAAGAATTTGCGGATTGGTTTGTTGAAGGGTGATATCTGATCATTATTTTTCAACAAGAACGGAGGAATTGCCATGTTAAGAGACCCTGTTGAACGAACTGATAGATTTAAAGCTATATCGGCTGAGGTTGAGAATAAGGTGATGATGACCTATATTGAACCGATGATAAAGGCTTTGGAGGATATCATAAATAACGGATTTACATATTCTAAAGAGAGCATGGCGTTTAGGGAGGTGAATCAAGCCGTTCTGAGGATATATATGGAGACCAGAAAAATGCCTGCCGTTCCCGAAGAAGAAGCAAAAGAAAAAGAGGAAATGGCCAAGGAGAGACTTGCTACGGTAATAAGCCTTCTTGAAGAAGGAAAAGTAAAGGAAGTTTTCGAACGGTATGGGCTGTACCAATTTGGATGTTGCCATGGTTATTGGCGCAGGAAAAAGAGTATTCTTAAAGATGAGTATGGGATAGACTGGAAAACTCCGGAGGAAATGAATCCGACAGTAATCTTTGAGTGAGGTCATTGAAGAAATTGCCCGCCATAAGGCGGGCTATAAGAACTTTGATCTTTGATCAATTACTCTTTGGCAGCAAGGAGAGCTTTGAGCCGGGCAATTTCTTGCTTTTGGCTTTCGTTCTCATCCTGCAGTTTGGAAATAGTCTGCTCTTTTTTTGAAATGATCTGATCCTTTTCGGAAATAAGATCTTCCATTCCCTGTTGGCGCAGGATATAATCCTCACGGGCTTCACATTCCTGCTGGATACGCTCGTCTTCGGACAGTTGATA
>CAMOEK010000077.1:0-11384 GCA_946612125.1 uncultured Lachnospiraceae bacterium | reverse complement strand
ATGCGATGAACAAGTTTTCTTCAGATATACGCTTAAGTTTCTGGGTCGGAAACAAAGCGGTACGTAAGATGTTTGATAAGATCTTTCCTGACGCAAAGCCTGCAGAAGAGGCATTAAGCTTTGAACTGCCTTTTGCAAAGCTTGCTACGGATCCTGAAGACCGCTTTAAGGATGATCTGGTGCTTGATCTTTATGATAACGCGAATATGGTCTGCGCAGATTGTAAATTTTGCAGCAGATCGGTTATCGCCTGCGATAAATATATACAGAAGCCGGATGGCGTGCTTGAGGGCGGCGGCTGCGGTTTAAAAGAGATATAAAGGAGAGCTTATGTTTTTTGAACAATACGCTGAAAATATGGCAACACTGATCCTGGATGGATCTACTGTATTCCTTTTGGGCGGGGTGTTTTTTGCTACAGGTATCATGCGAAAGCGTGGCCGGGATGATGATAAGCTTTTCATTATTTTGTTATTCATCAATATGGTAGTTGCTTTGTCGGATATCGCAACTTACCTGGCCGACGGAAAGAGCTTTACCGGGGCGCGATATATCAACATGGGCGGAGTAAGTGTTTTCTACATGGCCATGGTGCTTTTGGGCATGGTATGGTTTCATTATTGCATTGTCAGGTTTCAGAGCAAATACAGCAGGATATGGGAAAAACATAAGCTGGTATTTGTACCCGGGCTCATCATGGAGGCGTTGATCCTGATCAATATCTTTACGGGCTTTTTATTTTCGGTGGATATAAACAATGTCTATCATTACGGCAATCTTTTTTGGCTGATGTATCTTGTGATGGCCCTGTATGTATTTACGGGCTTTTTCCTTATACTGGGATACCGTCCCTTTGATGACAGAAAGGTACTGATCCCCGTATGGCTGTATTTATTGCCGCTGGTGGCAGGACTTATAGTTCCTTTTGTACTGGGAGGAATATCACTTACCAGCATAGGCTGCGCGATGTCCATAACGTTTACGCACCTTGGCAGCGCTTCGGAGATCATCAATTCGGATAAGGATCAGTTAGTTTCATAAAAGGAGGTACGTACCATGGAAGGCATGAATAATGATTCTCTGCAATTACAGAAGAATACCTTTGTACAGGAAGTAAAACAAAAGGAAGACTTTAAAAAAGCGGAACCTCTCAGGGTAGAGCTCAAGCAGAATGAAGAGCTTAGTCAGTCTGCCGTAAAACAGGATACGGTCAAAGAAGTAAAACAGAAGATGAAAGCGGGGATCCCTGCAGTTGATATCAATAAGGAGAAAGATATCGAGCCCGCTCCCGAAGAAATGACGAAAGAAGAGCTTGAGACCAAGCTGTTGTCAATGGCAGATAAGTATAAAGAAAAAGACGAAGCCGACAGTGCCAAAATGGAGGCGGTCAAAACAGCGCTTAGTGAATATAAGAAGGCAGTGGGCGTGAATCTGGAGAAAAAGGTCAGAATTAAGTTACACGAGCTGATCAATGCATGTAAGGCATATTGTTTTATGCGTTTCTCTTTATTCAGGAGTACCAGAGGCAAGGAAAGACTGGCCGATGTAAAAAAGATATTGAGTGAAGCGCAGGCTATGGAGAATAAATATAATGAATCTGCGGGGGAGAGTTATAAAGAATTTGAAGAGGAGTATAAAGAAGAACAGGAGGAAAAAAATTCTAAGCGTAGTCTGATCTATCGATATGACATGATCAGCGATAAGACTCTTGATAAATATTTGCAGCATAAGGGTGTGGTGAGCAAAACAGAGATCGAACCAATAATCAGCACCAGGGAAAAAGCCGGGATAGTGGTCAGGTCGGTGGGAAGGTTTGTAGGATATAATGCAGCGCGTGCTGTTGGAACAGCTATAGCTTTACCTTTTGTAGGCGTCTATACCGGTATATCCAAGCTAAGGCAGAAATTCAGCAAGACTTATGTTCACAGACCCATAGACCTGTCATGGAAATGGAGAATATCCTTTTTCACTGTTGATGAAGAATATAAGATGTATTTAAAAAAGGAGAGATTAGCGGCCGAAGAAGAGACCGGCGTTAAGGTGGATGCCCAAAAGTATAAGAGAGAAAGCAAGCGTGACATTGCAGAAAGGGCAGCGCTGGAATATCTGAAAACCAAACTTACAGCTAATGGAGATACATATACGCTTGAGGAGGGGCAGGCTCTGGTAGAAGATGAGGTTATAACCCAGAAGGAGTTTGAAACGCTTAAAAAGGACGGATTCTTTAATAATGATGATGATGATGACCTTTGATGATAACGGAAAGGAGAGACTGCTTGAAGCAGATAGTGCTGAGAGCGGTGGGGAATAACAGATGAGAAAGATAAAGATGTCTGAAGAAGAAAGGGATTTCCTTAGCGGAAATGCAGAGCCGGAGAATGCACCCGGAGATATCGATATGGAAGAATTGGGGGCCGATCTGGAAGAAGCGGTCGATAGTCTGGAGATACTTGACGCCATCATACAGGATGAACTTGAGAGTGCCAATCTTTCTGAAAGAGGCAAAATAGAAGAGCTTTATTGCACTAAGATAGATCTTTTGTATTATCTTGCCAGGGCTATGGATGTTTTCTCGGCCGGAGGTAAGACTATTCTTATGGATGCAAAGAATACCAGACAGGAATTTGAACAGATGGTAGCGCCGCTTTCAAGTGTTATAACCGCTAAGAACATGAAGATTTTCGCGCCTCTTCTGACCTGGGACATAGTGGAGGAGATCTTAGCCGGCAAATGCGATGCTTACGGAGCTATACGTGGCAGTAATGATAAAACATATGGCGCGGGAGTTATTGTTTATTATATGGATGCCGATCCTCTCACGCAGGGAAGTGTAATAATCCGTATAAAGTGGCTTAATGTTGCCGAGAAATTCAGACAAAAAGGAATATGCAATTTCCTGATAGGAACGCTCATGTCGCAGCTTACGGATCTTTCCGTGTCTGCAGTGACTGTAGATATACCTGCGCTCAACAGCTATTCGGAGGTTTTGGGGAATACCTTTGGGAAATGGGGTTTTTATTTTGCAACAGGCACTACGCCTGAATTTACTGCTGAGATAGATGATATTGATGGTACGGAAATGCTTGGAAAATATGCTAAAGGCGCGCAGTCTTTTGTAAAATCGGGTGTGGATGATATCATAATTCAGAGATACTTAAAGAAGAGTGTTTATCAGGGTTATCTTAATAGAGGCGGGCTTCCGAAGGGGTATTTTGATGCTGAGCTTTCCTTTTATCTGGGAGAATGGAACAGGGCGAATGGGATGCTTCTGGCTCATGTATCACCTTCAAAAACGGTAAAGGTTGAATTGCTTGATGTATACGGGGATGATCCGGAAAAGATCAAGTGTCTCGTAAGCGCATTCCTTATAAAAGCCCTGGAAAAATGTGAGTCCGGAACCAAGGTCGTTATTCCGGTGGAATCACCGGAGCTGGGAGAACTGCTGGATAAAGTATGTCCCGTTTCGGTGGGTGAGTATCTGTTGGAGGGTATTCTTTCTGCATAAGAAGCCATATATAGCATAAGAGGAATAACTAACATGGACACAATCATTCGTGTATCAATTGATTTTAATGCAGTTGCGTTTATGCTCGGCCTGGGGATAATCGTTCTGGTCTGCAGACTGAAATTCAGGGACTTAACGGAAAAGAAGATTTTTGTCTCCCTTATGGTGGTGGATCTGGCGATGTGTGTATCTTATATACTGACCTTGCTGAGAGACGGCGGGGTGATCCCCTGTGATCATTTTGGCGCAATGGTGTATGAGACTGTGCTGGAGATCCTTATCAACCTGTTTGCGGTACACTGGCTTATTTATGTGGATTACAGGATGTATCACAGTATGGGGCATCTGCGGCGCATAATATTTAAGATGGTATTGCCTGTAGGTATAGTCGTTATACTGAATATCATAAATCTCTTTACAGGCATCTTCTTTTACTTTGATGATGATATGATCTATTGTGAAACGGGGCTTTATATCATATGCGATCTGATAAGGGTAGCATACTTTATAGTATCGTGCATAATATTGGCCATTCATAAGAAACACGATGAGAGGATGAAGTTTTTCAATATCATGCCGTTTATCGTCCCTGCGATACTGTATATGAGCTTGTATTATATATCTCCTTTTAACACGGTAACACTTGGTCTGACCATCGGCCTTGCGCTCATCTATACTTCCATGGTAAATGAACAATGTTATATGGATGGCGTGACCGGCTTTTATAACAGATTGTATCTGGATTACTTAAGAGGACGTATGGAGAAAGCAGATTACGATCTGGAGAGCGCCATGGTATTCAGACTTCCCGAGGATAAAATGGAAAGCGCGGCAAAACTTATAACGGCCCAGCTTCCGGATGATTGCGATACTTTAAGGTATGGAAAAGAGATTGTGATAACTTTAGCCCGAGTCAATGAACGCGCTCCTCTTCATATGCTTTCGGAGGATGTTGAGATGAGTCTTGAGGAAGCGGGAATACCTGTGGAGATCGAATACGAACTTAAAAAGAAAAAAGAAAGTTGTGTGGACTTTCTGGAAGGATTTTTGAGGAAAGCATAATGGAGCTTATTGAGATAAATGATGAAAATGCGGAGGAATTCGCAGAATTCATAAATGAGGATATGCAGGAAGATCTCGCCCGTACTTTTTTCAGAGGTATAGGCGCTAAGGATGATGCCGGCGATACAAAGGGGGCAATAGTATATGAGCTCAAGGGGAGTGAAAGTGAGAATGATACCCTGAGCCGTGTGCATATGTTTGAGGCGGCTGATGAAGAGACTAAAAAGCTCATAATGGAGGAATACAAAAATCAGATATCCGATGAGGATGTGACGGGGAGTTTTTATGAGTCTTCGGAAGCCGGTTTTGCCAATGATCTGAAGTCTTGTGGATTCTCGATGCAGGAATCGGAGTCTTTGGATATCATAGTATCGATCAATGATATCAAGAAAATCATTTCTGCGTTAAGTATCAAAAAAATGCCTTCACATATCATGGCTTTATCAAAAGCATCGGTGATGCAATACCGCGGATTTATCAAAAACTGTCTGTTCAAGGGGCAGAAGGGGCTGCTGGAGGATCTTGCATATCTTCCCATGAAATGGTTTGAACGTGAAGTTTCATCCATTGCGGTGACGGATGATAAAGTTGATGGGGCTTTACTGGTACGAAAATTGCCCTCCGGTATGCTGTATGTTGGGCTGTATGTTGCTTTTGGCCCTGATTACAAAAAAAATCTGGCTCTGCTTATGGCAAATTCGGCACAGAAGATAGTGGAGCTGTATCCGGATGGTACACAGGTATTGATACGCCGTCATAATGACACGGTGAGAAAGCTTTCGGACAGGATCTTTGCAGGTATAAAAGGCGCAACGGTTTTTAAGGGGGAAAGGGCTGAAGATTAAGGCAGTGTTTGCGATAAGACTATGAAAAGGATTTATATCATCATCATCAACATACTGATCATGCTGGGCATAGTGGTCTTTGTGGTGCTCTATTCCGGAGCCGCTAACAGGGCCTCTTACCGCAGGCAGATAGAATACTTTGAGAATACGACGATCGCCATGGAGCAGGTGACGGAGAATTACCTTGAAGGCGAGCAGGGTATATGCGATATATGGGCACAGTATATATGCAGCAGGGATATGACCATGGAAGAGGCCGCAGCATATATACGCTCTTCACATGTGCTTACGAATACATCGGCGCATATCGTAGCAGCTGATACGCTTAAGGGGCTCTCCACACGCCCCAGACCGGGAACGGCGGATGACTATGAGGTTTCCTACGAGCGTGTCGGTCTTTTGGATAACCCGGACTGGATCGATCCCATCGGACAGTCGGTCAATATATCGCGCGCCTATACCAATCCGCTTAACGGCGAGCAGTCACTTGCGTTCTGCAATAATATCACCCTGCATGACCCGGACAGTGAAGGGGGCGTGGCAGCGGTGCTTCTGCGCGTGGTACCGGTATCGGCGCTGGAGCAGAAATGGGTATTCCCCCAGACAGAGCTTGAAAACGCCGAGCTGTCGATGATAGACGGCAGCGGCGATTATATCTTAAAAGGCTACGGCTTTAAGAACTCCGGTTTTTTTGAATTCTACAAATCTTATAATCCTACGGATCCCGAATCGTCCAGGGAACTTTTTGACAGGATCGCTTCATCGACAGGTTCGATATCAATGATCAATTCTCATGGGCAGGAGTGCATACTGGCCTACACACCCGTATCGTCATCTTCGGGCTGGTCGCTGCTGGGCATGGTGCCGGCGGAGGATCTGAGTGTGGAGAGCAGAAACCACCTGCTGTCCGGAGTGGTATTTGCCGGTCTGCTGATCCTTTTCCTCTGCGATATGATCTATATGCGTTATATAAACATGCGTCTCCAGACCACGGCCAGGGAAGCGGAGTCGGCTAATAAAGCCAAGACCGATTTCCTATCTACCATGTCGCATGATATACGTACGCCCATGAATGCCATCATCGGTCTTACGGCCATAACGGAAAAGAACCTGTCCGATACGCAGTCTACAGCAGAAAATTTAAGAAAGATCAGCCTGGCCGGCAATCACCTGCTCACGCTGATAAACGACATCTTAGACATTTCAAAGGTGGAAAGCGGAAAGTTCAGGCTCAATCCAATGACCTTCTCCATCGTGGAAACGGTCGAAAATCTTGTTAATATCTCCCAGCCGATGATCAGGGAAAAGAATATAGAATTCAGCTTCCATATTAACCGTATGGAAACCGAATACCTATATGCGGACCGTCTGCGCTTAAACCAGATCTATATAAACATCCTTTCAAACGCCATCAAATACACGCAGCCCGGCGGAAAAGTCAGCGTGGAGATGCGTGAGGAAAAGAGCGATAAGGAAGGCTGCATAAGGCTCAGCTATATCGTGGCCGATACGGGCATAGGAATGAGCCCGGAATACATGGCCAATATGTACCAGCCTTTTTCGCGCCAGGTGGACAGCCGCGTAAACAGCATACAGGGCACCGGTTTGGGCCTGGCCATAACCAAGCAGATGGTGGAACTGTTTGACGGAACTATCGACTGTGAGAGCGAGCGGGGCAAGGGAACGAAGTTTACCGTTGTGCTGGATATCCCCGTGGCCGACAGGCAGCGGGAAGATATGCAGCTCGATCCCGTGGATGTGCTGATCGTTGATGATGACGAGACCCTGCTTCAGACGGCGGCGGATACGCTTAAATCCCTGGGCGCGTCTGTTGAGCAGGCAGTGGGCGGATTGGAAGCTCTGGGCATGATAGAGCACAGGCACATTTCCGGACAGGATTACAATATAATCATAGTCGACTGGAAGATGCCGGAAATAGACGGGCTGGAGACTGTAAGGCGCATACGATCGGAGATAGATACAAAGGTCCCTATCCTGCTCATCTCCGCTTACGACTGGTCGGAAATAGAAGATGATGCAAAAGCTGCGGGAGCGAACGGCTTTATCAGCAAGCCGCTGTTTCGTTCAACGCTCTATGATAAGATAAACGATCTGATGGGGAAAGAGTCCGCATCGGGCGAGCCGGAGGATGATTATTCGGATCTTAAGGGCCTTAACATACTGGTGGCCGAGGATAATGATATCAACTGGGAGATCATTTCCGCCATGCTTTCCATGTTTGGAGTGAGCAGCGAGCGCGCCGAAAACGGCAGCGTGTGCGTTGATATGATGAGCAGGGCGGAGGAGGGCAAATATCTGCTGATCTTTATGGATGTGCAGATGCCCAAGATGAACGGTCTGGACGCGACCAGGGCAATACGTAAACTGAAGGATCCCTGGGCGGCGTCAATACCTATCGTTGCTATGACGGCGGATGCATTCTCCGAAAATATCACGGAATGCCTGGAAGCGGGGATGAACGGGCATATTGCCAAGCCCATAGATGTTAAACTGGTTATCAAAGAAATCCGAAGGATAAAGGAAGGAAAATGAAGATCATGAAAAAGAAAGCTATTGTTTTAGGGACTGCGCTGATGACGCTGGCACTGGCTGCCTGTACATCGGAAAAGAAGGAGGAAGCAGCAGCGGAGGGCTTTAAGCCGGCTCTGGACGCCTCGACTGCCTGCAACATACGAGTTGCGGGCGGATACGATAACTTTGAGGCGCTGGAAGCGGAATTTGACAGCTTTAATGAGTATTATCCCAATGTGGAGCTGGTGTATACAAAGATCGATGATTACCCCAATATGATAGGCACGGTATTAAACAGCAGCGATGCTCCCGACATCTATGTCAATTATTCATGGATGTACGGCAGGGATCAGTATAAAGCCTCTATCGATCATGCGCAGGATCTGGCAGATCCGGCGCTGGGGCTTGACCTTGACTGCATACGCAGCAATATAATCCTGAATACGGATGACGGCACGCTGCCTATGGTACCGGTCTTTTCAAACACTTACGGTATGCTGGTAAACAAAGATCTTTTTGAGAAAGAGGGCTTAAGCATTCCCACAAGCTATAAGGAACTGGTGGATGTATGCAAAGCTTTTCGTGATAAGGGTTATGCAAATCCGATGATGGGCTTTACGCAGAAAGAGACGACCTCGCTTTATACGCTGACGGCTTATCCTGTATTCTGCAGCAGCGTGGCCGGAGACACAGAGGCTGTTAAAAAGCTAAATTCCATGGACGCCGCAGCCGGAGAGTATCTGAGGCCCACGCTTGATAAGGTGATGCAGTTTTTAAACGACGGCTGTGCGGATATCAAAGCCTGTGACGAGATAGAGAACAATTACGATGCAGTGATACTGCGCTTCTTTGAAGGCGACGTGCCCATGATGGCCTGCTCGGGCGATACCGTATCCGGTACCAAAAAGCGCGAGAGCCGTTCTGAAGCATTCATAGCAAGCCCGTTTTCGTATACCTTTGTCCCGATCCCCATATCGGACAGCGGGGCTATATTCATAGATATGTCAAATCTGCAGTTTTCGGTCAACAAGGAAAGCGCCGAAAAAGCTATGGCTAATGAATTTATGCGCTTTCTGATCACGCCTGCGGAGCTTAACAGGATGGCGCAGAACAAAGGGCTTATGGCGCCCACAAAAGATCTGTCCTTTAACAGTATGTATGCTGCATTCGGAGATGTTCCGGAATCGAGGATACTCTCAACTGAAGAGATAGGACTTACGGATGATGCCATGATACAGATGAGACAGGCAGTTTATAACGTGGCAACCGCTCAGATGAGCATAGATGAAGCGGTTGCGGCTTACGGCACGTTTACCCAGTGAGTGTTTTAATTCCCGGCGCGTTGGGGATCCGCACTGCTTAAAAGCACCTGTTTTCTGATGGATCCCCAGTCGCTGCAGCGGTGATAATTACTGCCGGGCAGCTCGCTGTTTATGTTCCAGGGACGGTTATAGACCATGACATTAAGAGTGGGAAGATGATCAAAGAATCTGAACGCCATGGGGGAATCCTCTATTGCATGATCAAACTGCATCCGGTAATAGTCTTTGGACGTGAGATTGAAACTGCCGTGTTTTATAAAGGCGTCCCGGCCGTATTTGTCAAAGAAATACAGAGCGGCCCGGGAAAGGCCGTGCCCGTCAAGCCAGGCGCGTGATACTTCAAAGGTGCTGAAGGGGCGGCCGGTGATAATGGATATCTCATGTCCGTTATCCATAAACTCGTTTAATACCTCAGAGGCAAGCGGAGTCTCCTCATAGGATAAAAGCACTTCGGGCCTGTGGCCTTCTATCATAAGCTCTTCGTATTCTTTATCCGACAGTTTGAACGAATCCTGAAGATTAAAGAACTGCAGATCTTCGTAGGGAACCGTTATCCCGAACAGACGAAAGGCAATATCCGTAAACGCTCTGGCGGTTTCGCACAGGCAGTCGTCAAAATCGACATAGAACTTCATAAGCACCTCTTAAGCCGCAGCCGCAGGGCTTGCGGCTTTGTTTTTTATCTTCGGTATTGTAGCATTTTTTGCATGCGGCGGCAAGTTGACGGAAAGATCATAAAATTATCTTGACTTTCAAAGTATTAAACCGGTACGGACAGGGGGTAAGGCCGGCGCGGGGATGCAGCTGTCCTAGCCGGTCATCTTCCAGAGCATTCTGGCAGGAGTGTAATAAAGGCGTATGAGCCGCAGACGGTCAAACACGCAGATCTTACACTCGTAGACCAGCGTGTTATCGCTGACATAAACGCCGTCCGGCATGGTGCGGGCGCCCAGTCCGGAAAGATCGCGGTATTCTTTTATAGCGAAGGCCTGTCGCTGACCGTCCTCATCGGTCATCCGTATGCGCAGCGGTATGATGCTGCCGTCGTGTAAAAAACTGCAGATGACATCGACATCCTTAAGTAATTCTTTTTGTTCTGCCATAAGCGTATCCTGTAGATCCGGTAAATGTACTGATAAAATAATAGAACATATGTTCGAAAAATGCAAGCGCAAGATGCAGACTTTTTAATATCCGGGGGAATGGTTTACATAACAAAAAATAGCCATTTTCAATAAAAAAATATAGCAATATTTCACACGAAAAACGAGATTAAATGCAAGAAATGTATGGAAATTGTAGCAAAAAACTGATATAATATCCCTGTTTGGTTGGTACTATTTACATAAAAAATAGAGAAGGTGACTCTTATGGCTTCAATTTTCAGTGCGGCAAAAAGCATGATATCGAAGATCACGGACGATCTGAACAAGGACAAGTGGGATAAGAACTGTATCAACACGGCGTTGTTTACAGATCCCGAACCCGGCAAGATGGTTCCGCCCAACAGAAATTCGTCCGGTGACGGGGATGGCGCAAACGCTGCAGCTGCTGCAGCGCCGGCAGAGGTGGAAAAAGCTGCTCCGGAACCTGCTCCCGCTGCGCCTATCGTGGCTCCTGCGCCCCAGATTGATTACGGCAAGTCTGAGCCTCAGGTTAAGCAGAACACTGCGGCGCCCGAAGAACCTAAAAAGGAACCGGTCAGATTTGTTAATCCACGTTTCAGCAGGGCTATGCCCTATGTAACATCAAAGGTTAAAAAACCTGAAGACGGACTCAGATCCTTATCGGATCTGCCTGTTGTGGATCCGTCACAGTCCATAAGCAATATAGCGGAAGTAAGAAATCCCGGAGAGGAGACCGAACCTGCGCAGACAGAGGCAGCAGGACCCGCAGCAGAGACAGTGACGCCTGTAACGGCAGAGGCGGCAGCGCCCGCAGCAGCGCCCGTAACGGCAACAGCAGTTGAAGCAGCGGCACCTGCAGCGCCTGAACCCGCAGCGCCTGCTGCAGCAACAGCAGTTGAAGCAACGCCTGAACCTGCAGCGCCCGCAACAGTTGAAACGGCTGCTGCACCGGTGGCTGTTCCCGAATACAATCCCGCGCCTGTGGCGGCAG
>CAMOEK010000076.1:0-11407 GCA_946612125.1 uncultured Lachnospiraceae bacterium | reverse complement strand
AAGCGATTCCGATGGTTCGGAGATGGTCATGGTCGATATAGACGGCTTTGGCAATTTCCTTATGGAGCAGGGGAACAGCTATGCAAACGGTGTGATCATAAAGTTTACGGAAGCGCTGCGTATGACGGCTCTTTCGGGCAGTGTGCTGTGCAGGAGCGGTGAGGATGAATTCCTTATCTATATACCGCAGGTGTTAAGCGAAGCAGAGCTTATGAGCTACTGTGAAGAGATATGCACACACGTAATGGATGAAGCAAACAGGGCGCGAAACGGCGGAGATGCGCTTACAGCGTCTGTCGCAGCGGTATTCATACCCAAGCACGGCAGGGATTATGATACGCTCTACCGCAAGCTTCAGATGGCTATGTATCATATCAAACAATCAGGAAAAAACAGAGTACATTTCTTCAGGGAGTAAAAAATGGAAGAGAACATCAGGGAAAGATTAAGACAGCTGCGCAAAAAAATGAAGGAATATGAAGCGCAATGGTATCTCTGCGCTACGGCCGATCCTCACAATTCCGAATATATCAATGATCATTATAAGGAGCGTGAATTTTTGAGCGGTTTTACCGGCTCTGCAGGCACGCTGCTCGTAGGTGAGGATATAGCTCTTTTGTGGACTGACGGAAGATACTTTGTGCAGGCCATGAACGAACTTCTTGATACAGGCGTCATACTTATGCGCGAAGGTGATGCGGGCGTTCCCGATATATACGAATATCTGGAGAATAATGTCCCCAGCGGTGATGTGGTCTATGCCGACGGAAAGCTCATTTCCTGCAAGATGGGTCGGAAGCTGAGAGAGCGTTTAAAAAGCATAGGCGCTTCGCTTAAAATAGGAAAAAATCTGGTTGATCTGATCTGGGAAGACCGTCCGGACGACAGTGCAAACGACATACGCATACTGCCTCCGGAACTCTACGGGCGTGAATTCAGTGAGAAAATAAGCGATTTCAGAGATGCCATAGCGGCAAAAGGCGCTGTAGCTTCGATCATCAGCGGCCTTGATGAACAGATGTGGCTTTTTAATCTGCGCGGCAGTGACATATCCTATAATCCCGTGGCTTACGCCTATACGGTAGTGACCGATTTGGGCGTATCCCTATATATAAAGGAAAAGGCTGTCAGCGACGAACTGTGCCATTACTGCGAAGACGAGGATATAACTTTAAAGGCTTATGAGGATTTTTATAAAGATCTGCCGCATTTTAAGTTCTTAGGAAAGGTCCTTATCGATCCGGACAAAACAAATTATCTCATCTGCAGAATACTGCAGCGCAGCGGGATCGAACTCGTGGAATGCTTAAGTCCTCTTGACGAGGCTAAAGCCGTAAAGGCGCCCAAGGAAGTAGAGCTTATAAAGGAAGCATATCTTAAAGACAGCGCTGTTTTGACCCGTTTTATAAAATATGTTAAAGAGAATGCCGTAAAAGACGGAGCAGATGAATACAGCCTGGCCCTGCGTCTTGATTCCATGAGGGCTCAGCTCCCGGGATTCAACGATCTTTCTTTTACGACCATAAGCGCTTTCGGTCCGAATGCGGCGATGATGCATTACGAAGCACCTGAAGAAGGCTCTGTGAAGATCGCCGGCAGCGGCTTCTATCTTGTTGACTCCGGCGGGCAATACGACGGCGGCACTACGGACGTGACCAGAACCCTGGCCATAGGTGAGATCGAAGATGTAAAGAAAAAGCATTTTACACGCGTGGCAGCCGGCATGCTGGCATTACAGAATGCTGTATTCCTTAAAGGCTGCGGCGGCAGGAATTTGGATATACTTGCCAGAGGCCCGGTTTGGGAACTGGATATGGATTATAAATGCGGCACGGGACATGGTGTGGGCTACATGCTCAATGTTCATGAAGGACCGGCTGCCATAAGATGGAAGAGTCGCATCCCCGGTTCGGATCATCCTTTAGAAGCCGGAATGCTTTTATCTGATGAACCCGGAGTTTATGTGGCCGGCAGCCACGGGATCAGGATTGAGAATATACTCTTATGCGTTCGCAAAACAGAAAATGCCGACGGTGAATTTTTGAGATTCATGCCTCTTACCTGGGTTCCGCTAGACAGAGACGCCATCGATAAAAAGTATCTTGAACCCAAGGAACTTAAGTGGCTGAACGAATACCATGCAAAAGTAAGGGAAAAGCTTATGCCCTTTATGGAAAATGAGGATGAGAGGGTATGGCTCAGCAGGGTTACGGCAGAACTGTAGTTTTGTTATTATCTGTCATCCTTCGCTACCGAAGGTAGCGAATCTGCAAATATCTGTATATTGTAACGGCTTCTAACGGTGGTATAATGATATTAATTACACCACACGTGGAGTAATAAAAACAATAAACTCAAACAACCAAAAGGAGGTAACAGATTATGCCCCAGGAATTATTGATTGGACTGATCATACTTGCGGTAATCCTGCTTATTGTGATCCTGATGTCCGGATACGTGAAAGCTCCCCCGGATACAGCCTACATAATTTCCGGTATCAAGAAAAAACCCAAGGTGCTCATAGGACGCGCCGGTATCAAGATCCCTTTCCTCGAAAGAAAAGATACGCTGCTCTTAAAGCAGATGTCTATTGATATAAAGACCGGCGGGTTTGTTCCCACCAAGGATTTCATCGGTGTTGATATTGACGCCGTAGCAAAGGTTAAAGTTGATACTTCAGAAGAAGGCATCTTAAAGGCACAGCGCAACTTCCTGAATATGAAGGAAAGAGATTTCATCGTAGCGCTGACCGATTCATTACAGGGTAACCTGCGTGAGATCATCGGTACCATCGAGCTTCGCGAACTGAACACTGACCGTAAGAAATTCGGTGATGAGGTTCAGGAAAAAGCCCAGGTGGATATGAAGGCCCTTGGTATACAGATCATATCCTGTAACATACAGCGTATCGAAGATGAGCAGGGACTCATCAATGCACTGGGTCAGGACAATATGTCAAAGATCCAGAAGGACGCTTCGATAGCTAAGGCTAATGCAGACAGAGACGTGGCTGTGGCACAGGCCGAGGCAGCAAAGGAAGCTAACGATGCAAGAGTTATTTCGGACCTGGCTATAGCGCAGAGAAATAACGAACTGGATATCAAGAGATCCGAGCTGAAGGTACAGGCTGATATCAAGCGTGCAGAAGCAGATGCCGCTTACGAGATCCAGAAGCAGGAACAGGCAAAGGTTATCGAGACCCAGGCCGTTAACGTACAGATCGCTAAGGCAGAACGTGAAGCAGAACTGAAGCAGAAAGAAGTGCTGGTACGCCAGCAGGAACTCTCCGCACAGATCGAACGTCAGGCCGATGCAGAGAAGTACAAAGCCGAAAAGGATGCAGAAGCAAGACTGATCCAGCGCCAGCGTCAGGCTGAAGCAGAGAAGTACGAGCAGGAGAAAGCTGCAGAAGCACAGAAGGCAAAGGCTGATGCACAGAGATATGCCGCAGAGCAGGAAGCTGCCGGTATCACCGCAAAGGGTGTTGCAGAAGCAAATGCGATAAAGGCAAAAGGTCTTGCAGAAGCAGAAGCGATGGAGAAAAAGGCCGAAGCTTACAAGAAGTACAACGGTGCAGCCGTTATCGAGATGATGGTAAAGATCCTGCCCGAAATGGCAGCCGAGGTTGCAAAGCCCCTGGCATCCATCGACAAGGTAAATATCTACGGTGGCGGATCCGGATCTGACGGCAGCGGGGTTTCACAGATAAGCGGCAATATGCCGATCGTCATGAAGCAGGTATTCGATACCATGACCGAAGCAACAGGTGTAGACTTTACCGAGATTATGAGAGCAAGCACCTATGATGCAAAGGTTACCAAGAATATCAATGTGACCGGGCTTGACGGTGATGCTGTAGCTCCCGAGAAAGCACCCGTGATCAAGGAAGCGGTATATGTTCCTGCAAGTGATGACGCAGAATAATACAGAATAGTAATCCAGAGAAGGTTTAAGTAAGATCATAGCCACAGGGCAGCTGCATAAAGCGGCTGCCCTGTTTCATTAAAAGAACAGGGTTTAAAAAACCCTGTTCTTTATTTTATCCTTTATACTGTTTGATCAAAGCCTCTAAAGCTTCGTATTCGGTGTGTTCGACAGCCTGCAGATTACGTACATGATCCGTAGCCACATAGTTGGTGCCGTAACGGCATACCGTTATAACGGGCGGTTTTTCTGTCTCAAGCACGAGCTGCGAATACTGTGGCTGTTTGCTTATCACACCCTCAGCATTTACCGGGGTAAAAGCAGCGGGAGCGGGCTGGTAAGCCGGGGTGGGAGCAGGTTCGCTTACCGGAGGCTCCTTTAAGAAATCAAGTTCCGGCAGCTCTTCCTTAGCAGCCGGAGCGGGTTCCGGTTTATATTCAATCGGAGCGGGCGGTGGGGTGACTGGACTGTTTTTTCTGCCAAATAAAGCCATGACGGACCTCCTGAAGAAATATATATATCATTGTATCATATCATCATAATTTTACAAGTTCACATAAATAATTTACATAATATTGTTTACATAATCTGCAGTTTATATTTTATGTCAACCTGACTAAAGCCCGAAAAATCTTTGTTTTTTTGGAAATGTTTCCAAAAAAGTTGTTGACATAATGATTTTTTTGTGCGATTATATGGAAGTGATTAGGGCATATAATGTCCAACAATTAAAAGTGTGGGAGGGAATGATATATGGCATTCGGAAATTTGGCACAGGTATTGAAAGGCTTAGGAAGAAAAGACGACGATTACTATGATGATGAAGACGAAGAGTATCTGGATGATGAAGTAGTTGAAGAGAAACCGGTAAAGAAGGCTAAAGGTTTCGGTAAGATTTCTCCTTTCAGTTCCAAGAAAGTTGAAGAGATTGCTCACGAGCGTGAGGTTTTTGCTATTCTTCCCGAATCCATCGATAATGCTCACGAGATTACCGACAAGATCCTTGAGGGATATACTGTTGTTCTTAATACCGAGCGTTGTGATGAAGCGCTTGCAAGAAGGATCTTTGATTATGTATGCGGTACCGTATATGCATTAAACTGCTCCTTTGGCCGCATTTCATATTCAGCTTCCAGCACTCTTGCAGGTATATACATCATTACACCCGAAAACACCAGCATTTCCGGTGCTTTCCAGGAGAATTTCACAGCTTGATCTTTTCCTTTAAATATGAGTGATATGGTATGAAAAGCCGGCTTTTGAGGCCGGTTTTTCAGTTTGCTAAAAAAATGTTTATCTGATATAATCAGTGCGGCTTTGCGCTCGAGTATTGCATACCGGGCAAAACGGAGAATCTTTTCTTTGCGCCCAAGCATGTCATTCTGAGCGAAGCGAAGAATCTTTTTTAAGGAGTATACTATAACAATGCCTTCCGTTATAACCATAAACATGAACAAAAAACCGATCTACGACATTAAGATCGAAAACGACTTCAACGCTTTAGCTTCTGCCGTTAAAGAACTGGGCTTTGAAGGCAAACGCGCCGCCATAGTAAGCGACAGCAATGTGGCGCCGCTTTACGCCGGAGAGCTCAAGTCCCTGCTTGAAGGAATATGCTCCGAAGTGTTCGTATGCGCCTTTGAAGCAGGCGAAAAGAGTAAGAATATGGATACTGTAACAGAGCTGTTAAGACAGTTCGTCGCTCATAAAATGAACCGCCACGATCTGGTGATAGCACTTGGCGGCGGGGTTGTGGGAGATGTTGCAGGATTTTGCGCCGCCATTTACATGAGAGGCATAGATGTTATACAAGTGCCTACTTCTTTACTGGCACAGGTAGATTCCTCTGTCGGCGGAAAAACCGGTGTGGATCTGGATGCTTATAAAAATATGGTGGGCGCGTTCAAGATGCCGCGTCTGGTATATATCAATACATCAACTTTAAAAACCCTTGACGCCAGACAGTATTATTCCGGCATGGGCGAGGTCATGAAATATGGTCTTATAATGGACGCTTCGTTCTATGAATGGATCATATCAAAAATGTATGAGATCCATGACCGTGATGCGGATACCATAGAGGAAATGGTTGCGCATTGCTGTGCCTGCAAGCAGCGCATAGTCGAACGCGATCCTCACGAGGAAGGCGACAGGGCGCTTCTTAACTTTGGCCATACTATAGGGCATGCAATAGAGAAAGCAAAGAATTTTGAACTGATGCACGGCGAATGCGTAGCTCTAGGCAGCGTGGCCGCAGCATATATCTCCTATAAGAGAGGCAAGCTCTCTATGGAGGAATATTATGAGATACGGGATATGTTCGTGCCTTTCAAGCTCCCCATCAGCATAGATAACATAGACGCCGAGGCAATAGCCGCGCTTACGCGTTCGGATAAAAAAGCAATGGACAGCGGCGTTAAATTTATCCTTCTCAAAAGGGTGGGAAAGGCATACATCGATACCGGCGTGACTATCGATGAGATACTGGAAGGCATACGCGAGATAGAATACAGGGAAGACAACGAATGAAAACAATAGATAAAAGAATGCTCTGGATACTGGATGTGCTGGTATTTATAGCAGCTATCGCAGCAGATCAGATCACTAAAAGCATTGTGCGCTCAAAACTGGGGACCGGAGAAGCGGTAGACATTATACCCGGAGTTTTTCAGTTTTTGCATGTAGAGAATACCGGCGCCAGCTGGGGTATGTTTAAAGGTGGCGCAGTCATCTTTGTCATCCTTGCCTTTGCCGTAAGCCTGGTGCTGGCTTATTGCATAACAAAGATCCCGGGCAAGACAAAGTTCATACGCATGCATCTGGCGCTGAGCCTCATAATATCCGGCGCCATCGGCAATGTGATCGACAGACTGCAGAAAGGATCGGTCACCGATTTCCTCTATGCCCAGTTTATCAATTTTCCCGTGTTTAACGTGGCTGATATCTGCATAGTCTGCGCTACAGTCTGGCTGATGATCATGACGCTTTTCATATATAAGGATGATGATCTTGATTTTCTGTCTTTTAAGAATAAAAAAGATAAGAAGAATAAGACTTCCGGGGAGGACTGACCTTGCCGGAGTATAATTTCGTCATAAATGAGGATCAGGAAGATGAAAGGCTTGACAAACTCTGCGCCCGCCTTTTACCCGACAGTTCAAGATCCTTTATACAAAAGCTTATCAAGGACGGCAATGTGCTGCTCAACGACAGGAGCACCAAGCCGTCCTGCTCGTTAAAGGATGGCGACCGGGTATTGATACGCATGCCGGAGGCCGTCCTTCCTGATATTCCTGCCGAAGATATCCCGCTTGACATCGTCTACGAGGACAGTGATCTGCTGGTCGTAAATAAAGCAAAAGGCATGGTGGTGCATCCTGCTCCCGGTCATTACAGCGGCACGCTGGTAAATGCCCTCATGTATCATTGCAAAGACCTTTCCGGCATTAACGGGGTAATGCGTCCGGGAATAGTGCACCGTATAGACCGCGATACCAGCGGACTACTGGTAATATGCAAAAACGACAGCGCACATAACAATATAGCCGCCCAGTTAAAGGAGCACAGCATAGAACGTATCTATCAGGCAATATGCACAGGCCGGCTTAAAGAAAGCGACGGAACCGTAGACGCCCCCATAGGCCGTGATCCGAACGAGCGCAAACGCATGGCTGTACACAGCAGTCTGCTCAATGCAAAAAGCGCAGTTACTCATTATCATGTGATAGAGCAGTTCGATCAATATGCTCATATCAGCTGCCGTCTGGAGACCGGGCGTACCCATCAGATAAGGGTTCATATGGCGTATATAGGCCATCCGCTGTTAGGCGACGAAGTCTATAACCATCACAAGAGCAATATACATCCCGAAGAACCCGGACAGGTGCTTCACGCCGGAGTGTTGGGCTTTGTGCATCCTTCCAGTGGGAAGTTTATGCATTTTGAGGCTCCGCTGCCCGGATATTTTCAAAATTTACTGAAAAAATTAAAAAAACAATGAGCATATTGTACTAAAGTATGATATTATATTAGTGTTATGAAGATGGATGATGATGATAAAAAGAAATATTTTCATATGGGGCTGACTTTCTTTCTGTCAGCCTGCGCAGTGATAGTTTTTCTGCTCAGTTTAATGCATATTTCGGAGATCTCCGAAGGCATCAACTCATTATTAAAAATAGCTACGCCCGTGATAGACGGTCTGGTGCTCACTTATTTTCTGGCGCCTGTCGTTAACAGCATAGAAAACAAATGGCTATATGCAAAGTTTTCCGACCGTATATTTAAAGGCCGTGAAGAAGGCGTGGCGCGCGGAAAAGCAAAAAGCAGGGTAAGAGCCTTTTCGATCTTTATCACATATGTGCTTTTTATCCTTATCATTGTAGGCTTTTTCTGGATAATAATCCCCGATATAGTGGCCAGCATACAGAACATCAGCAAAAACTTCCCTGTATACCAGTGGAACCTGACTGTATGGATGGAGAAAATGCTCATCAAATATCCGCAGCTCGATCAGGCGTATAATACGCTTATGAGCAATTATTCAGAGCCCATTAACCAGTGGATCAATGAAAATGTATTCGGCCGTGTAAACGAATTTGCGATGACGGTTTTATCCGGTGGCTTAAACATAATAAAAGCGCTGTTCAACTTTATCATAGGAATGATCATAGCTCTTTACCTCTTAGGAAGCAAAGAGCTGATGATAGGCCAGGCAAAGAAGACGGTTTATGCGCTTATGAAGAAAGATACGGCTAACGCCTTTATCTATAATGTGCGTTATACCAATAAGATATTTCAGGATTTCTTTGTAGGAAAGATAGTAGATTCCATAATCGTGGGCCTGCTGTGCTTTATAGCCACGACCATATTGCGCACACCCTATGCAATGCTGATAAGCATTATCGTGGGCGTGACCAATATCATTCCTTTCTTCGGACCTTTCATAGGAGCTATCCCCAGCGCATTTCTGGTACTTTTGGTCAACCCCAAACAGTGCCTGTATTTCATCATACTGATAATCGTGCTTCAGCAATTGGACGGAAATGTCATAGGACCGCTTATTCTGGGCCAGAAGACCGGCCTGAGCGGCTTCTGGGTAATATTTGCCATTACGATCTTTGGCGGTGTGTGGGGCTTTAAGGGCATGCTTCTGGGCGTTCCCATTTTTGCGGTTATCTATACCGGGGTAAGCAGCTTTATCAAAGCCAAGCTAAAAGAAAAAGGACTCGAGATCAACACAAAGAAATATGTTCATGTGGATTATATCAACGAAGAAGGCGAATATGTCCGCCTTCCCAAGGAAAAGATAACCAGAGTCTTAAGCGGAAAAGACTTTAAGAGCATTTTCAGTCATAAAAAGAATTCCGAAGAAGATAAAGAGTCTGACAAGGACGGCGGAGACGACGAGTCATGATCAGTTATCTTTCTTCATATATCCAGCCCATCATGTGGGCGTGCATGCTTTTCCCTTTTATAGCAGGTATATTTACGATCCCTTTTGTTGTGCGCCAGTACCGCAAGTACGGCGGCATAGCGTTTATGAGGGTTATCGTTGTTTATTCTTTTATACTTTATCTTATGTGCGCCTTTCTTCTGACGGTGCTTCCTTTGCCCACTATTGAACAGGTACTGGCTATGCCGGATCACCCGATAGGCTGGATCCCTTACGCCGGCTTACGACACGGTATAAGTGAGACCGGTTTTTCGTTATTCGACCCTTCATCCTGGAAAAGATTTCTTAAATGCGATGATTTCCTGCAATGTTTTTATAATGTGGTTATGACCGTGCCTCTGGGCATATATTTAAGATACTATTTTAAATGCAGCTTCAAAAAGACGATGCTCATTGGCTTTTTGACAAGTTTGTTCTTTGAAGGAGTACAGTACAGCGCATTATTCGGCATCTACCCCAAGCCTTACCGTTACACGGAAGTCGACGATCTTATCAACAATACCCTGGGAGCTGTTATAGGCTTTGGCATAGAGCCCTTATTTGCAAGTTTTATACCCAGCCGCGAAGAGATAGACAGGCTGTCCTACGTAAAGGGGCAGCACGTGACCTTTATGCGCAGGCTGTTTGCGATCATTATCGATTATGTATTTTTCAATGTGATATTTGCATTGACCGAAGCCCTGTTCATACCGCTGAACGGTACATCTTTCAGGGTGAGCGTTACGGTATTCTTTGCAGAGGCTGTTGTTTACTTTGTGATACTGCCGCTGATCTTAAAGGGGCGTACTCCCGGCCAGGCTCTGCTTAAGCTTAAACTGGCGGATGAGCGGGGCAGGAAGCTGACCTGGCAGCGTGTGGTTGTACGTAATGTATTTCTTTACTTTATTGAATTCTTTATGGCCTTTCTGGCAGGATTTCTACTTTCCGGCCTTGTGGGCGTGCTGATGGCATGGGAAAGCAATTCAAAGAAAATTATCCTGATATACGGCTTATTCACTGTGGGTATCGTATTTATAATGCTGAGTTTTGTGTTAAGATGTATCAAAAAGTACAATACTTTGCCGCATAGTCATTACAGTCATACTGTGGAGACGGTAGATTAATATCTGAAAAAGAAGATCGCGGCTGTAAATGCCGCGTTTTTATAAGGTGATTTAATGGGAGGTTATGACAACGAAGAGACCATTCCGGCGGCTTGAATGAGCTGCCGGATTTTGTTATAATTTAAGGGCTTATGCTATGACATGATAAAAACTTTAAGTTACTTATAAAGCAATAAACAAAATTTCGGAGGACATACCATGAAAAAGAATAAGCGATACTATTTCAGGAACATAATCAGCTGGATGCTGACACTGTCCATGCTGCTGGGAACACTGCAGATGCCGGAACTTGCGCTAGTGGTGCGGGCAGAAGATCCGGAATATTCGGAGGAGCCAGAGAATTCTGAAGAGCCGGAAGAGCCGGAAAATTCTGAAGAGCCGGAAGAGCCGGAAAATTCTGAAGAGCCGGAGTTGGGGCAGCCGCAGACGGATATCCTTAATATTGATGGAAACGGTCAGACGCAGACGGGCGTCAGTTATATAGACGGAAATGGTGATGAGAAGTCTTGCGAGTCGGCTACTGTTCTTTCGGGAAATGAGACACCACTCGAACCCGGATGGTATGTGGTCAATGGTGATATCGTTTTCAAAAACTCCGTCAGTCTGAATACTTCCGGGGAGTATCATATCATCCTTGCGGATGGTAAAACGATGAAGATAGGAACAGACGCTGAAAACGGTATTCTCGAAGGAGTCGGTTTGGGCTGTTCCTATGATAATGCTGCGAAAGAAGACATCAAGCTTAATATATATGCCCAGTCGACAGGTGACGATGCAGGACAACTGAATGTTTATTCCAGCAGCGCATCAGCTGTAGGCAGACCTGAAGATGAAAAAGTGGGTGATGCTATAAACGTCGGTGAGCTCACTATTAACGGCGGAAAGATCACCTGCTACGCAGGAGGTTCAAGAAGCTATGGCATAA
>CAMOEK010000075.1:0-11432 GCA_946612125.1 uncultured Lachnospiraceae bacterium | reverse complement strand
GAAGCCGTATTATTGATCGGCGGCATCGGATTTGAAGCCGTATTATTGATCGGCGGCATCGGATTTGAAGCCGTATTATTGATCGGCGGCATCGGATTCATCTGAGGTGCCTGTTCTGCCGGCTGCGACGATGCGGGAGCCTTATCTGCTGCAGGCGCCTCATCTGTCATAGCATCCACAAACACGCGGTTGTCAACTGCCTGGTCCTTTTTGATCTCTTCATCCATTGTTTTGTTCCTCCTCATAATAGTCTTAATGACTTTAAGAACATACCAAAAATATATTACAACATTTTTTTTGATAAGTCCAATAAAAAAGCATTTGACTTTTTATTCTGAATGTGATATTTTATTCTGCGGACGTTGAAAGAATGCTTCGATACACTTTCAATTCCGGGTGCGCGTAGCTCAGCTGGATAGAGCGTCTGGCTACGGACCAGAAGGTCGTGGGTTCGAATCCTGTCGCGCACGCTTAAAAGAATCGCTGTATAGCGATTCTTTTTTGCATTATGGACTTTGCAGCCGCTCTGTGCTATAATCTGTTTACATAATATCTGGATGACATATTATAATAATGAATGTAAAAGATATCAAAAATACGATCATAGCTTTGCGTCTGATACCGCTGTTCTTTTTGTGCGCTCTGACGCTTTCGGCCTGCGGTCCCACTCCCTGTGATTTCTGCGGAAAAACCCGTTTCTGTAAAGAATTTGATATAGTAGGCGTGACCAGACATATCTGTAACAACTGCCTTAACGATCCGAGCGTGGCCGTCTCCGGAAATATGGTCCGCCTGTATTCGGAGATGTACGAAAACGGTTCGCTCCAGTATCCCGCCGATTCCCCCTTAAATCCCGATTACGGAAAACCCACGGAAGAACCTTCCGGCACACCCACAGTGCTGCCCTCCTATTCCGACATCTCGGTTGTTTTGCCCGAAGGGAACAACAATACCCCCGCTCCCGCTTCCGCCACTCCGGCTCCCGGCGCGCCTTCATCGGCTGCACCTGCCGGCGGCAGTTTAAGCGGTGAAGAGCTTGTTTCTTCTCTTAATAAATCATTATCCGCCGACAATATGAGCCTCACTCCTGTTGCCGGAAAGCCCGGAGAGTATACTCTGATGAGCGGGAACGCGGATACCGGGATAAGATTTAAAACTGCCGCCGGCACGGCAGACCGCGATAAGCTTGTTATCGAACAGGGCGAAAACGCCTCTTCTTCCGATTATGTCAAATCTGCCATCCGTTCCATTCTTACATATATGAACAGCGATGATTATGACGGTCTGGGGCACGATATCTATAACGGCGCCATTCAGAGCGGAAGCTTTATATATAACGGTACCACTTTTGTTTCCACCGTTCATACAGCCGATGAGATTGAAAAAGGTTCCGCTATTTCCGATTTTTCCATAGTTCCTTGAGCTGTTTGCAAATCTTGCTCTGTTTTTTGTTTATTTTTGCCAAATATATCTCAGTCACATACATTATTATGGTAAAATAGTTCAATATCTGTTATAATATCATCCGGATGCCTGTGTTCAAAACAGGCCAATACAGGAAAGGTGGATGGTTTTATGTCAGAAAATGCGTACTACAAAGAGATCATGGCTCTCCACGGTCTTGATGAGTTCAAGGAAGTCATCGATCAGTGGCAGCGCCTGAGCGAAAACATTGAGAAGTTCCACGCTAAATCCAAGCTCGTGGTTCCCAATCTTCTCTGGGCCGCAGATAACGGTATCGACCGTGAGAATCTGCTGATGCTTCTCACCAGTTTCATGTACACCTCCGGCAATCTGCTGGAGTTCTACGGAAATGTCCGTTGTCTGGAATGTTTCGTAGATTATGTTCCCGCAGACAAAGAATGCCACGAGATTGAAAAGATAGGTGAAAAGATCCGTGACGCAGCAGGTTTCCGTTCCGAATATCACGGACTTCTTTCCGTGGACGTAAGCGAATGGACAGGTCACTTTGAAGATGCGCATTTTATCGATATCATGAAATATCTTGCTTCCATGGATGATGATATCTGCTATATCTTCCAGATACCTAATTACAATCCTCAGGCTGTACAGCAGCTCACACAGCTTCTGGTACTCTTCTTCCGTATACAGCTTATCAATATGAAGCTGCCTGATTCTGCAGAACTCTGCAATTATGTACGTCAGGAGATCAGCGCATTCGGTCTTAACCTTGATAAGGATGCAGAGGAAATGATCATTGCCTCCGTTAACCGTCTCCGTGCAGACCAGTTCTTCGCAGGCTATGATATGCTGGATCGTCTTGCTTCGGATATCGTTTATTCCGTATACACTTCCACTCCGCCTTATGACGGTGTTGTGACAAAGAGCATGATCAGCGCCTTTGCCCCCGACGGTATATATGTTTCCGAGCTGATTCAGAACAACGCCAAAGTATTTACGGCGCAGTTTAATTATTAAGGAGGAGCAAGATGAGCAGCACTCAGATAAAAAATACAAGATATAAAAGTAATATGGGTACAACCCGCTGGGCTACCGTAGAAGAGATCCAGCGCTCTGCCACAAAGGTAGATATTGATGCACCCACTTATCCCATAGGCGGCGTACCCATCATGTCAGACGGACACACGGCATACCTTGACGGCCGTGACACCCATACACTGATCTTCGGTGCCACCGGTTCAAAGAAAACCCGTATCTTCTGTATGCCCACATTAAATATGTTCATCCGTTCAGGCGAATCCTTCGTCGTTACCGACCCTAAGGCAGAGCTTTATGTTCGTACCGGCGGTTTTGCAAAAGAGCACGGTTATAAGACCGTAGTCCTTAACTTCCGTGATATCGGTTACGGCGATATGTGGGATCCCCTGGCACTGCCTTATGAGTATTACCGCTGCGGCCGTAAGGACGAAGCAAACAACCTGGTAAACGACCTTGCGGCAACGCTTTCCGCAAGACAGAAGGAAAACACTACCGACCTTCTGTACCCCCTGATGGCAGAGACCCTGCTTACCGCAAATATGTACCTGCTCTTTGAAGCAGCCGCTGCTGAGAACGCAGTTAACATGCGAAGCCTTACGGCTCTCTGCTCACAGGCAGCCCTGGAGTCCCTTAAGACTCTGGCAGGTAAGATGAGCACCCAGAATACCATAGGTATGTTGTTCAAGGGTACACTGCTTGGTGAGAATGAGAAGACCATCGCTTCCATCATGTCAGTGCTTTACGGTATGGTTTCCATCTTCAACCTGAACAAGCGACTTACCGATATGCTCTGCCACAATACATTCGACATCCGTATGTTCGGTCATGAAAAGACAGCCGTATACGTTATCGTCCCCGATGAGAAAACCACCTGCCACTTCCTGGTTACCATGTTCATCAAGCAGGTATACGAAATCCTTATCGGTGAGGCACAGCGCCAGGCTTCACTCTCACTGCCCGTACGTGTTAACTTCGTACTGGACGAGTTCTGTAACATCCCCAAGGTGCCTGATATGCCTTCCATGATATCTGCAGCACGTTCCCGTAACATGCGCTTCTATCTGGTTGTACAGTCACTGCATCAGCTTAAGGGCCGTTACGGTGAAGACGCAGATACCATCAAGGGTAACTGTGATAACTGGATCTTCTTAACTTCACGTGAGCGCGACCTGCTGAATGAAATGAGCTTCCTCTGCGGAGAAATCGATGCATGGGGCCCCGGCGGAGCCGAAAAGAGACCGCTAATCTCTGTTACCGAGCTTCAGCGATTCAGTAAAGAGAAAGGTGAATGTCTGATACTCCACGGCCGTGAATATCCGTTCATTACATACATGGCAGATATCGACCAGTATCCTGCATTCTCGAACTACAAGGTGGTACCCATCCCGCCCATCGAGATACCTCATCCGCCTACATTCGACGTAATCAAGTTTACAACGAAGTTCGCGTTCATAGCAGACGGCGTGCCTTTCGCAAATCCCGATTAACAATCATACCCCCCGGCCGAAAGGCCGGGGATTTTTTATAAACATCAGCTTCCGGCATGTCATCCTGAGCGCAGCGAAGGATCTTTATAGAAAAAGGAGGAAATTCCATGAAAGAATTTATTAAAGGCGCTAATCCCTATATGCCTCTCTGGGAGCACGTTCCCGACGGAGAGCCCAGAGTATTCGAACATAACGGTGAGAAGCGTGTGTATGTATACGGCTCCCACGATATCGAGCGCGATAAATACTGCGGAAGAAATTATGTAGTATGGTCCGCTCCCGTAGATGATCTGACAAACTGGAAATACCACGGCGTAGCCTATGAGACCCATTATGACTCCATACTCTACGCTCCCGATGTGGTCAAGAATGGCGATACATATTATATGTACGCTGCAGAGCGCTGCGGAAGCCTTGTGGTGGTCGCCTCTTCAAAAACGCCCTGGGGGCCTTTTGAAAACCCTGTAGAGACAAAGCTGGGCTTCGATCCCGGCGTACTGGTAGATGACGACGGCAAAGTATATGCTTACTGGGGCGGCTGCGCTGCTCCCTGCTATATTGTAGAGCTCGAAGACGACATGGCCACATTTAAAGAGGACACTCTGGTATCCAACCCCATGGGGCATTCCACCTGCCCCTGGGATCCGAAGGATGACGGCCATATCTCGCTGATCGATGCTTTCTTTGAGGCTTCCAGCCCCCGCAAGGTACTGGGCAAATATGTATATATCTTCTCAAGGCGTTACGAAAAGCCCATTCCCGAACTGGGAATATTCGGTGACTGTAACGGCTTTCTCTCCTACCGTTTCAGTGACAGCCCCTTTGGCCCTTTTATCGAGGGCGGCGACTTTTCCTTTAACGGCGGCGAGATCTTAAAAGACAGTGAAGGCGCAGGTACCATGACTTATCAGTGGGGCAACAATCACGGCTCCATTATGGAAGTAAACGGAAAATGGTATGTCTTCTACCACCGTCAGACCGGTGTTAACGAATTCTCACGCCAGGCCATGCTCGAACCTATAGATGTGGCACTCGGAAAAGACGGCAGACTTTACATAGGCGATATCAAGTATTTATGCGGTGAGCCTGTGTCCTGCGGCCCGGTTGAAATGACCTCTCAGGGGGCCCATATAAACGGCCTGGATGCCTTCAAATGGATCTCTGCAGGCTATGCCTGCCATATATACGGCAGTAAGACACGCGCTTACATACAGCCCGTATACGAAGAGCGTGACGATATATCCTCTCCCGTTGCAGGCATCAGCAGCGGTACAACCGTAGGCTTCCGTTATCTGCAGTTCGGAAACAATACTCCCGCTAAAGTAAGCGTTGTTCTGGGCGAACATAAGGATATGCTCGTAAAAGTACGCATTGATTCCTACAGAGGCCGTGTGATCGCCTGCTTTACCGCAGAAAGCAGCGTAAATGAGATCACCGCTGCATTAAACTGCGGCGTGATAGGCAAGCATGCTGTTTACTTTGAATTCATTTCGGATGAAGAGGGCGTTATCGCCGAATTTGACAGATTCACCTTTGATTAAAAAAACTAATATCAATGAAAAAGGGGCGCTATCCATACGCCCCTTTTTTCTATTCGATCCTTCCTTCCATCAATGTGATAAGCTTTTCGTGATCATAACTGTGGATCACTTTCCTTTTATCCCCTTCTGCAAGCTTTATTCTATCCGATACTATCAGCTCTGCCTGCTCAGGATCCTCAACAAGTTCCTGTGCCATAAGCTCAAAGAATCTATATACATTCATGGTGTCGGTTATCTTAAAGTAATCCAGCAAAAAGCTCATGGAAGTATCTCCCGCCACGATGGTCCTTCTGCTGCTGCTTAAGTTAAGCCACATAAATTCCCGCTCTTTTAGATCGATACCAAACAGATACGCAAATATGCTCTTGCCATTTACCAGAAAAGACGTCTGAACCGTCTTGGGTTCATATATCTCTCCGCTGTCAAACAGATCACGCAGCATATACCCCGCCTTACACATGCACCTGTCAAAAGTCACATTAGAATAAACATTATCGCAGAATATCAGATATCTGATATCCGGATATTCTATCCTGAACATTTCAACATCAATATCAAAATACTCCGAGCCGCCTGCATATCCGCTGGTTTCATCCCCTGAAAATACTATAGCATCCGATTGTTTGGAAGCCATGGTTCTCCATGAGAATTCCATCGCGCTGCCATCCTCTTTCAGTCCGATCACAGAAAGATCTATATCATCAACCTTTTCCCAATAAGTAAAAGCTCTTATCTTTTTTCCATCTTCTATCTTAAGGCGGCTGCCTTTTGCCAGCACTCCGTAGCCCGATCGGCCGCTGCTCTCCTGAAGCGGCAATGCATAGTTTTTCATGAGCGTGTCAACATAAACCCTGCCCAGCCTGCCCCTCAGCAGCTTATCAAGTTTCTCATCCACATAAGCCTTGACAGTTTTTGCCTGCCCTTCGCTTATCACAGAACGGCGTTTTTTAATCTCCCTGTCGCTCTCCTTATGCGTCCTTATCAGATTGTTGCGCACAAAAGTGAATTCCCTGCTCACACCCGGTCTTTTAGCCGCAGCATATTTCTGTTGGAGCTGCAGCAGTATTATAGTATTGTCGGTAGCAGATTCGTTTAAGAGATATGTCAGGTCCGAAGGATCTTCTATTCGGCTGATAATATACTCAAGATTTCTAAGCAGCGCTCCGCTGCCTTTGCCTTCCTTCAGCAAATCTATTGCCCGGCGTATATCTCCGGCAGCCATTGCCGCTTCAAAAACGGAATAAACCGATCTGTTCTCATCTCCGCGCATGGACTCCACAAACAGTTTTCCGTTTTCACTTTTGGCTTTATAGTGGATATGATGCAGCAGTCCGCTCCACAATGCCTTTTTTTCATAGCAGTCACGCCATCTGCAGCGCTTGTCCGAAAGCTTATTATCAAGTATCTTTTCTATAAACTTTCTGTCTTTATTTCTGAGATTAAGCTTGCGTGTATCATTAAAATAGTAATCCGAAACAAGCAGTTCATCTACCAGTTTGATAACATCCGAAAGCGATATAAAACGCGCAATATCAACGTCCCGCAACGCGATCAGCAGCCTTATCGCCGTATTCTTTGAAGCGCAGCGATCTATCTTATGATCATATTCCCTGCGCATTTCGACCAGAAATTCCAGCTGCATCTCATTAAGCGGTCTGCTCCCCATGAGCATATCATCCGCAGCTTGCTTAAGAAGCTTCACCGCTTCAGCCTCATCGACTATCTCAAACTCTTTTATCTCACAGTTTTCTTTAAAAGCTGCCCTTTCAAATTTTTCCTCAAAAACAGAGTATCCGGCCTCCGTAAAATTGCCGCTGCCGTATGTTCTGAAATAATGGAGCATCTGATCGTAAATAAGCTGATCTCTGCTCAACTGTCTTACGCTTGAAGGAAAGCCCCTGTAGAAAGGCTCCGGAATATCAACGCCCAGCATTTCGGAAGCAAAATGGATCATATAACGCTCTGCCAGCTCCTGCCCCCTTGTAATGCGTATATTAAAAAAATTAGCCAGCGCAAAGGCTGTCTCAAAACTGTTTTCTTTTCCATAATTCACATAGTGGACAAGTATGTGTTTATTAAACAAAAACCGTTTAAAAATATCCTTCATATTGTCTCTCCTTAAATAAAGCCGGCGATATCGACGGATTAGATCGGCCACCTGTGAAGTAAACCCGTCTAGCTGCCGGCTTTTTCCCGGCGATATCAACAGATTAAGGTCATTGAAGCTCTGCCGTTGAGCTACACGGCCGAAGCCATGGCGGGAGTCGAACCCGCATCTTCAACGTCAATGGCTTGAAGTAAACCTGCTTAGCTGCCGGAACATTATCATTATACAATCAGGCGCCTGCTGCGTCAATTATGCTTAACCTTACATTTTTACAATAAAAAATCCCCCTTTTACTGAGATCGTTGTTACCACAACGCTGCCGTAAAAGAGGGATGAGCTGTTTATTATTCTTCAGACCATATCCTTTTATTCAGTGCCTCGTCCTGAGCCCCTATCATATCAAGAACTTCCTTGGCCTTCTTCTGCTCTTCGATCGCTCTGCTCTCATCCTTGATCAAAAGCTCCAGACTTCCGGAGATCGTATCGATATTGTTTCTGAACTCTTCAACCATCTGAGCCGTACGCTGCTGTGCCACCTTGATGACCTCTTCCTTATATGCTACAAACTGCTCAACCGTCTGTGCATTGAAAGCGCGTTCCAGGTCTCTCTTATACGCTTTCTTATCCATGGTATTAAAGATCAGGATCGCTTTCTGCTCATTGATGTAATCATTCATCTTCAGCGCATTCAGCTCCGAAGGCGGTATCTCGGTATCAGAGATGTTGGCAATTCTTCTTATCAGCTCTTCATCTATGCCCTTATATTCCTTGATCTTCTTAACTATGATATCCTTAAGTTCGCTGACCTGTGATGCCAGGATGTCGCCACGGATCTTCTTATAATAATCATCGATCTCCTGCAGATATCTGTTAAGCTCGCTTATGATGATGGTATTCTTCTTTTCGAAGATCTCGGGCTTAAGGGCTATCCACTGCATCTTATCGGCCTGCCTGCTTGCCAGTTCCTGACGCTGCTCTATCTGGCGCACCAGTTCCTTGATCTCCTCAACCTGAGTCTCAAGAGAATCATCCGTAATGCGTGCTACAAATTCCTCATGCGCAGCTTCGATATCCTGCACCATGCTGGTCTTCATTATCTCGATATTCTTTTCGATATGCTCCTTTGAAAGACGGGCCTGGTTTTCTATCGCCTCGTAATCCGTACGTATGAAATCGATAAGTCCTTCTATACCGTCATAAAGCCCCTTCGCTTTAACAGCCAGCGCATACTTCTGGGCATATTTTATGATCTCCTGCTCGATAGCATACATGCCGGAGTTGATATATATCCTGTGTATAACACCCTCAAGAGAATTATCGCAGGCATCCGCTGCTTTCTCGCAGTCGATGAGCAGCTGCTTAGTTTCAAAATCAGCATCGGCGAGCTTATCATATCTGTAAAAAATACCGCTGTCCGAAGATATATCCGTAGGATTTTCGGTGAAGGGATCGCGTGTAGGCTCATTATTTATCTCACTCTTATGATTTGCCAGCCAGGTACGCTCATCTTCAAGATCCACATTGGACTCGATAGCCTTACTGATATATGCAGCCTTTGAAGAGACAAAGAAGAGTCTTGCGCTGGCAAGATCGATCTCCATATCCTCTTCATCATAGATCTTATCTTCTTCCTTAAGCGATACCACAACCTTCTTATTACGCAGAAGCTTAAGGTCCTTGCTGCCTTTGGTATCCGCCTGATTTATAACATGGAAAGAACGGTCCAGATCTATGGACACGCCTGCTTCATTCTTCTTACCGTCTTTAAAGCCGCCGATGAGCTTGTAGAGCACCGAATTACCGGTACCTTCCATCTTCGTAGGCTCATAAATTACAATAAGGATGGAATTGGTCTGATGCTGCAGGGCTTCTTTTAAAATGAGCAGATGCTCACTGGAATTGGAATCCGTTCCCGGAGTGTCAAAAAATGTAAAGTTGATATTCTTGCACAGGGGGATAGGGAAGCCCACCTCTATTATGCCTCCGATGAAGCCCGAACCATCCTTCTGCTCGTGATTGGGCACATCGTTAAGTTTTTTAAGAATACGGCAAAGCTGCTCGTGCTGGCGAAGACCAAGCTCCGCAACAGCGCTGCATTCAAGCTCGAGCATGCGCCTGATATGTTCCTCAATATTTCCAAGGCCGCGCTGTACTTCAAACTGGCCAATAGCGTCATTCCAGACAACCTGCACGAAATCCGGCCTTGATTCCCTGGTGGTGTGTACTGCAAAAGAAACCCTGGGCCTGCTCTCATTGCGGATCTTGAACATCTTAGCCGTTTCGGAATTGATGCTCTCGGGAAGGATACGCTTTCCTATGATCGCATTTATAAAGGTTGACTTGCCTGCCGAATATGTTCCTACCAGGCAAAGATTGACTTCGTTATTATTCAGTGCTTCTTTACGTTCCTCAAACTGAACACGGCGCTTGTGGAACATCTGCTTTGTTTCGTTGCTCTTAAGCTCCTTCTCGAAACGTTCTATTGTCTCATCGCAAAATTCAAGGATCTGGTCGTATATTTCCGAAACGCTTGGCAGCTCCACATAATCAGCTACCTTAAATATCTGCTTGCCCTTCGTATCATTATAATCCTGGACCTTCTTCTGCAGATCCTCATAATCGATCTTGGTACCCTTAAAGGTTATGTTGACATTATCTTTATTGAACTGTTCCCATATATCGTCAAAGAAACGGCTACCCTGATTCTGAAGAAGAAATTCCGTCCCGGGTCCGTATTTCTGCAGGCGCGGGCATTCTTCATAAGGTATTTCCACAAATTCACCTTTGAACCTGCCGCAGAATCGTACCTCTTTCTTTACAGGGTGATACATCAGCATGAGTTCTTTCATAAAAAAACGTAACCTCCGTGTTCCAAAATTGAAGGAAGCTTTTAGCCAATCAAAAAGGCCGTCATAAGCACATATAGTGATTATACCTAAGACGGCCACAAAATACAAGGGTTTTAATGTAAGAAATCTACTAATTACAAAGTTTCTTCGTCAATATATCCCCCAAGATCAAAACATAATGATCAGCTGTCAAGCGCAGCTGCAGTCTTAAGTGCCACTTCCATCATCTGGGTAAAGCTGTTCTGTCTCTCTTCGGCAGAAAGCGCTTCACCGCTCAGTATATGATCAGATACCGTAAACATGCCCAGAGCCTTCTTTCCGGCCTTTGCCGCGTTCATATAAAGTCCGGCCGTCTCCATCTCTATGCAGAGGACTCCCATCTTTATCCAACGCTCATTGGCATCCTCCTGAGCATCGTAAAAAGTATCCGAAGAAAGGATATTGCCCACATGATAGCGTGCGCCCACTTCATCCGCTTTTTCTATAGCCGTCTTTAACAGTCCGTAATCCGCTATAGGGGCAAATGTGCCGGGCAGTTCAAACTGCCTTGCGTAATTGGAATTGGTGGAAGCTCCCATAGCAAATACCAGATCCCTTACCTTAACATTCATGTTGATGGATCCTGTGGATCCGATGCGGATGATATTCTCCACGCCAAAGAAATTATACAGTTCGTAGCTGTATATGCCTATCGAAGGGATACCCATTCCACTGGCCATAACGCTCACCCTGTGTCCGTCATAGGTGCCCGTATAGCCCTGTACGCCTCTCACATTATTGATGAGCTTTGCATCCGTCAGAAAATTCTCTGCAATAAACTTTGATCTTAACGGATCGCCCGGCATCAGCACGGTCTTAGCAAAATCCTCAGGTGTAGCATTAATATGCGGTGTAGGAAATGTTGCCATTATTTTACCTCCTTATCACTTTCTGTTTCATTCTCTATTATCTCACGCCCAGCTGCGAGCATGGTGCCGTCTTCTGTTAT